>NZ_CAMZMZ010000033.1:0-51673 GCF_947311905.1 Alteromonas sp. CyTr2 | reverse complement strand
TGTGCGCTTAGGCCTTTGATTACTTGAAGTTGTCATAAAGAAATCCTCTTTATGTCAACGTATTTTAGGACGGGACATAAAAATAAAAAAAGGCGGCAATATTATGCCGCCTCCATGATGAGATTTTTACTTCGCTTTATCCTGCCTTGCGGGCTGTATCGTTGCCTTTGTCTTGCTTCGTGTAGACTTAGATTTAGAAGGAAGCGTGGCCTTGCTCGGCGCATTTTCGTAACGAATTACGCGCGTTCGATTAAAATGCGGATACATCCAAGGGCCATTGAAGCGATAAAAGGGTGAATACCAACCTGTGTGGTAATTGAAGAAGTAAGTATTTACATCATAAACCTCTTGCTTCCTCCACATGTGGTAGTCATCGGCAATGATCGTCGGATAAATGTAGGGCTGCTCACCCACCATGCCCGCAGTTGGAGCGGTAACTGTACCTAAAAACGTTGCCGCACGCCCTTCTTCAAAAACAATTGGGTCGACGAAGCCATCAATTTGTACTTTGAATCGACCCGACGTCTCTCCATTTGTTGAAGGCTTGCCATAATGATTTAGCGGAAAATGAGCGAGTTCAATGAACGTTTTGTTGGGCTTATTTTCAACACCAACAATCATTCCTCCCCATCTGGCCTTTTGGCCTTGCGCGTTCGCCCCCGACGTGACCGCTTTCGAATAGCTAACTAGCTGCGTTCCTTCAGGCACTTCTATGCTATCTGGGACTATTGTGCAGCCCGCAAATAAAAAGACTGTAAGTAAAACTAAATACCGAGACATCGACGAGCTCCTATAAATCCTAGAAAATGCTGCGTTTGAATAAAAGTCAGTCTACAAGCACTGGGTTGTTTAAAAAATACAGTGAAATTTCGATTACAACCCGCCTCTACTTTCATGTATCTCTTTATGAGAAAAAGAAAAACCGAATACCAACAACCAAACATTAGCATTTATACGAATGGACAACCACTGCCGTTCAAACACTATGTCGCTTAAATGAGATAGATCATCCCAACCAACAATTTGTAGAGTATATACGGTAGGCTTTTGTTCAAAATACACAGCGGGTTTTAACAATTTGTTAAATTTATCTACGGTGTGAATTATGGTGCTTGGAATTGAACTACGCGTAGATGTCCACGCCGAACATAGATTGAATAGACTCGCGTTGCTGCTGCTTTTCAAAGCTTGTGTATGACGCTATGGCATTTTGAGAATACGTGTTGCCATCTTCACGAATGAATTGTTGGTACGCTTTGGCGTTATCCGTTCCCTGTTCGTCGGGCGCAACAACAATCGCCCTAGCAGACGATTCGCTTTGCCCTTTACTTTGCTGTTCAGGGTCTTTGTTAATTTTAGCGACACGGCCTTGCGAAGGTTCGGAAGACGGTACAGCGAAATTATTATTGATAATCATACAGAGTTAACTTAGGCAAGAATCATACCATTGGGAAGCGAGCTTTAACCTTAAGACTCGCTCCTCTTTTCCCGTTGCTCGATTTATTTATTGTTAGTAATGGGCGCCCAATATTTGGCGGCGTGTCGTTACTCTCTGCCAGGTAATTTTTTCCACGTAACTTTATCGCGCAGATATACAGGTTCTACATTCACAGCGTCAGATACTTCGCCTTTACTATGTGCATCTATTGCAAGTTTAAGCATGTATTGCGCGTTTGGAAGTGTGATGTCAGACGCTACCTCACCACATACTTCAGACTTCCAGTTATCAAGCTCCTCGTAGGCAGACCAGCCGGTGCCAGCTGCAATTACAGTCGCGCCGTTTTCTTCTCTAAGTACATTTAGCTGTTCAATAGCCAATTCGGGCGGACAAACTTGCTCTTCAGTGCAAAGTACAAGCCCATTTTGCGACTGAGAGTAAACCGCGAAGTACACTTCACCCATACGCGCATCAGACGCGACGGCAATCAATGCATCTTTATGCTGAGTATTAGACGCTACTTCAAACGCCATAGCTTCAAGCGTACTCACGCCCGCTACTTTTAAGCCTGTCCCTAACGCTAAACCTTGAATCATTCCCGTCGCTATGCGAACACCGGTAAAGCTGCCTGGGCCTCGACCAAAAGCCAGTAAATCTAGGTCGCCCAGCGAAACCTTTGCTTCTTTTAACACCTCATCGACCATGGGAAGAAGTCGCTGACTATGCTGCTGTGGGCATATCTCGAAACGCGTTATGACGGTGTCTTTGAATTGAAGCGCAACCGAACAAGCTTCGGTTGCGGTATCTATAGCTAAAATGTTCATGTTTATCTCTTATTTCATATAAGCTGAAAACGGGGCTAATGGCGTAATACACGCCTACCGCTTTTTCAGTGCTTTAACTTAGGCTTCATCAATGCCGGCTAAAAATTTTTCCACTTCGTCCAAGCTTCTTGTTCTTTTCATATCTGGCAAGCTTCCGACGAAGGTTTTGGCGTAAGGCTTCGTCACTAATCGATTGTCACATATAACCAGCACGCCTTTATCTGAAGGATCTCGGATGAGTCTTCCCGCGCCCTGCTTTAACGTAATAACAGCTTGGGGAATTTGAATAACACCAAACGGGTTTGCTCCACGTTTTTTTACATCTTCCATACGGGCTTGAAGCAGCGGGTCATCAGGTGACGCAAAGGGCAGCTTATCAATCATCACGCAAACCAAGTCGTTGCCGCGCACGTCTACTCCTTCCCAAAACGCGCCTGTGCCCATTAATACCGCTTTTTCATCTGCAAGGTACGCATCCAGCAATGCTTGCTTGGTGGTAGTCCCTTGCACCAGTAGCGGATTATCTATCTCATCTTCTAGCTTCTGCGCAATTTCTCGAAGCATAGCGTGACTAGTAAACAACAAGAAACATCTCCCGCGACTTGCTTTGATTAGCCGTTTGGCTGTTTCTAGCAAAGTTTCGCGCATAGCGTAGCTGTTTGGTTCTGGTAAATAGCGGGGCACGCACAGCATGGCCTGTTCGGGGTAATTAAACGGGCTATCTAATCCTAACGTTTCTGCGTCTTCTAAGCCCATGCGGCGCTGAAAGTGATCAAAACCGCCGTTTACCATTAGGGTTGCCGAGGTAAAAATCCACCCGCGCGGCGGCGATGATACGAATCGTCTGAATTTAGCGGCAATTGATAAGGGCGTTAAATGCATAATGAGATGGCGCTGAGTAGTTTCATACCACAAACTTACATTTTCTTGCTTATTGTCGCTTAACGCATCTAACTGCTCTCTTGCAGCCACAACACGTTCGTACATGTTGTCTAAATCTTTATCGCGGCCAATATGGAGTTTACACACTTCATGCAGTACACCTAGCGCTTCGGCCAGCTTGCCCACCTGCATGCGCACGTCGTCACGGTCTAACGCCTCAGCCCAGTTGCCGCGTTCAGCCGTATCCGGGAACAATAGCCGTAAATCAGAGGCAATCATCCTGCATTTGTCAGCCGCTTTATCTAGCTGCCCAGCATCTTTTAGCACTGTTCTGAACAATAGCGTGATATCTTTCGCAATATCGTGAATTTGTCTTGTCGAAAGTGACTCGCCAAAGTAATCGCTGGCAATATCGGGAATTTGATGAGCCTCATCAAAAATAATCGCATCAGCTTCTGGAATAAGTTCGCCAAACCCTGTGTCTTTCAATGCCATATCAGCAAAGAAAAGGTGGTGGTTCACCACAATAATATCAGCATCCAGCGCCTTTCTGCGCGCTTTTACCAAGTAGCAATCTTCATAATCTGGGCAATCGCGGCCCAAGCAGTTATCCACTGTAGAGGTAACCAGCGGTAAAACACGGGCATCTTCGGGAAGGGTTTTAAGCTCCCCCATATCACCTGTTTTCGTAGTACTAGACCAACGTTTCACTTCTGAAAGCTGACCCAATACCTCTTTTTCAACGAGCGTAGAGTTGCCGCTGTGCTGCGCTACACGGTGTAGACAAAGATAGTTTGAACGGCCTTTTAACAGTGCAGTTTTTCGCTTGCTGCCTAAGGCCTTTTTTACCAGCGGTAAGTCGCGGTGAAATAGCTGCTCTTGTAAGTTTTTAGTCCCTGTAGAAACAATGGCTTTTCCGTCGCTCAACAATGCCGGAGCGAGATAAGCGAAAGTCTTTCCCGTTCCTGTACCGGCCTCTACTATTAAACTACCTGTGGTATCAATAGCGCGCTTAACCGCCTTTGCCATTTCAGTTTGAGCTTCGCGAGGTACAAACCCCTTGATAGCACCTGCAAGGAGGCCATCTGAAGAGAATACGTTATTTATTGTGGGCATGGTTTAAGCGCTGTCATTACTTTTCTACTTTAGGCCGCGCATTATGCCAAAAAGCCTATGGAATGCCCATTAAAGGTTTGCATTTTAGCGTCAGCATTTGCTACCTGACGCCTTTTAGAGTCAAAACAATTGTTAAATTTTTGATGAAAAGAATTTGTCTTCTAGAACAAAAAAATTAGCTTTTTAATCTTAACACTTAGGCGCAATATCCAGCTCGTAAATGTTTATACTCAACTATTAAACGAGGTAATTATGAAAGGTTTACGCTTTATAGGTTTAGGCTTAGTAGGTTTAAGCGCAATGGCGTTCTCTGTAATTGCAGCTGCATCAGACGAAGCACCTGCAGAGCTGGTAGCGGAATTAACCCAGTTCTGTAAAGAAATCGCTGAAGAAGAAGGCACAAAAGGCAAGTCGGAAGACGTATTTGTATTAGAGTGCGTAAATGATGAGCTAGAAGCTGAAGGTTACCAGAAACTGAAATCTTTAAACTGATCTATTAAGGTGAGTTACTGATTCACTTTAACTGAATGAATGATAAAGCCTCGCCAGAAATGGCGGGGCTTTTTTGTGCTCTGCTTTTGAAGTGCCTTTTCGAGTTCCCTAGCATTGTATATAGCAATGCATGCAAAGGTGGCTTTAGTTGAACGCATCAGCGTTCGAAAAATGCATCAACCAAATCGGCGAGCGACTCCTCTAGCTCTTCTTCGAAAGCATCGATATCAATACCAAAGCTATCCATATATTTAGCCGCATTGTCACGGGAAAGCACGGCATTTTTTATCTGAAATTCAAGCTCGGGCAGTGTCTTGTCGTAGCGGGGCTTAATGGTCCATCGCAAACAATGACCATGGTTGTCTTTTAGCCTTTTTTTGGCAAATACACAAAACTCTTCAACGTAGTCAGCACCTTGCGGCCCAAGACATCCCGGTTCTATGCGGTACATTACCAGCAGCTTTTTATATAGCGGAAGTCGCGTTTCCATCACATCTTCATTTAGCTTAAAGACTTGATTATCGGAAAATTTGGAGAATTTTGCCAGCCACGCAAGGGGTGAATACGAGAAATATCATATTCACCCTATATCATTACTCTGCTAGTTCAGGATCTTTGATGAACAAGATGTCCATGATAATTGCTGGGTCCCACTCGCGCATCTCTGCTTCGCATTTCAGTCGAATTTCATCTAACTCACTGATCGTTGCAAACGAGAATGCATCATCCACAATAATATGGACTAGCAGATAAACATCCCTACCCCGCTTACTAATTCGCACCTCCACATGCTCATACGGTACGTCAGCCAACGTTTTTTTGAATTTTTTCTCGATTACCGCCGAGATAGCTTCAGGCGGCGCTTTATTGATTACCTCATTAAGGCTTTCACGCAGGATCTTAAACGGCACCGGCAACATTGCTGAGCCAAGAATAATCAATAAAATGGGATCAACGTACGGCGACAGCGCTCTATATTCAGTCAACTCCAACGCGTAGGCCAGGATAAAAGCGAACAAAATGGAGGCACTTAGCACACCGTCTATCATCCAAGTGTGAGAATCCACTTTTACTAAGTCGGACAGCAAATGCTTGCCTTTTACACGCATGTAGAAAGAGATACTAAAACAGCCCAACGTTGCTACCACACCGTAGACCATACCAATACCATACTCAGCTGCATGCCCACCTGCTAATAAACTCTGAACAGAGCTCGCGACGGCATACACACACGTAGCAATAATAATAAGCGACTTAAACATGTTTAACGTAGGCTCAATTGCCGTGTAACCAAAGTGAAATCGGTCATCATCAGGACGTTGAACCAAGTTAGCTACTTTTAGCGTTAGCATTGACATAACAAAAGCAATTAATGAGTAAGCAGCATCAAATAAAATAGCGCCAGAGCTGGTTAAAATGGCAAAACCAAGCGCAATAACGACAAATGCACCGGCAATATAAAAAGAAAGCGTTAATAGACGCTTTTCTTCAAGGTGATGGAAGCCAATGTCCATGAAAATCACTTCGAAATTAAGGTGCGCGGATTCTACTCCGATATTTTAAAAAAAATAGTGCTTTAAATAAAATATTGCTATTTTTTTAAGCAATTCAGTGATACATAGCGCCTATATTATTTCGACTCAACGCACTGCGTTTTTAGCACCCGTTTTAAACTATGAAAATCGTTACCCATCCTTCTATAAAAAGTTACTTTGATGCTGATGAAAGCCGGCAGGAAGTCGAGCAAGCATTCTCTCGAGGGCTTGCTTATGCGGGCCATTCCCTAATGGTGCCAGAGAAGTTTAGCTATCAAGTACTGCCTCACTTTAACGACCGTTATGCGTTGTTTAATCAAGGTGAGAATTATGAACTTATATCCAATATTTGCTTACATCGACAAGCTCAACTTCTTGAAGGGCAAGGCAGGGCACGCAGCATAGTTTGTAAACTCCACTGCTGGGGCTATGACAATACAGGCCAGCTTAAAGGTGCGCCCCACTTTAAGGATGCCCCTAGCGGTCAGTTGAAAAAGGAATCACTGTCAGTGTGGAACGGTCTTCTATTTCGAGGGCGATCTCCTAATATGGACTTATCTGCCCTTGGGCTTGAGGACTATCTCGACTTTACCGATTACTTTTACGCCGGTTCTGAAACGTCGGAATATCAATTTAACTGGAAGACATTTATCGAAATCTATCTAGAGAACTATCACGTGTACTCCATGCACCCTGGGCTTCGCCAGTTTGTTAAACCCGATGATTTAGAATGGTCGTTTGGCGATGATTTTTCAGTTCAAAAAGTTGGGCTAGGCGACCAGCTTACCAAGCGCACAACACCGCGTTACAGAGAGTTCCAAGACGCATTATTGGCACGATTCGGGCAAACACTTCCTCGCTTTGGCGCAATATGGTGCTTTTTGTACCCTAATATTATGATTGAGTGGTACCCAGATATTATTGTCGTCAGCACGATTTACCCCAAGGGTGCCGGCGCATGTGTAAACCACGTTGAATTTTATTATCCCGAAGCACTTTATAAAGATATGCCAGACTACTTTGCAGCGGAAAAAGCGGCCTATATGGAAACAGCGGTAGAAGATGAAGAAGCCTGCCTATTGCTAGAAAAAGGTCGACGAGCACTTTATTTATCAGGCGAAGAAGAACACGGTCCCATAGAACCGTTTTTAGAAGCAGGCGTGGCGCATTTTTACGATTGGCTTGCTAAACAGTAGCAGTCTTGGTGCTTTAAATAGTGGTATTTCACAAAAAAGGAGTTTTGATGAACAATTACAAAGGGTCTTGTTTGTGCGGGTCGGTAACTTTTAAAATTGAGGGTGATTTTGACAGTTTTTATCTGTGCCACTGCAAACATTGTCAAAAGGATACAGGTTCGGCCTTCGCAGCCAACCTGTTTTCAAGTTCGGCTATATTAACTTGGGCATCGGGTGTTGACGCTGTAGTCAACTTCACGCTCGAGAACACGCGTCATAGCAAAAGTTTCTGTAAAATTTGTGGTTCAGCCCTTCCGTGTACTCAACTCGGTGACATTCTAGCCGTACCCGCTGGGTGTCTGGATACAAAACTACTGATTAAACCTACTGCACATATCTTCGGCGTAAGCAAAGCTGCGTGGGAAGAAAGCTTAGAAACCATCACAAAATTTGAACGTTTACCGTAACAAACATTGAATACTCATTCGAAACCTAATGGCTTTATACTAAACAAAGTTCGCTGCTTGAATAACGGCAGGTCGATTGTTGCTCGCATTCAAAACATTCTCCGCTTAACGTGTTCCGTTTTTGTCAAAAATAGCGAGTAACTTTTTCAGAAAATTCTATAGATCTCACAATTCCGCCTGTCGTCACCCAACCTTTCAAAAAACATAAACCAATGATCTAAAAACATTTTATTGAAATGGCATATGCTGTGAATAACTCCATGTGAATACTCTCCTCCGTTTTTAAGCAGTATGGAGGCCGAAAAACCAAGGAGTTAGATATGAAAAAATTAACAATTGCTACACTAATCAGCGCCGCACTTTCTACTGCCGCGTTTGCCGGCAATGGTATCGAAAAAATAGACACCACATTTGCCGATTTGGATAACGATGACAACGGCTATATTTCACGAGAAGAAGCTGACGACGATGAGATTTATGCGCACTTTTCCAAAATTGATACCAATTCAGACATGCAGCTTTCAATTAAAGAGTTCAATGCTCATGTAACGAAGC
Organism: Alteromonas sp. CyTr2; assembly: GCF_947311905.1. Lineage (NCBI taxonomy): Bacteria > Pseudomonadati > Pseudomonadota > Gammaproteobacteria > Alteromonadales > Alteromonadaceae > Alteromonas > Alteromonas sp. CyTr2. The sequence goes on along the minus strand of NZ_CAMZMZ010000033.1, from coordinate 43,189 downwards.
ACCCTCAACATTTCGATGACGACGTGCTTGCAACGGTAAAATCGATGAAAGAGAGTATGGGTACAGAAGGTACAATGGAAACGGAAGTTAAAGTTGATACTGATGTCGATGAAGTGGTTGCCGCGACGAAAGACAAAAGGCTGACTCACGAACTACGAGCTAAGACTGAGTTGAAGGCTAACGGAAACTTAGAAAAGACAAACGTTGACAAAGTCGCTGAAGATACTGTTGTTCACGATAATACGGTTATCGCAGATGAAGCGGTCATTGCGCGCAGTAAATTTGAGATGATGGACGCTAACAGCGACGGTAAGCTTACTAAAGCTGAAGCCTCGCGAAGTGGTGTAACACGTGATTTTGATAATATTGACGCAAATGACGATGAATTAATTACGCGTACGGAATTTAAGCGTTATCAGAGTAAGTTTGAAAGTAACTCAAGTGATAGTTCTGAAGAGTAATGACTAAGTGATGTTAGGGCCGCACGTGCGGCTCTTTTTCTACGTTTACAGCATGTTTTGGCCACGTGGCTTCAATGTTGTACACGGCAAGAACTTTCCTCAATAGTCCATCACTTTATCTAAGAGGGATTTTTATGTTAGCTTCCACAGGAATTAAAGGCCTACTTGCGTATCGAGCACTGCGAAAAATGAACAAGCCCAGCGCTAATACAACGCAAAATAAAGAGAACTTTATAACATCAAGCACTTTGAGCAAGGCGACAACACCTCCATCTGTCGTCGCCATTACGGGTTCTGCTTACGCGCTATCTAAGATGACGCATGCACCAAAGGTGCAGCGCTTTCTTTTAAAGTCGACGTTATCAGCTTCAGTGGCGGGATTATTTAACGCAGGGCTTAAACGTTTGATTGGACGAAAGCGCCCAAGAGCAGAGAGCAGCCCTGAGATAAAAGGCCCCGCATTGAAAGACAAATTTAACTCTATGCCATCAGGACATGCATCAGCAGTAGCCGCAGTGGCTGGTTCAATACCTCGTAGTTCTGGACCTTTATTGTTAGCGTCGGCGGCAGGCCTAGCTGCTACAGCAGTCATAGGAAAGTCGAGGACTAAGCGCGACGCGCATCACTTATCAGATGTTTTGGTGGGAAGTTGTTTGGGCTTTGGCGTGGCCTACGCGGTGTCAAAGCTCGAAAAGCCTGTTGAAGATGAAGTTGAAGGTCTTAAGCAAAGCTCTCATCTGCCGAATCGATTTAAATAACGCTAATCACGGAAATACGAGCTACGGTGTGCCTCCTTTCTTTATAGGAAGTGACACACCTATATTAGATGTAGTGCTCATATCTGATCTCACAGTTTCGATGGATAGGTTTAGACTCAATCTAACAGGCAGCTATGAGCGTGAAGCGGACGTCTGACATAACTCAGTTAGATAACCGCGTCAGGGGCAATGGAGTCTGTCGAGATAGCCACAAAAACTCACTTTCACTCGTCCGATAAAAGCTTTCCTTTTACGGACTGCCCATATTTTTACTTAATTTGAGTCCAACGTAGCGGTGTAATGAAGTTGGCAGAGTTATGTTCGAAGCATTGTAAGGCGTTTATCGCAAGAGCTTTACCTGAGTTACATCATAATCGCGAGCAAGCCATAAAGTGTCGTTAAATTTATCGAAGAGTGTCAACCACTTCTTATCAATGTTTCCCAGTACCCGCTTGGGGGTTAAGTTTAGAACAAATGCTTTATCACCCGATAGAGAATAAAAATGAATGCTATAGGGACTGAAGATTGTTTTAACCATCAGGTGTTGTTTATCTGAAGAAAAGCTCCCATGGCCGTGTTCAGTCGAAGTCACGTTAGAGATACCATCATCATTGATCACCGTTAGGTGCGTTGATCGCGTAGGGCACGGCTCTCTTTTGTGCCATAGTGATGGGCAATTAATGGCGAGCACAAGAGGCCTTTTATCAAAACAGATGTCACTACATTCGTGATACCAAGCTGTGTTGAACGGAAAAGCATACAATGGGGAATAATGAGCAAGGTTGTTATTTAAACTTATTTTTGAAATAAACCGTCCTCGTCTTTTATAAAAGAAATCTTCGAAAATTACGTGGATTGTACCAGTGTGTTCATCCATGTGAGCTTTTACCGGTGACGTTGAACGGTTTGCAGCATCCATTGGAAACGGTTCGGCGAAAGGATATGTTTGAAAGTGACTATCTGAGAGCGTATAGGTAACAACATTATCGGGGAATACACAGCCGAATCCAGATGTAGTTTTAAACAAGGCAGCACATGAGAGTTCTTCTAAGTCATACGATATCGTGTAGGAAAGAGGAACAAAGTTACCTTCTTGCAACGCAATAAATTGATACCCACTATCTTGGCTCCAACTCAAGGCCACGCAGCGTTCTTCAGGCAATGCCACGATGTCTATGACTGTCATTTGTAAATCATATTGATGAGTGATAGTTGATTTGGCTGCCATAGCTATTCCTTTAGATGCTTGTTCGCATAAATTGACCTGATATAAGACAAATTAGCTCTACACATTACCCTATGTTACAGGTGGCTTTCAGAGTGGGCTAGCGTGTTAAAGTTAAACGGAGGAATTATTTTGGTTTTACGTAATATATTAGTCGTCATCTTTACCTGTAGATGGGAGATTAGTACAGGAAAACTGTGATTGGTGTGCCAGTACTCTCGTCATGAAATAGCTTATTACTCCAGTTCGTTCCACCTCATGATGATATTCAATATACGATGAGTGAAAATATATAAAACGCATCAATTAGGAGGTTCGCAAGCTCCCTGAGACAATAACACGTGGGCTCAGTCGCTTCGCTCCAATTTTAGCCCACGTGTTATTGCCCCTAAGCGGGGCGTTAGGCGTCATTTACTCACAGCAATAAATGGTGATTCGGATGTGACATTACAGCATCAAGGTTGTTTCGCTAGGTTGTCTTTACAGCTTGCTTTTTTGATAGTTTCAACGGCTTTAGCAACGCGCTTTTCATCAATATCGCAACGCAAATATTCAACATCACCAGCTTTCTAAACTCGCTCTTTTATCCAGCAATGTCGTTAACATCTGGCATTTCGCACAGGGTTGTTTTATCTTAAATTCAATAATTTAAATAAGTGGTCTTATCGGCTAGTGGTAGCAGCAAAGCTGCGTGCGTTCATTTGTACGCCTAACAAAACGCTGTTGGCACTCCCTTCGGTCGCTGGGACACATTCATGCGGGGCGGCTTCGCCATTATGCCCCACATGCCTGCGCCCCTTATTTAAAAGTTAAGTCTCACGGAGGAGTAATATGAAAAATTTATATCTCATTGTCTTTATATGCCTAACAAGTAACTTTTCATTTGCTAAAGATGATTACTTCAGTCTGCGTCAAGAACTAAATCAGATGATGGAACTGGATCAAAGTACATTACACGGAAAAACTGATAGGGATTTCGAAAAACTTCGCATAGAGCAAGCTAATAGAATCGAAGAAATTGTTACTGAATTTGGCTGGCCCACTATCGATATGGTCGGAAAAGATGCTTCGCAGGCAGCATGGATAATTGTTCAACATGCCGACTACAACAAAGAGTTTCAAGACAAAATGCTTAAAATCATGCGCCCTTTAGCGTTAGAAGGAAAGATTAATCCTGCTAACTACGCATACCTTTATGATAGGACTCATCGCCCACAGCTTTACGGAACCCAAGGCAAATGTGATGGCACTGATTTCACACCATTTCCTATTCAGGACATTGAAGATATTGATAATAGAAGGCGTGAAATGAAAATGACTACAGCTCAAGCCTATTGGAATATGGCATCAGAGAGAATGTGTGGTCGTAAGTGAGACTTAACAACGCGCTTAAGTCACTCCCTGCCGTCGCTGGGACACATACGCGGGGCCGCTTCGCGATTATAGCACCACATATGTGCCCCATAGCTTAATTTTAGGCCTATAGAGGTAAAACATGATTTCAGAGGCAGATTGGAAACACTTCAAACAAGTTAAGGCAGATGCATTAGATAAATGCTGCCAGCAAGTTTTGGACGATGTGCGTAAAGGAATCGATGATCCCGAACTTTCAAATCATGCAAAATATCTTTATTTGTATAAATTGATGGAAAACAGCGACAAACGTATCGTCAACATATTCGATTACAATGCAAGGTCTAAAGCTATGCTGCAACTTGCATTAATGAAATCAGACGGCCTTCTAGAAGCTAAACAAATTAGCGGCTTCTCAGATGAGTTACAAAGTTTTATTAATAGCCGTGACTAACTTATCAGCACGGCCTAACAAACAAATTATGGCACTCGCTGTCGCTCGCTGGGACGCAAACACGTGCGCGGCTTCGCCATATTAGTAAGTTATGTGCTATTTGTAGCAAGAATTTTCGTAAAAAGCGCTTAATCAAAAAAAACTTATTTTTAGATGAGTAAAACAAGGATATTAACTCAATGAAAAAGAAAATTTTTATAATTTCAATGTTGTGCTCTTCGAGCGCTTTAGCAAAAAATGCTGTAATAGAGGAAGTACTAGCAGTTGAGGATGAGTCAGTTTCTACAGTGTTACTTCAATCGTGCGACGTTGAAATAGCTAGCGCCAATAATGACGAACTTAGAAACAAATCTAAAACGAAAAGATTATTACAAGTAAAAGCCGCTAATAATGTCTATTATGCTCCAAGTATTGCATTATTTGAAAGAGATCAAGGTAACTGCGAATTAGTAATTAAAGGCTTGTTACATAAAGAGACTTCGTGACAACCTAACAATGTCAAATTTTGTAAAACGCTGGTCATTTGGGGAAGCACATGACAATCGCAAGCAGCGGACGAATGTCTTCGAAAAGCAATTTCATATTAATGGCTGAATACAATAAATGGATGAACGCATCTATTTATTCTGCTGCGTCGAATTTAGGCTCAGAGGAACTTGCCAAGGATAGAGGGGCTTTCTTTGATTCTATCATTGGTACACTCAATCATATTTTGGTGGCAGATATAATTTGGCTTAAACGTTTTGCCACTCATTCTAAAACTTTTACTGCATTAGATTCGTTAGCATCGAAGCCTAAGCCTGAAAAACTAGACTCACTTTTGTTCTCAGAGCTCGCCCTGCTTAAACAAGAAAGAGTAAGTCTGGACAACACAATCTTGAATTTTGTTAATCAGCTTTCCGAGGGCATTTTAGCAAGTAACCTAAACTATCAAAATATGAGAGGCGTCTCGCATTCAAAATGCTTCGCACATCTACTGCTGCACTTCTTTAACCATCAAACTCATCATCGTGGACAGGTTTCTACACTGTTGTCACAACTTAGTGTAGATTTAGGCGTCACGGATTTGCTGGTTAAAATACCCAACGCTTAAAGGGTATAACAAGCCACTAAAGGCGCTCGCGCTGATCGCTGGGGCGCTAATACATGGGCTGCGTCACTTCGATCCTAATTTAAGCCCATGTATTATCGCCCCTTAGTGGGGTGTTACCACCGTCCGCTTCTGGCACATATGCGACTCTCAGATTTGATTGAGTCCTATTATTCGAATCTGACAGATCAAGTTGAGACTGATTCACATCAGAATCACATTAGATTCACATTAGATGAATTAAGTAAGCACCTAACTTTCGGGTATAGACTTGATCACTTCCTCGATTTCACTGTTACCACTCAAGCGTGCGAGATCGATAAGATAACCTTTTTCTAGCTTATTCAAAGTATGCCCTTCAAGTCGCGTCTTGACCTCTTTTACATCACCATTGGCAATGGATGTTTTCAGCGCAGCGTGATTATTTAACGAGCGGTCTTCGCTTTTTTCAGTTGGATCATTCGTAGTCATAGTTAGTCCTTAATCTTTACTCAGTAAAAAATGAAAAATCTTATATACCTTTTGTAGTTAAACACTACGCCAAACGATCAACGCTTCAAGCTACCCAAATTTCAAACTGCCAAGGTTCAAGCTCACAGACAGAACCAGCTTCAAAATTTCGCTTCTCCTCATGCTGCCATTGTGTATATTCGTCTTGAAACAATGGTTCTTCAAAGGTCACCTCTAGATACTCATTTGAAAAATTAATCACAACGAACACTTTTTCACTTTCACTACAACGTACAAAGCTAAATACCTTATCCATCTTAGAGTTTGGCACCTGTATCATTCTTGCCCCGTACTCTCCGTTCCCTAGCACGGCTTTGGACTTTTTAAGAGCAATTAGCTTGCGGTACAAGTTGCCTATTTCATGTTCTTGCCAGTGTATAGGATCGTGCTCAAAGAACGCTAAACGCTTGGTTTCACCAGCTTCTTGTCCGTTGTGAATGAGCGGCATACCTTCACCTACCACAGACAACGCAATGCAGGCTTCAAGCGCATCACCAAATTGTTCGCGCTGAGTGCCATCCCAGGCATTTTTGTCATGATTACTAACGAAGGTCATTCTGTAAGCGGAGTGAGGCCAGCTGCGTTCGTTCCACGAATAATACTTGCGCAACCTATCCAGCGAACATTGTCCGTGTGCGAGTTCGTGTAGCGTCTCGTTCCAACTCCATGCGTATGTCATATTGAACGCATTTTCGTGAAGATCTCGATTCTCCCATTCAGCCAACATGAAGACTGGTCTGATTGCGCTTAGCGTTTGCACTGCTTGCTGCCAAAAATCGTTGGGGACATACCCCGCTACATCACAGCGAAACCCATCAATGTCAAACTTTTCAACCCAATAACACAACGCGTTAATCATGTATTTGCGAAGGCCAACGTGTTCATAATCAAACTCTATGATATCGCTCCAATCCCACCACGGAGATGGACGAAAATCTCCTTTGTAGTCTTTGGCGTACCACTCGGGGTGCTGTTCAACCAAAGGATTATCCCACGCACTGTGATTTGGCACCCAGTCTATGATGACTTTTAGCGAAAGCTTGTGCGCTTCATCCACCAGCGCTTTGAAATCCTCTTCGCTACCAAATTCAGGGTTAATGGCCAGATAGTCTTTTACTGCATAGGGACTTCCAAGCTCTCCCTTTTTATTCTTTTCACCAATAGGGTGTACAGGCATAAGCCAAACAATATCAGCGCCAAGTGATTTAATGTGGGATAACCCCTTTCTCACTCCTTCAAAATTACCTTGCTCTGAAAACTGTCGTGTGTTGACCTGATAAATAACAGCGTGAGATGACCATTCTGGCTGAAGCACGTTATATCGTTTCTTAGGAACAGGATTGATATCCATATTATCTTTCCTTATCGAGATTAGCGTTTAGAAGAAGAATCTGGTTCTGCGTCGAGTTACTTTAGGCTTCAAATTGCAGCGAGCTGGGCCTTTAACTGCCGCAAGCTCGTGGCTTAAAGAATAGGTAAACTTGTAACACCTAAAATTAGTACCCAAATACCGAAAAAAAGTTTTAGACGCTGAACCGAAAATGCTAAAACAACAAACTTTGCAATCGTTCCACCGACTATTGCACCAGCCCCAGCAAACAAAACAACCTGCCATACCACAGACTCGCTTATAAAAGCGTGATACGGCAATGCAGACCACACAGTAAAAGCCGACAAGATAACCGCGCTGGCAATAGACAAAGTTACATTAAACCCTCGAATTATGAGGTAAACAGCGACTAACTCTCCTACTCCTACCGAAAGCCACGCGGTGATAATGCCGCCTAAAAAACCAATGAAAGGTAAAAGCAAAAGATCTTTCGTATGTAAGTCTTTTTTGAAATGGGTACGCTTCATTAGCGGAATAGAAGCAAATATTGCGATTGCTAATAGAATAGAAAAACTACCAAAAGCGATGTGAAGGTTATTGACCCCACCCCACAAATGCTCTAGAAGCCGTGTACTTTGAGAAGAATACTGAGCGAATCCTATGCCGCATATTGACGAGGGAACCGTTAACATCAGTACACTGGGTAATGCCTTCCAATACTGATCATACTTGTGTTGGTGTTTATAATACGCGGCCCAAGCTAGTGCCCCCGCGGTCATACCACAGCATTGGATGGCGAAACTCGTTGCCACAACGCTTTGCGCAGAAAATGACAGGTAGTTAAAAAACGGAACGAAAACCACGCCACCGCCAGCTCCAGTGGCGTTCGCAAATATAGCACCAATAACGCCAAGAACGCTGAAAAGCCCGAACTCTTTAACAAGCTCAATAGGGGCTGGTTGCGCTAGCAAACTGCCGATCCATAAAAATAAAAGTACTATCAACGCTGTTTTGCCAGCGTTTTGCTTGATGAGAGAAATCACATACGTCCTTAAGGCAGATAATACGGCAAGTTACACGGCATGACTTTTCTAAGTACGCAGCCAACTAGCACCTGTACAATTTTCAAACTATTGTTATCCCACTACGTATAAGGTTTTACTTACACAGATATCATATACAGCATTTTAAAAACATGGTTGAAGTATCTACATTTGAGCACCAGGTGCAACTGCATCTTTCGCCAAACCGCTCAGCAACATGGCAACAGACAAAGCACCTTATTGCAGCTTTTGCCCTTTTTATCAGCTCGATAGCTATTGCTTGGTCACTGGCCGGTGCGTGGGTCATATTACCTTTTGCAGGATTGGAGGTCGGGTTACTGGCACTGATTATGTATTTGGTTTCTAAAGCAACATACCGCTGGGAGACGCTCTTAATTTCATCAAACAGCATTCAAGTCACTAGCTCGAACGGTATCAGCATAGAATTCTTCCGCCCTGATACGTCCTTGTACTATAAAAAAGACTTGAGCTTAAAATGTGCGCCACAGCTTGTGCTACAAGCCCCTCTGCAGCAATTTGAAGTGGGATCATTTTTAAATTTAGAAGACAAAGAGCGTGTTCATGAATGTATGCAAAAGGCGGGGATCGCAGTATGTTCGAATAAGTGGTGGTAATTCGTGTTGCTTTGAAATGCAACCAATGCGTAAGGCTCCTTATCGTGCATGACACAAAATTAATGATCATTGTGGCTATTTTCGACTAATTAGATACAAGACGCAGCTATAACGAGTTGCGACCTAATGAGGGTTACACTATGAACTTATACATCGAGTCACTAGAAGGCGGCAATTACCTCGCATCAACCGGTATGGGCGCCTCACGCACCTTGGTTCGCGACAACAAGTCACAACCTAAAACGTTTCACTGTTTGAACGAGATTAGGGAGCATTTTGACTCTCAAGCCTTTGAGAAAGTTTGGCTCCGTCAAAGCACACCGTATGAAGAAATGGTTGGTCAAACCGATCATCCCGGTGCGTTAGAGCTTGAAATTGAGTGGTAGCGACTTGCAGGTGTACTAGCAAGTAAGACCAATAGTTTTCAATGTTCCATGCACCACTTAGCACGTTTTTTGCGTACAACTAATGTGACGTAAATTAAAACGGTATTTTATTGAATTAGAAACAGTAAGAATGGTCTTCTTCTGTAGTTAATAAAATACCTACATGCTAAGGAGAATTGCATGAAAATAAGTAAGTTAGCTATTAAATCTGTGTTTGTGGCTGCCGTGTTAGCCTTGACGGCGTGCGCTTCGATGGGCGACGGAACTGTTGCTGAAAAGCGACAAGCTATTTTAGATATGCAAGATAACGCGCTTGCCCGCCTTTATTCTGAAAAGCCCGATACGCGCTCTCAGGTAAAAGACGCTGCCGGCTACGCCGTATTTACCAATGCTAACATCAACGTATTCTTTGTGGCGGCGGGCACAGGCTATGGTGTTGTAAACAATAATGTAACCGGCGCAAAAACATATATGAATATGGCCGAAGGTGGCGTAGGCCTTGGCTTAGGCGCAAAAGATTACCGAATTGTTATGGTTTTCCACACACAAAAAGCGATGAATCACTTTATTGAAAATGGATGGACCGTAGGTGGTAACGCGGATGTAGCAGCGAAAGCCGGTAACAAAGGTGCATCTGCAGAAGGCGAAGGCTACTTGGGTAACGTCACAGTGTATACTATGACTGAAAGCGGCCTTACATTACAGGCCACTGTTAAAGGCACGAAATTTTGGGTAGATAAAGAACTAAACTAATTCTGCCCTAACTATTCCTAACCATATTAGCGATTAGCGCTCCAACACACCGAAGGCCTCTTGAATGCAAGAGGCCTTTTTATTTTTTCTGCACAACTGCCCGCTACCGCTCTAAACCTTTACAATAAAAATATCCCGCGGCTCAAGACTAATATCGCAAAGACTCGCCAATCCAGGAAAATGCTTAGCACTTTTCAATCCTTTATCTGCGTAATATTGCGCAGTGTACACATCGGCTGATGTAAGTATTATTGGACATCCAAACGCCAGAAGCATTATTGCAAGCTGCCATACAGACTTTTTTATACTAACCATAACGCTTTCCATTCTAGGTATATAAAACCACGTGGTTTTGCGGTGTTGATTTTTTTCGCTGTTTAGTGAGCGATTACTTGAAAATGCAATGGAATTAAAAGAAGACCACAACCCTGAACTGCGTTTGTTGGGTATTGTTGTTAATCAATTCAATAGCCAAGCAAAGCTTCCAAGAGAGTTAATTGAGACACTTAAGCAGCAAGATTTGCCAGTGTTAGAAAGTTATATAAGTGCCACGGTAAAAGTGAAAGAGTCTCACTCTAAGCGAATGCCGCTGCCTTTCTACTTACCTAAGCACAAAGTGACGAATCAAATTGCAGCTTTATTTGAAGAACTCAATGCGAGCAAAACCTAACGCTAACAAGTTTCGCTAAACATCAATATCAATATGCTTAAGCCCCCCCTCGCTGTTACCTCGCTCTTTATCTTTCGAGTTTTCAGCTGATTTTTCGATAATCTCAGTCCGCTTCACGTCTTGAAACTGATCGCGCTCTTCTTCACTAAAGTGCTCGGACTTTTTGGTTTTTTGCACTTTCTTCACGCGGTCGTCCGTCTCAATCGGCACTTTTGTGTTGCGAGGCAAAATGGGAAACAGTAGATCGTTGCTCATACGCCCTCCAGAAGTTTGCATTTGTCTCTATAACTTATCGGCAACGAGTTGCCTAAAATTACGGTTCAAAACTAATTCATAACGAATTGTTTTATTATATACACATTAAATTAGAGTTAGTGTGCCAAAAGAGTTCACTTTAACCTTGCAAATCCTAATTCAAAACGCTAATGTTTCAGCCGTTCGAAATTAGGAATTAAAATTTTTAAAATGATTAACTGCGCGACGAAACATCACCATCACCACAAAGCATAACCTTTCAGGTTCGTGCTGGAAGGTCTATGTATCCTTCCAGTGGCGCAGATAAAACAAATTCTCGACCCTCGGAAGGAAACTTCCGGGGGTTTTTCGTTTTAGGCGCAATCAAAAGTTAAAACACAACGTGTAAGGAACGTTTCAATGAGTAACAGCAAAAGACTTCGAATTGCCGTACAGAAATCAGGTCGATTGAGCGATGACAGCATTGCCCTACTGAAAGCTATAGGCATTAAACTCAATATTCGTGATCGCCTGCTGATTGCGCATTCTACGAACCAGCCTATTGATTTGCTTCGCGTGCGTGACGACGATATTCCAGGTCTTGTTATGGATGGTGTAGTAGACCTAGGCTTTATTGGCGAAAATGAGCTAGAAGAGAAAATGCTAGAGCGTAAAGCTGCGGGCAAGCCATTCGAATATGAAGTACTGCGTCGTCTAGACTACGGCGGCTGCCGCCTGTCTATTGCGGTACCTAATGAGATGGATTATCAAGGAATCCAGTCGCTAGAAGGCAAAAAAGTAGCAACAACTTACCCCTACCTACTTGAGCGCTACTTCAAAGAACAGGGCATAAATGCAAAGGCTGTAATGCTACAAGGTTCTGTGGAAGTGGCCCCACGAGCAGGTGTAGCTGACGCTATCTGTGACCTTGTATCTACCGGTGCAACCCTTGAAGCTAACGGTCTTGTTGAAAAAGACGTTATTTTCCGCAGTAAAGCGGTACTTATTAAGCGCGCTGATGGCGAGCTTAGCGACGAGAAAGAAACACTGGTTAACCGACTAATGCCACGTGTTGATGGCGTATTACTAGCAAAAGAAAGCAAGTACATCATGCTACACGCACCAAAAGCGTATTTAGAGCAGGTGAAAAGCCTACTTCCAGGTGCTGAAAATCCTACGGTTCTACCACTTGCTGGAAATGAAGAACAAGTTGCTATCCACGTTGTTTCTACAGAGACCTTGTTCTGGGAAACCATGGAGAAACTTAAAGCCCTTGGTTGTAGCTCTATTCTTGTAATGCCAATCGAAAAAATGATGGGCTAAAAGGCAGGCAATTATGATTACTTGGTCATCTCTTTCGGTAAATGAGAAAAAACAGGCGCTAGCCCGCCCGGCTATGGCCAATAGCCAACAGTTAAAGCAGACCGTGGGCGACATTATCGCCCGCGTTGAAAAAGAAGGCGATGAGGCAGTACTTGATTACACACGTAAATTTGACTGCCCAGACTTAACTAGCCTTGTCCTTTCACAAGAAAACATTGATGCTCTTGCTGCGAAGGTAACGCCAGATGTAGCAAGTGCTATCGATACTGCGTTCAACAACATAAAAATGTTTCACGAAGCGCAAATGCCTAGTGATATCGCGCTAACCACAACGCCTGGTGTTAAATGCGAGCTGCGCTTCACCGCCCTTGATGCAGTGGGTCTTTATATTCCAGGCGGCAGCGCTCCACTTCCATCAACCGTATTGATGCTAGGCGTACCTGCATTGGTGGCGGGCTGCGAAAATAAGCTACTTTGTACTCCACCAAACAAAGAACAGCTTATCGCGCCTGAAATTGCGTATGCGGCCAGAAAATGCGGCATCGACAAGATCTTCTTGTGTGGTGGTGCCCAAGCAATCGCCGCTATGGCCTTGGGAACAGACAGCGTTCCTCAAGTAGATAAGATTTTTGGCCCGGGTAACAGCTTTGTGACTGAAGCTAAACAGCAAGTAAGCCAACGTGCTGATGGTGCTGCTATTGATATGCCGGCCGGCCCATCAGAAGTGTTGGTACTTGCTGATGAGTTCGCAAACCCTGAGTTTGTAGCGGCCGACCTGCTTTCCCAAGCCGAGCACGGTCCAGACTCGCAGGCTATTTTGGTGTCTAACAGCGCTACACTTATTGAAGAAGCAAAAGCCGCGGTTGAACGTCAATTAGCAACCCTATCTCGCGCTGAGATTGCCCGCCCTGCTATGGAAAATGCGCGTTATATTTTGGCTGATTCCATTGAGCAAGCCATTGAAGCAAGTAACGCCTACGCTGCTGAGCACTTAATTGTACAAATAGAGAATGCCCGTGATTATTTGCCAAAAATTAAATACGCAGGCTCTATATTCCTAGGCCCGTGGTCACCAGAATCTGCAGGTGATTACGCGTCGGGCACTAACCACGTACTGCCAACCTATGGCTATGCTAAGAATTACTCTAGCCTTGGATTATTAGACTTTATGCGTCGCTACACTATTCAAGAACTAAGCGCAGACGGCATGCGTAATTTAGGCCCTGCGATTATGGCACTTGCAGCTGCCGAGGGCTTGGATGCACACGAACAGGCCGTTGCACTTCGCATGCAGGCACTTAAGCAAGGAGACGCCTAATGTCGGCACTTATCGATAACCTAATTAACGAAAATTTAGTGCCGCTAAAGCCGTATGAATCGGCTCGTCGCTTGTTTTCAGGTGGTCAAGACTGGCTTAATGCCAACGAGTCACCTTATGCCAACGAATACAGCGTAGATAGCAGCAACTTTAACCGCTATCCGTCATGTCAGCCCGAAGCGGTAGTCAGTGGTTACGCAAACTACGCCGGGCTCGACAAATCGCAGCTTATTGTTACCCGCGGCGCAGATGAAGGCATTGAGTTACTTATTCGCACCTTCTGCACGCCGGGTAAAGACAGCATTCTGATATGCCCGCCTACCTACGGTATGTATGCAATCAGTGCTGAAACCTGTGATGTGGGCGTTAAGAAAGTGCCGCTTAACGACGACTTTAGCCTTAACGTGAATGCTGTATGCGCTGAAGATGACGTTAACGTGATTTTCATCTGTGCGCCCAACAATCCAACCGGTACGCCAGTTGCTCGTGAAGACATTAAAACCGTGCTCAATCACTTTGCCGATAAAGCACTGGTTGTTGTAGATGAAGCGTATATTGAGTTCGATGCCGACAATACGTGGGCAAATGAGATTAACAACTATCCAAACTTGGTGGTACTTCGTACGCTGTCTAAAGCGTTTGCTCTTGCCGGTCTTCGCTGTGGTTTTACACTTGCTCAGGCACCCGTCATCCAAGCACTACTTAAAGTGATAGCGCCCTATCCCATTCCAGAGCCAGTAGCGCAGATTGCTGCACAAGCATTGTCGGCTGAATCGCTAACGTTACTTGAGCTTCAGGTGGCTACCATTAACCGGGAAAAAGAGGCCCTAGCCGAAGCGCTGAATTCTATCGAAGGCTTTGAATTAGTGGGTGATAGACGAGCAAACTTTATCTTATTCCGCTACGCAAAAGCGCAAGCCCTAATGCAGTACTTGGTAAGCCAAGGCATGCTTATTCGCGATCAATCAAAACAGCTTAACTTACAAAACTGTTTACGCGTAAGCATAGGCACTGAAGAGCAAAACCAGCGTTTAATGCAGCTAATTAACGAATTTAAAAATAATGAGGACGCGGCATGAGTCAGCAAGCCATTTTATTTATTGACCGCGACGGTACACTTGTAGAAGAGCCGCCAATAGATAAGCAATTAGATAGTTTAGAGAAGCTTGTTTTCGAGCCAAACGTTATTCCTGTGCTACTTAAACTAAAGGCAGCTGGGTTTAAACTCGTGATGGTAAGTAACCAAGACGGCTTGGGTACAGTCAGTTTCCCGCAAGAAGACTTCGACAAACCACACAATGCCATGATGGCCATTTTCGAAAGCCAGGGTGTAGTGTTTGACGACGTGCTTATTTGCCCGCACTTCGATGCTGATAACTGCACATGCCGTAAACCAAAGCTTGGCTTAGTACAAGAATACCTACAGCAAGGCAAAGTGGACTTCACTCGTTCGTTTGTTATTGGTGACAGAATTACCGATGTACAGCTTGCTGAAAACATGGGTATTCGCAGCTTTCAGTACAACCGTGAAAGCTTAAACTGGAACGATATTCAGAAAAGCTTACTTGCGTCGTCACGTATTGCAGAGGTGGTACGTACCACCTCTGAAACCGACATTCGCGTGCGTGTAGATCTTGATTCGCAGGCTAAGTCGACAATTCAAACCGGCATGGGCTTTTTTGACCACATGCTAGACCAAATTGCTACCCACGGTGGCTTCGAGCTAAACCTGACTACCGATGGCGATTTGCACATTGACGATCACCACAGTGTAGAAGACACCGCCCTTGCCCTTGGCGAAGCGCTTAAAAAGGCTCTGGGCGACAAACGCGGTATAGGTCGCTTTGGTTTCGCGTTGCCAATGGATGAGTGTCGTGCGGAATGTATTATGGACATTTCAAACCGCCCACACCTTAAGTTTGACGCTGAATTTAGCCGCGACCAGGTAGGTGAAATGGCCACCGAAATGGTGCCGCACTTCTTCTACTCGCTTGCACAAAGCATGGGACTATCGCTGCACCTTTCCACCAGCGAAGGTAATGCACACCACCAGGTAGAAAGCCTGTTTAAAGTATTTGGCCGTGCGCTACGTCAAGCCATTACGCGCCAAGGTGATGCACTACCAAGTAGTAAAGGAGCCCTGTAATGTCAGTGGTAAACCCCAGGCAGCGACAAAAAATAGTTATAGTAAATACCGGCTGCGCGAACATTTCATCAGTACGCTTTGCCCTTGAGCGCTTAGGCGTTGAAGTGGACGTATCTGACGATGTAAACGTGATAAAAAACGCTGATAAAGTGTTCTTACCCGGCGTAGGAACAGCGGCAGCAGCGATGGCAAGCATTAAGCAAAAAGCGCTAGTGGAAACCCTGCAGTCGCTTACCCAACCTGTGCTAGGCGTATGTTTAGGCATGCAACTTATGGTTGAAACCAGCGCTGAAGGTGGTTTTCAAGGTACAGGCAACATCGACTGTTTGAACCTAATGCCAGGTCATGTGGCTCGCATGGAATCAAAAGGCGTGCGCTTACCTCATATGGGTTGGAACACAGTCTCTCATAAAGAAGAAAGTTTATTTAAGGGCATCCCACAAGATACCTACTTTTACTTTGTGCACAGTTTTGCCGTTCCTGAATACGAGCACACGCTTGCAAGCTGCACTTATGGTAATACGTTTTCAGCAGCTATAAATAAAGACAACTTTTACGGGGTGCAATTTCACCCAGAGCGTTCTGGCGAGGCCGGAGCACAATTACTGACTAACTTTGTGAACCTATAATGATTATTCCAGCGATTGATCTTATTGACGGACGCGTAGTACGCCTTTATCAAGGCGACTACGAGCAGAAAACCCAATACGAACTGGACCCAGTAGACGTGGTTCACGACTATGCCGACCAAGGTGCAACCTGGCTGCACATTGTTGACCTAACAGGCGCTAAAGACACCAGTAAACGTCAGCTTTCACTAATTAAGTCTATGGTCGATACCAAGCGCATGAAGTTTCAAGCCGGCGGCGGTATTCGTAGTGAAGAAGAAGTAGCGCAATTACTAGAAACGGGCGTAAGCCGCG
Organism: Alteromonas sp. CyTr2; assembly: GCF_947311905.1. Taxonomy (NCBI): domain Bacteria; kingdom Pseudomonadati; phylum Pseudomonadota; class Gammaproteobacteria; order Alteromonadales; family Alteromonadaceae; genus Alteromonas; species Alteromonas sp. CyTr2. The sequence continues at coordinate 26,577 of NZ_CAMZMZ010000033.1, read as the reverse complement.
TAGTGATTGGTTCTTTGGCGGTAAAACAACCCGAGCTTGTGAAGTCTTGGGTAGAAAAATACGGCCCAGAGCACATTGTATTGGCCCTTGATATCAATATTAGCGACAGCGGTGAAAAGCTTATTGCTACCCACGGCTGGCAAGAGAATTCTGGCGTAGCCCTTGAAGGCTTGCTTGAAGACTTCGCTACAGTAGGCGCAAAGCATGTGCTGTGTACCGACATTAGCCGCGACGGCACGCTACAAGGTGCGAACACTGAGCTGTATCAAGAAATGGCAGCCCGTTTCCCACACGTTAGCTGGCAAGCGTCTGGCGGTATTGGCAGCATCGCTGATATCGAAGCGCTAAAACCCACAAACGTTGGTGGCGTAATTTTAGGCCGCGCACTACTTGAAGGTAAATTCACGGTGAAGGAGGCTATTGCATGCTGGCAAAGCGCATAATTCCCTGTTTGGATGTACGCGACGGCAAAGTCGTTAAAGGCGTTCAGTTTAGAAATCATGAAATTATTGGTGATATTGTGCCTCTTGCCGAGCAATACGCAAAAGCGGGGGCCGACGAGTTGGTATTTTACGATATCACCGCAAGTTCTGATGCCCGCGTGGTAGACAAAAGCTGGGTAAGCCGTATAGCACAGGTTATTGATATCCCGTTTTGCGTAGCGGGCGGCATTAAGAGCATTGAAGACGCCGGGCGCATTTTGGAAATGGGTGCAGATAAGATTTCGATTAACTCCCCTGCCCTTAATAACCCAGATCTAATTAACCAGCTACACGACGTATACGGTCAACAGTGCGTCGTGATTGGTATCGACAGCTTTTACAACGAAGCAACCGACCAATACGAAGTGTACAAATTCACTGGTGATGAAGCGCGAACGCAAAAAAGCCAGTGGCAAACCATCGATTGGATTAAAGAAGTTCAGTCGCGCGGTGCGGGTGAAATTGTTCTGAACTGCATGAACCAAGACGGCGTGCGCAAAGGCTACGATGTGAAGCAGCTAAAAGCCGTGCGCGATATCTGTGAAGTGCCGCTAATTGCGTCGGGTGGCGCAGGTGAAATTGCCCACTTTACGGATGTGTTTCAACAGGCTGACGTAGATGGCGCGCTTGCAGCATCAGTATTTCACAAGGGCATCATCAATATTGATGAGTTGAAAGCAGAGTTGACCAGCAATGGCGTTGCCATGCGTAAGCGTCACGGATTAACGGCGCAAGCAGAAGGAGTAAACCCGTGATCATTACTAACGAAAACAGCAATAAATTAGCTTGGGACAAAATGGACAACCTACTACCCGCCATTGTGCAAGACGCACTGTCTGGCAAGGTATTAATGCAGGGCTACATGGACCAAGACGCATTGGCGAAAACCCTTGAAACGGGCAAAGTGACATTCTTCAGCCGTTCAAAACAGCGTCTTTGGACCAAGGGTGAAACATCTGGTAACACGCTAGATTTAGTGAGCGTTGCTTGTGACTGCGATCAAGATTCACTGTTGGTACTTGCCAACCCTAACGGCCCGACATGCCACACTGGTGTTGAAAGCTGTTGGTTCGACGGCAACACTCCAGCCTTTACGTTTCTTGCAGATTTAGAGCGTGTATTGGCTGCCCGTAAAGACGCTGACCCTAAAAGTAGCTATACCGCTAGCCTCTACAACAAAGGCATTAAGCGCATAGCGCAGAAGGTGGGCGAAGAAGGTGTAGAAACCGCATTGGCGGCTACTGTGCACGACAAAGAAGAGCTTAAAAACGAAGCCGCTGACTTGTTGTACCACTTAACGGTACTGCTTCAGGCGAGCGATATGTCGCTAAACGATGCACTTGATGTGTTGCGTGAGCGCCACAAGTAATCCGTTGTAAAACTCGTTTATTATTCAAAATGCCCTTCTCGTTTTCTACGCGAAGGGCATTTTTGTATCGCAGAGCTTTGCACTTCATTGCAATTAACATTGTTTAGCCTGCCTAAAAATTGAGCATAAAATAATCCATCAGTTAAAGAAAACGCGACTAGCGCGGCGTTCCCAATATCCAATCGATCCCTTGGATAGCAACGGTGGGAAACACGGTCGCATGTGACGCACCGCCGATAACATGCAATTGTAGTGTTATGTTTTGATCTGCCTTAGCGATGATTTTACTTGCCAATGCTTTGCTCCCCGCAACCATATCTTGACCCTCGCCAAACTCAGGCGTTTCTAAGCTTCCCACACCAATGTAAACACGCTTGGGCGATTGAGTTTCAGCCATTTCTAAGGTTAGTAAGTAATCGTCATTAAACCACACTGAAGGGCTAACAAGCACATAGTTAGAAAAGGTTTCAGGGGATTGCATGAGCACGTAGCCGCCAAATAGCCCGCCTAATGAATGCCCAATAAAAGTCCGTCGATTGGCGTCTACTCGATATGTAGATTCAATAAATGTTAATACATCTCGTCTAATAAATGACAGATACTCAGCAGCAAGACCGGTTTCCAGTTTCCAACTATTGGCTATGGCAGGAGTGTAGTCCCTTACTCTACTCTCTACGCCTTGTGATTCTAGGGAATAAGACAACCCCACTATGACCGCTTCTTCCATTTGGCCTACGTTTACTGGCATTCGTATAGAGCCTACGATAATAGGAAAACTGTAAGGCGCATCTGTTGTGTATATTACGGGGTAATCCTTGGAAGGAGATGCGTTATAGCTTTTTGGCAACTGTACAAATAACGTATATTTACGTGCAGTTTCCGTATCTTCTATTGTCACCATTTTGCTTCTAGGTAACGAAACAGACGCTTCAAAAATGATAGGTTTAATGATTGATTCAGCAAAAGCACATGAAAATGCACTTCCGACAAGAATTATTGCTGTTAGAAAGCGAAGCACCGTAACCCCTTAGTGGCTTAAACGGCATGTTATAACGCAGCTAATTTCAATTAACCACTGTTTGCACACCAAGGGTCACTTTTTGACTTCTCTATTTCTCGATTTCCCTTACCACTTGGCCATAAGCCAGCAGCGCGAACAGTCCCGTTCCGCCCACAATATTTCCTAGTAATGTTGCACCAATTAGTGAGAGTGTTTCAAGAACGCTTATTTTATTTTGCAGTGCTAACAAGAAAAGTTCTGTTGAACCGGCTATCACGTGCGTAAAATTTCCTATAGCAATTAAGTAAGTAAAAATAACTATCATCAATATTTGAGAATGCTTAACCGAAGGCTTCATCCATACAATAGCGGCAATGATAAACCCGGACGTAATGCCGTATGAGAAAGCGTCTGATGGTGATAGCTTGGCATAATGTTCAGAAATAGCGGTCATCCCTTCAACCAGCTCTGGTGGAACAGATTGCAGCGAAAAGCTGAAAAACGCAGCCAAAAAGGTGCCGAACATATTGGCGGTGAAAACGATGAACCACAGGCGCGCAATGCAAAAGCCCATATTGAACGAAGGTTTACTCAACAAGGGTAGAATGACCGAAAGCGTATTTTCGGTAAACAATTGAAGTCGACCAACAATCACCAGCACGAAACCAACCGTATAGCCCAGGTTTTCGATAACAAACTGATTGGGAGAGTTTGCAAAGAGGTGATGCAAAATTCCTTCAGCAAGAATTGAAATCGAGATGCCAATGCCTGCCGCCACACCAGACCACCACAATGACATCATAGGACGCTGAAGTTCTTCTAACCCTTCCCTGTGGACAATGGCATACAAAGAAACAGAATTTAAGCTCTGATTATCTCGTACATCTTTTTCTTCAGTATGACTAAGGGCAACGTCTTGCTCTCTATGCCCAGACTCCTTCACTTTTTCTGTCACTCTTGTCTCCTGCAACTCTTTGCTTAACTAGGACGTTTGCCTCAATTACATAGTATTTGGTCTACGACACAGCTACTTAACAGGCATCACCAGACCACCCTATTCGGTTACGTGGATTAAGCACGTTTTTGGTCACAATAATTTTGCCTATTTCAGATCTAGCACTCATTTTAATAAAAAAGCCCGCATGAACGCTGTTCACACGGGCTTTGATCTTATTAACGGCCGTTATAATGCTCGCAAAACGTAAACCATGAACTAAGGGTTCAACAATATCGGCAGCCCTAACCCAAGCGCTTCTAAACGCTCAAACTGGGTATCTTTGTCTCCAACTATCAAATAAATCATTTTATCAGGATGCACATATTTACCGTATAGGCGCTTTATCTCATCCACGGTTAACGCTTTCACCTCAGCTTCTTGCTGTAAAACGTAATCATTGGGCAAGCCAAAATCGCTGATTTCGCTAACCATATTCAGTTTAGCGCCTAACGTCTCAAACGCCCTTGCACCAGATTTAAGTGTGAATCCTTTCGTAACGCCTAGATCTTCATCTGAATAGTTTGTGCCAAACGCTGCTAATATATCCATGATAGCTTGCGTTGCTTCTAAGGTAACGTTCGACCTTACGGCGCTTCGTATGGTGAATTCACCCGTATATTGATCGCTAGAGAACGACGAACGAATGCCATAGGTGTAGCCTTTGTTTTCACGTAGTTCCTGCATAAGCTGTGAGGCGAAACCGCCCCCGCCTAAACGATAATTCATCACACTGACTTTATAAGCATCATCATGAGTAACATTCGGGGCGGAATGGCCGAAATAAAGCACTGACTGTTTAGCCCCAGGAACGTCATAGAAAAAGAGTTGGGCGCTTTCTGGCAGCTTGGGCTCTGGTACCTTCGCAAAAGTAACATCTTTTGGTAACCATCGCGCATTAAGTGGCGCTAGGCTTTTTACAACGTCCTGTTGTTTGATGTCTCCCACAACATGGAACTTTGCCAATGACGGTGTGAAGTATTTCTCGTAATACTTTTTAACATCTTCGAGCGTTGTGTCATCTACAGTTTGCTTATCACCAAGAACCGTTTGAGCAAACGGATGCGCCTTTCCGTAAAGCAGTGTTTTAAACTCGACCGATGCAATGGCATTAGGGTTCGCTTTTATTTGTTCAATCTGGTTGATTGTATCGTCTTTAGCTAATTCAAACTCTTGTTCATCAAAGCGAGGAGAAAGTATCACTTCAGTGACAAGCTGCATTAAGTCACTGTAGTGCTTAGACAAGACCGTTCCGCTAATAGTAATGTCAGTTTCAGAAGCACTGGCCTCCAGAGAAGCGCCTAAAAGCTCAATTTCCTGTTCCAGCTGCTCGGGTGTTTTTTCCGCCGTACCTTTAAGCAAAGTTGCGGCAAGTAAATTGGCGGTTCCTGTTTTACCTTCTGAGTCTAGAAGCATGCCACCATCTAGCTTTAACTCAAACGCGACCAATGGCACTTCGTCATTAGCAATACCCGTTATTTTGATGCCAGACGACAGTGTATTTTGCCAAACCTTAGGTGGTGTAATTTCTATTGATTCACCATAAGCAGGCTCTTTCGTGCGATCAAACGATGACGGAGTACGTTCGTATTCAGCCGCAACTGACGCATCAAAGCTCTCTTCCGCCCCCGCGACAATTTGCTCCTCCACTACATTAGCTTCAGTAGAGCCGCTTAACACCAACTCTTGCTGTCCCTTAGGTACAAAGCTAGTGGCGACAAACGGTTTATCCTTGATATAGGTGCTATAAACACGCATTACATCTTGTTGTGAAACGCCCAGAATTTTCTGAACATCTTGGCTGATAAATTCAGCTCCGCCCGCAAAGATTTCGTATTGCGCCAATTGAAAACCTTTACCTAAGACACTTGAAAGTCCTTGATAAAATTCTGTTTCTTGACCTGCTTTTATGCGCGCCAAATCCTTGGAAGAAATCCCGTCTTTCTCAAAGCGGGCGAACGCTTCATTAACTCCATCTGCAACAGTGTTTAAGTTCACGCCATTAAATGCCATTACCTGCAGCTGTAGCTGTCCAGCGATCTCAGCATCATAGCCATAAAGATAAACATCACTGGTGAGCTTCTTCTCGTCAACAAGCACCTTGTTCAGCGGAGCATTTTTGCCTTGGCTTAAGTACTGAGAAAGTACTTGAAGTGGATAATAGTCATCGTGATATTCAGATACGGTTGGCCACACCATAGTTAAAAGTGGCGCTTGTGCAAAATTATCTATATGGAATCGTTTTTTAGTCTCATTGAGCTTCGCAGGTTGAGGCGGTAATTTATTGATTTGCTCTCCCGCAGGAATTTCATCGAAATACTTTTTAACCCACGCTTTAGTTTGATTTACGTCAATATCACCCGCGATGGTAAGCACCACATTATTAGGTACATACCATTTTTTGAAAAACTCTTTCACGTCAGCAAGCGTTGCGTTTTGCAGATCATCTAACGACCCAATCACTTGCCAACTATAAGGATGCCCTTCAGGGTAAAGGTTTTTATCAATCACATATTGATTGTGACCATAAGGACGATTATCCACACTCTGGCGCTTTTCGTTTTTCACCACCTGCTTTTCTTTGGCGAGCACAGGGTCTGTTACGGTATTAATGAAAAATCCCAACTTATCGGCTTCAGCCCAGATCATTTTTTCTAAAGCATCAATGGGTACAGTTTGGAAGTAATTGGTACTATCACGACTCGTCGAGCCATTTGCACCTGAGCCGCCAATTTTCGCACTGAGTTTATCAAGACCGCCTTTTCCCAAGTTCTCTGATTCGAGAAAAAGTAAGTGTTCAAACAAGTGCGCAAAGCCTGTTCGCCCTTCTTTTTCTCTGGCTGAACCCACATGCGCAGTGAGGGCGACTGCAGCAACGGGATCAGACCTGTCAACGTGCAGTACAACGGTAAGCCCGTTATCCAGAGTAAAACGCTCGTAGTCCACGTTGAACAGTGACGTATTTAGGGAAGCAGTACTATTATCTGCATTAGTGGTTGTTTCGCTGGTTATATCGGAAGCAGTTCGTACATTTTGTGGATCATTGGTGTTATGCGTACACCCTGTCGAAACTGCACTTAATGTTATTACAGCAATTGCAGTGTACATTCTTGTTCGTTTGAATGTTTCAAGCATTATGTATGTTCTTTGCCAGTCAAAAATGTAACAAGTACCACAAGTGCACCACCAGTGCCATGACATTCCTTTTTCAGACATTTTAAGCATGCCTAAACGGGCGGCGTTCATCTTTTACAGAGTGCAATATAAACATATGATTGATATGAGTTTTATTGCTTTTTTTCAACGCTCAATACCCTGTAGCTAGAGCAACCTTAATTAGCTACCGACATAGTTCGTTACATTTTCCACACCTCAATTTTGAACAAATTAGGTAATTTACAATCTACATCTATTACACAAGCCATGTCGTGATAAAACTTTGATCTAACGAGCAATCTACGAAAAGTGAGAACCGAAGCCGTGTTAAATCTAAAACAGAGCGTTAAGAACAACCTGCCTTTCATTTTATTTATGGTTTTGCTTTTCTCGTTTCGAAGCAGTGTTGCTGATTGGTATTATGTCCCTACAGGCTCTATGGAGCCCACCATTCAAGTAGGCGACCGCGTAGTGGTTGATAAATCAGCCTACACGCTAGAACTGCCGTTCACAGACGTTGTTGTCGCGAAAACTGGTAACATCAATCGCGGTGACATTGTAATCATTGACAGTAATGCAGCTGATACAAGACTCATTAAACGTGTGGTTGCCATTGAAGGTGATAAGGTCAAATTAGAAAACAACGTTCTTTTTATCAATGGTGAAAAAGCAACGTTAAGCGTCAAAGGTCACAATCTTTATTCCGAGCATATTTTAGGTCAAACACGAACCATAGCGCTTAACCCATTACCTAGCCTTGCGAAAAACTTTAATTTGATCACTGTGCCCAGAGATCACGTGCTAGCAATGGGGGATAATAGGAACAATAGCGTTGATTCTCGTTATTATGGCTTCATTCCAATTGAAGAAATTCAGGGCAAAGCCAACGCTGTTGCATTTTCGTTAGATACAAAGAATATGTATCTACCTCGAAAAGAAAGGTTTTTCACTTCTCTTTATTAGATGTCGAGGATAAATTCTCTTTACATTAGCGCTAATAGACCTTTACCTATGCTCAATTTTCAATCACTCGATTACTTGTCAAATTAGCTGCATTTGCCATCAAAAGTTATCTACACGAAAAAGTAGGCACTATTTTTAATACCCAAAATACGACTATTTGTGCGTTTCTGTTTCTTATCAGAACGCATGGGCTTTATTCCACTTTTTTATTTATTCTTGTCGTAGAAGCATTGTCCCAGGGCTTTTACGCTTCACAATAATGCCCTATTCCCTCATTTCAAATTCACATTAGTAATACTCGGTTTACACACTTCGTAACCAAGTGTCACATCTTTTGCATTTTATGCTATTGCAACATAAGCATCAGGAGTGCTATTCATAAATCTGCAACAACGTAATGTTGCAGAAACACACAACAAGTAAAATGGAAATAAGGAAATAACAATGAAACAAGGTCGTAAAGTAAGTGCAATTGCAGTTGGATTAGCACTTTCAGGATTAACCTCTCTATCTCCTGCGTATGCACAGCAAGCTGACGAAGAAGCAGCCAACCTTGAACGAATTGCAGTCACCGGTTCTCGTATCAAACGTACAGATATGTAAGGCCCTTCACCTATTCAATCAATAGATGCAACAATGATTGAAGGCATGGGCTATGAAAACCTTCAACAGCTACTCGAGCGTATGCCGGCCACAGGTGCGGGTACCTTCTCGACACGCAATAACAGCCAAGACTCTACAGCCAATGGCGCGGCAGCGGTATCCCTTAGAGGTATGGGGCCAGATGCAACGCTTGTTCTAATAAACGGACGTCGCGTGGCAATTAGCGCCTTTGCTGAAAGTATCACTAACTCATTCGTTGATATTAACTCTATTCCTGTATCCGCCATCGAACGTATCGATATCTTAAAAGACGGCGCCTCTGCGATTTACGGCTCAGACGCTGTTGCAGGTGTAGTAAACGTAGTACTGAAGAAAGACTACGAAGGTCTAGAGATTAATGCAGGTTATGGTGGTACAACAGGCCCAAGCTATGATGAGACCACCGCCAGTATTCTATGGGGCTCTCAAAGCGAAAAAAGCAGTGCTACAGTTATCATCGACTATTTCAACAACAGCACGCTCGGCGCTGACGAAATGGGTCGTTACGGTACAGCCAACCAATCTCCTTATGGCGGTATGGACTTCCGTTCGTCACGAGGTTACCCAGGCTACTTCTACGTAGACGGCGTTAAAACTATCGACCCTGACTGTCCGGAAGACAGCGCAACGGCGTCTGGCAGCTGCCTATTCGATTATGGCCCATTCGGTTTAACCATACCGGCTTCTGAGCGCGTAGGCTTTATTGGTCAGTTCGACTATAAAATTGGCGACGAAACCACAGCATTTATGGAAGTTGCAATGCAGCACAATACGTCTGAAGCGGGCGGTGCAGCAACACCTCTTGATGAAGATGCCGGTTTAACCGTTCCGGGTACTCATCCTGATAACCCGTTTGGACAAGACATTGAAATTGGTCGCTACCGCCCTGTTGATGCAGGTGCCCGTCGCTGGGATATCGAATCTGACACCCTTCGTTTAGTAGCAGGCCTTCGTGGTACGTTCAATGATTATGACTGGGAAGCATCTATACAAAAAGGACGTAGCCGTTCAGAGCAAAGCGGTGATCAATCACAAGGCTGGGTTCGCGTTGACTGGCTTCAGGAACAAATTAACCTTGGTAACTACAACCCGTTTGGTGGCGTTACTAACCCACAAAGTGTAATTGATGATATTACTACTAGCCTTGTGCGCCGTGGTGAATCTCGAATGACCAGCGTTGACGCTCACATTACCGGTGAAGCATTCAGCTTCGGCGACGATGTTGTCATGATGGCAGCAGGTGTTGAATATCGCGAAGAGCAAGTATCTGACGTTCCTGATGTTCAGTTCCAGCGCGGATTAATCTTCGGTACTGAATCGGTTTCTGCCTCAGCTGAACGCGACCAGTATGCTGCATACTTAGAGCTTTCTATACCTTTAGCTGAACAGCTTGAGCTTCAACTAGCTGGTCGTTACGATCATTATAGCGACTTTGGTAGTACAACTAACCCTAAAATCGCATTACGATGGGCGCCAAGTGATGAAGTAACCGTGCGCGGTTCATGGGCTCAGGGCTTTAGAGCACCGTCTCTTGCACAAGTTGGCCTTGGCCCGTCACAGAAAAGTGTTTTCTTCGTAGACAAATATCGATGTGATGCAACAGGTCAAGATTGTGAATCGTTGGATTACAATATCGAGTTTGCGGGTAACCCTAACTTGGATGCAGAAGAGTCAGAATCTTGGAACGTAGGTGTTATCTACGCACCTATTCAAGAATTAGGCCTGAGCATTGATGTATGGAGTATTACGCAGGATAACAAAATTGATGAGCAGCAATTCGGTTTAGTTTACGACGCAGAATGTAATAACCAAGACAGCACGATTTGTGTACGCTTAGATCCACAGCCAGGCGAGTCATTAGGTGTAATTCAAAAGATTTTCAACACCTACCAAAACGTATCATCTCAAGAAGCGTCTGGTGTTGACTTCAGCGCTAACTATAGCATGGAACTGCAAGAGTTCGGTAACGTACGCTTTAACCTTGATTGGTCTTACATGAACGAATTCGAAAAAGACGGTCTTGAGTACACTGGCGAATATGGCTATCCAGAACATCGTTGGTTGTTCGGTACAACCTGGTCTAAAGGTGCGTTCGATGCCAACTTGAACATTAGCTTTATTGGCGAATTTGAAGATACGCCTGACATTGATTTCGACGGTGTGTTGGACTTTGAAGAAAATACCTCGAGAACGGTTGATTCTCAAATGTTGGTAGACTTGCAGTTTGGTTACAACTACAGCGATAACCTTCGCCTTGTAATTGGTTCAAACAACTTGCTTGACGAAGAGCCTCCATTTGCTATTGGAGATGGTGATGGCGACTTATACGGCTATGTAGGCGGCGTGCACAACCCGCGTGGCCGCTTCGTATACTCTAAACTAACTTACCGCTTCTAAAAGCCTGTAAGACGAAAAAGCGCTCAACAGCATTGCTTCACAATGGCATGCCTTGAGCGCTTTTTTTTCATTCATGTATTAACGTGTGTTTAGAAAAAAAGATATTCAAAGAGCACCGTAGTGAGCCATGCGAGAGTCACAGGCAATACAATCATCACATAGACCATAACCTCAGACCCCACCTTTTCGGCGCGCCATGCCTCCATCATCTTCACTTTAAACCTACGCTTCAGTAAGTAGGTGTAAAAAACTAGAAATACCAAAATTATAAGAATCTTTAGCATTTAGACTCCAACCGAATTGGTTAAACGGCCAAACAGGACAAAACGCTTAGGTGGCAAAAGTTCCGTCAAGTCGATTCGTTGCGGTTATTCCTCTGTGCAGAGACTATACCTTGGCAGTACACACAGCGAACCTGTTCTCAATGCCTGAATTAGCTCAACCTAATTGGAAATGAGGTAAAAAAAATGCCAGCTAAGCTGGCATTTTTTCTATATGTATTTACTTCTTTTGCTACGCTTACAATCCGAAATGAATGAGCACCAAATTACCTATTGCTGCACACAGCATAGCAAGGAAAGTCAGGATCATACCCGCGAAGCGCTGCCAGCTAACGCCTGAGTGGCGACCTAAGCCATAGGCATGTAATACACGGCCAAATAACAGTGCGCTCCCCAATGCGTGAACAGCCCACACTTGGCCAGTATTGGCTTCAAAACACGCTATCATAATAAGGGTGATGGGTACGTACTCGCTAAAGTTGCCATGTGCTCTTGTCAAACGACTCAGGTCTTCGTGACCACCATCGCCAATTCCCACTTGGTGGCGACGTCTGGCGCCAATGACTAAAAACGACAAATACAGGTAGCAAATACCCAGTAAGCTGGCGTAAAACGCCGTGATTGGCAAAACCATGGTCTACTCCACATGTTCTAGTTATATCGCGCTGTATTAATCAGCGCTTAATTCAACATTCATGGTTGTCATTAAACGTTATCCGCTAATAAGTTACAAGCAACAAAAAAGGCCGCCTAAGCGACCTTTTGTTGACGTTGTTGGCAATTAACCTAAACGTTCAGCAAGTTCAGCACTCACTTCTTCAACTGGGCGCGTACCGTCAAGCTTGTGGTACTCACAGTTTCCAGCTTCCGCTTCAGCGCTGTAGTAGTTCACAAGCGGCTTTGTTTGCTCATGGTAAATCGCAAGACGCTTGCGCACTGTTTCTTCTTTGTCGTCATCACGAACGATTAAGTCATCGCCTGTTTCATTGTCTTTTCCTTCCACCTTTGGTGGGTTGTAAACAACGTGGTAAACGCGACCTGATGCAGGGTGTACACGACGGCCACCCATACGTTCTACAATTATGTCGTCAGGAACGTCAAACTCGATGCAATGATCAACATTGACACCTGCTTCTTTCATTGCGTCAGCCTGAGGAATAGTGCGAGGGAAACCGTCTAACAAGAAACCGTCTTTACAGTCATCTTGTTCAATACGCTCTTTCACTAGGCCAATAATAATCTCATCAGATACTAGTTTGCCTTCATCCATTACACGCTTTGCTTCAAGGCCTAGCTCTGTACCTGCTTTAATTGCAGCACGAAGCATGTCGCCCGTTGAAATTTGTGGAATGCCATATTTGCCCATTAAAAACTGAGCTTGTGTGCCCTTACCCGCGCCAGGAGCGCCGAGAAGAATGATTCGCATGAGTGCGTTCTCCGCTTATGATTTTTAAACTTTTTACTTCGGGCACTTTACACATTCAACACTGGGGTGACAAGTGTAAGCAGTACCGTAAAGTTAATCTTAAGACTAATGGCGAATATATGTTCAGCTTATAGGCACTTTTGTAAATTTGCGCCTACACCCATTTAGTAACTCATCTTATTTAAGATGAATAAGCTAACTCTTAATATGATTAACTTGAAATTTTAGACCGCCAAAATATAGCACAATAAAATGGCCAAACTTACTTTTGTTAGTCGTAGAAATAAAAAAACGGGCATTACGCCCGTTTTTAAATGTAAACCTAATGGTTTATTGCTTTATTTCGCTAACTTCATTAGTAACGTGTTCAAGTTCTGTACAAAACTAGATGGGTCTTTCAAGCTACCCTGTTCTGACAATGCAGCTTGATCAAACAATACGCCTACCCACTGATTAAACAGCTCTTCATCTTGGGTATCTGCCAGCAGCTTCACCAAGCTATGCTCAGGGTTAAGTTCAAAGTGATACTTCACGTCTGGCACGGTCTGCCCTGCTGCCTGCATAAGCTTCATCATTTGCGTAGTCATGCCATTGTCGTCTGCTACGATGACTGCAGGTGAGTCTGTTAAGCGATGGGTAAATTTAACGTCTACGACCTTATCGCCAAGTGCTGTTTTAGCTCGCTCAAGAACACCTTCAACTTGCTTTTCTGCTTCTTCTTGCGCCTTCTTAGACTCTTCGTCTTCTAAGTCGCCTAAATCTAAGTTTCCTTTCGCAATTGAGACAAACTGCTTCTCGTTAAACTCAGTAAGGTGAGACATTAACCATTCGTCAATGCGCTCGCCCATCAATAGCACTTCAATTCCTTTCTTGCGGAAAATCTCAAGGTGAGGACTAGACTTGGCAGCTTGCAAGCTATCTGCTGTCACATAGTAAATCTTATCCTGGCCTTCTTTCATTCGCTCAATATAGTCAGCTAATGATACGGTTTGTGCATCAGACTCACCGTGTGTAGAAGAGAAGCGTAGCAAGCCAGCAATTTTCTCGCGGTTACTGAAATCTTCAGCCGGCCCTTCTTTTAACACGTTGCCGAATTCATTCCAGAACGACTGATATTTTTCATTGTCGTTCTTCGCCATTTTTTCAAGCATCTGTAATACGCGCTTAGTACAACCTTGGCGTAGCGCTTGCGTTATCTTATTGTCCTGTAGAATTTCACGAGACACGTTAAGCGGAAGATCATTGCTGTCTAGCAAACCTTTAACAAAACGTAGATAAGTAGGCATGAACTGTTCGGCGTCGTCCATAATGAAAACGCGTTGAACGTAAAGCTTAAGACCATGACTTTGGTCGCGATTCCACATATCAAACGGCGCTTTAGAAGGGATATACAATAAACTTGTATATTCTGTTTTACCCTCTACTTTGTTATGCGCCCATGCAAGAGGATCAGCAAAGTCATGAGAGATATGCTTGTAGAATTCGTTATACTCGTCATCAGTAATCTCAGACTTTTCACGAGTCCAAAGAGCGGTGGCTTTGTTTACAACTTCCCATTCACCAGGCTGGCCTTCAATTTTTTCGCCATCAGGGCCTTCACTTTCAGGCACTTCATCTTTCCACATCTGCACAGGAATACTGATGTGATCAGAATACTTACTTACGATAGAGCGTAAACGCCATGCATCAGCAAATTCTTTTTCGTCTTCGCGTAGGTGAAGCGTAATCTCGGTGCCGCGTGTAGGCTTGTTGATTTCGGCAATAGTGAATTCACCTTCACCGTCTGAAATCCACTCAACACCTTGCGATGCATCTGCTCCAGCAGCACGAGTTCGCACCGTTACTTTGTCAGCTACGATGAACGCAGAGTAAAAGCCAACACCAAACTGGCCAATGAGTTGTGAGTCTTTAGCGCTATCGCCAGAAAGTTTGCTAAAGAAGTCTTTAGTGCCTGACTTAGCAATTGTACCCAAGTTCGCAATGACTTCATCGCGAGTCATACCAATACCGTTATCGGTAATGGTGACGGTATTTGCTTCTTTATCGACGCTAAGCTTTACGTTTAACTCGCCATCGTTTTCGTAAAGACTGTCATTTTCTAGCGCACGAAAGCGTAACTTATCCGCAGCATCTGCCGCGTTTGACACTAACTCACGTAGAAAAATTTCTTTGTTTGAATACAAAGAGTGAATCATCAGATGAAGAAGCTGTTTTACTTCTGTTTGAAAACCGTGGGTTTCTTTGTGGGCTGCTTCAGCCATAATCCAATATCTCCTCGTTGAATGGATCACGTTTGATGTTAAACAGGTAAGGTCGCTCAACGCACTTTTCAACGTTTAGAACGAAAATTTATTTTTTATAAGGAGATTTATCTTCAATAAAGTTTGATGTTGAGTATTTTGTGGGCGAGCGATAAGAGAGAACGTGACGTAGGCCCGCCAGATGCGGACCCACGTTGAGTGTTTTAATTACTAAGAATGGGTATACCCCAATTTACAGTACTATAGTTTGCGGCGACCCGAAAATGCGTGGGTGAGAGTATTACCATCAATATACTCGAGCTCTCCCCCAACCGGCACGCCGTGGGCAATTCGAGACGCATCAACGTTATGGCTTGCACAAAGTTGAGCGATATAATGTGCCGTGGCCTCCCCCTCTACAGTCGGGTTTGTGGCGAGGATAACTTCATTTATCCCACCTGCGGCAAGACGAGCCTCAAGCTCAGTAAGACCAATTTCTTCTGGCCCAACGCCGTCAATAGGAGACAAATGACCCATAAGCACAAAATACTGCCCCTTGTAACTTAAGGTTTGTTCGATTGCTAGTACGTCTTGTGGGCTTTCAACAATGCATAACAAGCCACTTGCTTCTCTTTCAGGGTGACGACAAATGTCACATAGCTCGTCTTCAGTAAATGTTCTGCAGCGCTTACAATGATGAATATGCTCCATGGCATTGTGTAATACGTTGCTTAAATCAATTGCCCCAGTGCGATTACGCTCTAATAGGTGGAATGCCATACGCTGAGCGCTCTTGTTGCCAACGCCGGGAAGACACGTTAGTGCCTGAATTAATTCTGAGAGTAGCGGACTGAACTTCATAGTATTTACTGCTTTGGTGCTTTTTCTTTTTGATTCGAGCTTTCGCGGTATTTAATCACGTTCCGCTTTGCTTGGTCGAGCTTAACTTCATAAATGTTGCCCCCAAATAACCCCTTGTACTCTTCATCGGTGAAAACCAGCGTGTTGTCGTCATAAAACGTCACTGCCTCTTTTTGTGTGACTACGCCTAAATCAATACGCGACACATCGCCACTGAAGAAGTTATCGCCTTCAAAATTTTCAAATAACCACAGGCTTGTTGAATCTAACAGCACCAGTTTAGTCCTATCAGGGCTTATTGCAGCCGATGTGATCCAGCATAACTTTTCAAGGGTGGTACAGGTTTTAAATTCGCCGATGAGCTGTGCGTCAAAGTTAGCGGCATGATCCCCCACCTTATACAACTTGGTGATGCCATCGAAGGGTTTTGTTCTATTTTTTGTAAACAGGTAGAGGTTACGCTTGTACTCTACAAACGCTTCCAAATCGTAGTTCTTGTCTTTCGGTTTTACTTTTCCTTTTCCCATTTCCGGGTAAGTAAACTTAATGATTTCTGCTTCTGTGGTATCGGTTTTTATGTCAATGGGGTTTTCAATTTTATAAATCGTTAACCAGCGTCGCTTGTTGTCATTGTTGCCGAAGTCTCCCAAAAAGAAATGACCGAAACTGTTTTGTGTCATGTCTTCCCAGTCGACGTTTTTGGCATTTGTAACTGTAACTTCCCTCTCAATAGTTCCATCTTTATTGAGCATATAAAGGATGGGTCCATCGCCACTGTCGTTAATGGCCCAAAGCCTTTTGTATTTATCGTATTCTATACCTGAAATTTCCTTAAGCTTCGGGTCGACCGTTACTGTTTTCATTTTAAACAGGTCGTGAATACTCATAAAAAACAACACAGTTGCGATGGGTAGTAAAATAACCGTGGTGATAACTAAGCCTTTCCTTAGCACTACTAAAACCTCTATTTTAACGAGTTAACTTTCGCGATTAGCGGTTAACTGAACACGTTGAGTTTTCTGAAAGATAAAAAACGCAATGATACAACGATCATTCAACTATTTGGGACACTTTTTCTACGGAACAACGGTTAAATGAGATTTTACAGTTAATGTCGATGAGTTGGGCATGCGCTCAATATTTGTAAGCTGTGTATCAGCCCATAATTATCAACGTATCATGCTGAAAACAAGCCTAACCTTTATCAGTAAGTAGACGTTGACGTCCATCTTTATTGAATACGGTTTCATCGTGCTTTATGAATTTTTCAATGATTGACTGCTCATGGTCAGTAAATGCAGTTTCAAAATTTTGGTGACCAACGCTCACTGTAGCTTTTTGCCCATTTGCTAACTTTTCGTTAGCCAGCGCTAACTGACTAATGAAATCATTTAACGATATCCGATTGTATGTAAAGATCCCGGGCTTACTCAATGATGCAGGTGTGAGTAAGTCATCATGTTCAAGCATAAAGGCGTGTTTGAAAATTGCTTGAGACTTTGTGAAGCAGGCAGTAGGGCTGCGCAGAGTAGCAGCTTCTGGAAGCGCTTTAATACGGACGCTCTGACCATTGTCTGCGGTTTGCCAAGTTACACCACACACACTAACACTAAATGCATCCACCTGATTAGCAGTTTCCTTTCGCGCTAGCGTTGAGACGGTATCCAATGCTTGAAGCTCAGCAAGAACTTGAGGTAAAGACGTCATTGAGAGCTTTTCAATTGTTATCTTTCCCGTGTTGGACTGATAAGTAACCTTCAGCGTGTTCTCTAGATAGTAGACTTGGCCTGTGTCCTTCCAAAGGGATACAGCGGTATTATTGATAGACGGGTTTTCGACGGCACAATCGCGTTGGGCCTGAAAGCGTTTTAACATTTTTGCTAACACAGCGTCCTCCCTCATTTCGAACTGCCACATTCTATTATTTGTGTTCCTTTGCTATGCGCAAGCTAAATGACTGAATGTGACAGTGTTTTAATGTTACGGAAGAAAGGCCTGGTTGAACTATTGCTAAAAATACTTATTTAAAACTGATAGCACGTTAGATTTTACGTGCGTATACCGACACCACAAACGTTAATGATAACTATTATCATATTGTAAAGTGTGCGAGAATGGCAGCATGGCTTGATGACTAAGTAAGTAGGAAAACGAATGCGAAATCTTATAAACGCAACCGTAACCCAAGTTCACCATTGGAATGACACTCTGTTTAGTTTCAAAACAACGAGAGAATCATCTTTTCGTTTTGAAAGTGGTCAATTCGTTATGATTGGTCTTGAAGTAGATGGTAGGCCACTGATGAGGGCCTACAGCATCGCAAGCCCAAATTATGATGAGGAATTGGAATTTTTTAGTATTAAGGTGCCAGATGGTGCGCTTACTTCTCGCCTTCAAAATATAGAACCTGGTGACCAGGTAATGATTAATGTTAGGCCTACAGGTACGCTCGTGCCTGGTTTCTTGTTACCCGGAAAACATCTTTATTTGCTCAGCACTGGTACAGGTCTAGCACCATTTATGAGTATTATCAGAGATCCTTTCATTTATGAAAGCTTTGAAAAAATTATATTAGTTCACGGAACGCGGTGGCGCTCTGAACTTGCCTATCAAGACGAAATTGAGCACCAACTTCCTAACAACCCTTATTTCGGTGACGAAGTGCGTGAGAAACTCATTTACTATCCTACTGTCACGAGAGAAAGTTATGAGAAAAACGGTATCGCTCACGAAGGACGGATAACGAAGCTAATTGAAAGCGGAAAGTTGATGGATGATATAGGTATGCCTGAATTAGACACTGAAAATGACAGATTCATGCTATGTGGCAACGACAACATGCTACAAGACCTTATGTCTATGCTAGACGACAAGGGCTTCTCGAAAGCTAACTCGCGTCGTCAGGGGCATTATGTAATTGAACAAGCATTTATAGAAAAGTAATGCGCAACGCATTTGCCTGACCATCGGCAACATTTTAAGTTTTCAATAAAAATCGCCGGCGTGTTGCCGGCGACTTTCTATGATTTCACTCGCAAAATACTTGCAAGCTGTATCGCTTCTAGCTTTACATAATTATTTAAAACGGCATTTTGAAGCCAGGAGGTAATGGCATTCCGCCAGTTACATCACCCATCTTCTCTTTGCTAGTTTCTTGAACTCGACGTACCGCGTCGTTAAATGCTGCAGCAACCAAATCTTCAACCATATCTTTGTCGTCGTCCATCAATGACTCATCAATGTCTACACGACGCACGTTGTGGTTGCACGTCATGGTTACTTTAACCATGCCTGCACCCGCTTCACCTGTTACTTCAATTTTGGCTAGGTCGTCTTGTGCTTTTTGCATGCGCTCTTGCATTTGCTGCGCCTGCTTCATGATATTGCCCATTCCACCTTTAAACATAATTTTTGTCTCGCTTCGTTTTGGTGTTAATAATTCTGCTATCGCGCTTTAACCGAATCGGTTAGCACTGACGCATCGAAAGTCGATAGCAATGCTTGAATTGTATCGTCGGTTTTAATCACCGAGTGTGCATGCGCATGGCGCATGGCATGAATCTCTTGTTGCAACGCAAAAGGTGTAGATGCTGGTTCACCTAACGTGATATTTACTTCAACGTTTTCACCCAACCCATGATGGATTGCATCAACCAATTGCTTTTTCGCACTATCATTTAATAAATGCGTCTGACTATGGTCAATTTCAAGGGACACTTGATTGCCCGCTCGAGAAAATGATGCGTGCAGCACCAATTGTTTGAGTAGACCAGCAACTGGCATTTGCTCAACTAGATTGCTCCATTCGTCAATTTGGCTAGCGTGAGTTAATTTGCTTCCGTCATTTAAGTACGCTTTTAACTGCCCGTCATAGGTACTGCTCAGCGGCGTATCAAAATTTAGAGCATCCCGTGCAAAAGACCGATCTCCCGCACTTTCCATTTGCTCTGGGGAATTGCCGTAATTGGAGCTGCTATCTGAGGGAGCTTCAACATAGTCAGCACCTTCAACGTGTTGAGATGGTTGATTATCGTAATCAGTAGCCCAAGGTGGCATATCCTCAACCGGTGTTTCCGAGTTTGATTGCGCCTCAGATTCGTCATTTGAAAAAGGCATATCCTCTTCAAATTCATCAAGCGAGAAATCGCTCGTGTTGTTTGAGCTAGAATGACTCTTTTCTGACTCGCTAGTATGCATAGTGTCAGAAGAATGCGCGTGAGTATTACCTAAAGACGAGCCTGAATTTGTACTTTCCAGTTGAGGAGTGTCACCGCGCGCAACACTATTATCTTTATGTTCTGAGCCGCTATCTATACGCTCCGGGGTGTTCTCTCTAAGCTCTGGGCTACTATTTAGAGGCTCAGGGCTATGGTCTTGCAGCTCACGGCTGTCTTCATGCCCAACGGGGTTTAAATCACCACTCTTGATTTCGTTATCAGCGTTAGCCTGCCCTGCACTATTATCGCTACCCTTGTTAACTCCATGTGCAGTTTGTGCAGTACTCAACGCCTCGGCTTTACTTCTGGTAAAGCGCGCTTGAATATCACTTGCACTTTCGGTCTTAGCATTTGCTGCGCTGGTACTTTTTGACTCTGCGTCTTGTGCTTTTCTTTGCTTTAACTTTTGACGAAGTGCCAACATATCAGCCGTAGAGGTAAGCTGCTCTTCAGCGGTTAATGAGGACGGTTCGTTCTCGTGCGCCAACGACTCGCTGTTTTTATCAGAGCCTTTGGCGTTATGAGAGCCCTCAGCGTTATGAAAACCCTCAGCGCTTTGAAAACCTTCAAAACCTAAGGAACCATCATCTTCTGACGGAGGTGGCATATCGTCCATGTACGCATCTAACGGAGGTCCATCGAAATATTGCGCTGCTTCGTTATGGGGCGCACTGACTTCACTTGGCGTTGGTTCAAGCTCTGCAGCAACGCTTTCTGTTTGTACCGCTTGTACCGCGGTGTTTTCTACGGGTTGCTCTTCAAAAGACGAAGTTGGAGCTGGCTCTACGGATTCATCATCATATGAAGCATCACGCTCAAGTGCCGTTGTTTGAGTTGTCGTTGCACCTGACTCTGCATGAGGTAGCGCCGCCAGAGTATCACTTCCACTCAACTCGCTTTCATCAGCGGCTGCGTGTTTCTGCTCTTGCTGTGATTCAAATGGAGACGTCGATTGTTCTTGCTGCTCTTTTTCAATTATTGATGTAGCAAGTGAATCTGGGGTAGATGGCGCACCTTCTAACGACTGAGCAGAGGTAGATTCAACCGATAGATGTGAAGGCCTCTCCTTCTGCACATTGGTTGCAGAAGTTTCGCTTAACGGCGCTTCCTTCTGCTTACCGACGTTTCCCGGGCCACCACTGGAAGAAACATGATCTACAGGTAAACTATGCTCACTCCTCCCGTTTTCAATTTCACTTGCCGCGTCGTCGATGGGGGTGTTTGGAGCAAACGACATCATTCGCATCAATGTCATTTCAAACGCACTTTTTCCATCCGCAGCAAACGGTAAGTCTTTTCTTCCTTGCAGTGCAATCTGATAAAGCAGCTGCACTTGCTCAGCTGGAATAGTTTTCGCTAATTGAAATATCGCTTTAGCCGATGTGGTTTCTAGCTTACATGCTTCAGGCACCCATTGCGTTAACGCTATTTGGTGCAGCAGGCTAGCCAATTCGCTGTGTACGTTGTCATAATCGGGGGCTTGCTCTGCGATGTCATTGACCAACTGCAATACATCGGCAGGACTTTTACTTACTACCGCATGAACCACTTTAAGCAACTGGTTCTTGTCCATCAGCCCCAACATATCGGTTACCACCGATGCCAGCACTTGATTTCCACCCTGTGCAATCGCTTGGTCTGTTAAACTCAGCGCATCACGCATACTACCTTGGGCGGCTCTTGCCAAAAGCGTTAGCGCTTGTGGCTCGAAAGGTAGCTGTTCATGCTCTAAAATATGCTGCAGCTGTCCAACAATCTGCTCCCGAGACATGGCTTTCAAGTTAAACTGCAAGCAACGGGATAAGATGGTTATCGGAAGCTTTTGAGGATCAGTGGTCGCCAGTAAGAACTTAACATGTGGAGGTGGCTCTTCCAGCGTTTTTAACAGCGCATTAAAGCTGTGTTTTGAAAGCATGTGTACCTCATCGATAAGGTACACTTTGTAACGCCCGCGAGTAGGTTTGTATTGCACGTTATCAAGAAGCTCGCGAGTATCCTCAACTTTGGTTCTTGATGCAGCGTCAATCTCTAACAAATCAACGTAGTTCCCCTGCTCTATCTCTTTACAGGTGTTACATTGACCGCAAGGATTTGCCCCTTGTCCTTCTTCGCAATTAAGGCTTTTCGAAAAAATACGTGCAATGGTAGTTTTACCTACGCCTCGCGTACCTGTAAACAGATAAGCGTGGTGTAGACGATCGTTATCCAAAGCATTTGAAATGGCAGAGACAACATGTTCCTGACCCACAAGTTCACTGAACTTGCCCGGTCGCCACTTCCTTGCTAGTACCTGATAACTCATTATTACGTATTTCGCCTTTTGCTAGTTATGCTTTATAGCGATTATTCGCCTTCAAACTCACAAATAGAGTAGCTTTCTATATCAAGCGTACTCAATTTCTTCTCGCCACCTAGGTCCGGTAAGTTAATAACAAAACCTGCATGGTTTACTTCACCGCCTAGTGAACGAATTAGTTTCGCAGAAGCGGCTATCGTTCCACCAGTTGCAAGTAAATCGTCAATAAGAAGGACTTTATCACCTGGCTCAATGGCATCTTTATGGATTTCCAATGTATCCATGCCATATTCAAGCTCGTAGCTCTCGCTAACTACTTCACGAGGAAGTTTGTTGGGTTTTCTCACTGGAACAAAACCAATGCCCATTTCGATGGCCAATGGCGCACCAAAAAGGAACCCGCGTGCTTCAGTACCTGCTATCTTGGTAAATCCCATACCTTGATACTTTTCTACAAGTAACGAGATACAGCTACTAAATGCTTTGTGATCTTCTAAAACGCTGGTCACATCTCTAAATAAAATACCTGGCTTTGGATAGTCAGGTACGGTTTTCACTACTGATTTAATATATTCTGCAGTCACAATTATGCCTTGAATGTCTGCGTTATAACCAGAAGGTGAACCAGCCGGCGATGATATGCATCAACGGGAACGCGATTAGAGTTACTAGCGATGCTAGAAAGTACCACTTGTTATAGACTTCTTTGAAATCTGAATTGTCAGCCATTTGCACTACCTAAACAATTTTGTGAACAAAAAAATGGTGCTAAATGTTAATCGAAAGCAAGCCCGATTGACAGCGCTAATATGATCGATCGCTCACTTTCAGACCAGATCCTGGCGAAAGTTTAATATAAAGCAGGTAAATAGTAATGGTTACTTAGGATACTGGAAGCAGTATTCCTTTTTGTAACATGTCAGTGAGGGTCTGGTTCATACCATTTATAAGCACGTTTGAAGGAATTTGGGGAAGTTGTTGGCACAACGACTCAGCTAATTGTTCTATTTCCATCCCCAGTTCATTTTGTTCCAGCGTGTTGACTAAAATAGCCGTCACCGGATTAACATGAGCAAATTGAACGTCAAACTCACGGTCTCTGTAAACAACGTAGAACTGCTGTTCTTCGGCAGGTTGCTCTGGGATATAATCCTCACCAATTAGATGGACTTCGAACTGATATGCCGCCAACGAGGCATACGGTGACACTCTAATGGCGGAAACATTGTTTTCTTGCTGATAGAACTCAACATTATCTTCATTTTTTCTGATACTAACGTCAAGCTCAAGCCACTCATAGTGAGCAAGCTCCGCAGCAAAGTCAGGCAGAGTAAAATCGAAGTTTGGCTCTGTTGAAAGGTACTCAACGAACTCTTTACTTATTTCAGCAAAATAAGGAGAGCGGCATTCGTGCTCAATAAAAAACTGCCGCACAATGCTCTCCCACCCTTTCTCACCATACTGTTTTACTATGATGGATTTTAGAACCGGAAACCCGGTGCTGACGAAGTTGTCGATGTTATTAAAAAACAGGGATTGATAGATTTTCATTCGACGAGCGTGATCGGCGTTGGTACCGCAATATGTTTGAGGATCTTTGATCGCATCAACGAACGTTTTCTGGGTGGCATGGAATGACTGGGTCACGCGACACTTCCTTTAACCTTTGACGCTATGGCAACTTCGCATCTTGCTTGAATTTGCTTAATTCTCTTCACTTCCGCCAGCAATTCGTTTAAGGGGGGAATATTAAAGTCACGCTCTAACAATGTAGGAAATACGCCATGTGTGAGGTAAGCGTATTCCAATAGTTCCCAGACTGGTTCAATGACATCTGCCCCATGTGTATCAACTTTTAAATCTTCAGCTTCATCATAATGACCTGCAATATGTCCATATACAATTTTGTCTGAGGGCAAGCCCTTAATAAACGCCTTTGCATCATATTTGTGGTTAATACTGTTCACGTAAACATTGTTTACGTCGAGAAGCATCTTGCAACCCGATTCATTTAGTATGCTCTTGGTAAATTCAAGCTCATCCATCTCTTGGCCTGGCGCAATGTAATAAGAGACATTTTCTAAGACCAGCGGTCGTTCGATGATATCTTGAACTTGAACAATTCGAGATACTACGTGCTTAATCGCGTCTTCAGTAAAAGGAATTGGCATCAGATCGTACATATGCCCGTTGCCAGAACAAAAGCTTAAGTGCTCGCTATACAATGCAATATTGTTTGCATCTAAAAATCGCTTAACGGTTTTTACAAACTCGACATCTAGTTTGTCGCTACTTCCGATAGACAAAGATAAACCATGAGTTGTAAAGGGAGCTTGCGAAGACGCTTGCTGAAATTGTTCTTGGTACTTCCCACCAAGTGGGATCCAATTTTCAGGGGCTACTTCCCAAAAATCGACTTCAGATGGCAATGTAGGTAAAAGCGCTTTTAGCATTTCCCGACGAAACCCAAGACCTGCGCCACAGATGTTTTTCATATCTTCCCCTTTACCGCATGGGATTGCACAATTGTAACGTACGTTACTAGACAAAAAAGGCCATCATTCGACAGCCATTTTTTTGCTAAGCGTAACTCGTGTAGCCTTCATCATTCTTTTTCAAGCTACACTATGCTTTTTGAATGGCGGTTACATGCTACCGCATTTGCCTTCGCCGCACTTGCCTTCTTTGTCAGCTTTCTTGTCGCCGCCACATTTGCCTTCGCCGCACTTGCCTTCTTTGTCAGCTTTCTTGTCTCCGCCGCACTTACCTTCGCCACACTTGCCTTCTTTTTCAGCTTTCTTGTCGCCGCCACACTTACCTTCGCCGCACTTGCCTTCTTTCTCTGCTTTGTCGCCGCCGCATTTACCTTCGCCACACTTGCCTTCCGCAGCGAATTGGCTGTAACCAGATTCTAATGCTTGCATACCAAATGGATTTACATCTGCTACTGCAACAGTTGACGCCAAAGAGCCAATTACAACTGCACCCAACGCTGTCGCTACTGATGATTTTTTGATTTGTTTCATTGATGTACCCTCAATAATATTAGTCATGTTTAACGTACAGTAAGCACGTGTACTTTAAAAGACCCTGTGGGCCTAAAGGATATTTCACAAAAATTAATTTTTTTACAATTAATTTTTATGACATTGATATTAAAAGGTTTTATATTAACAAAAGTGTATCTGCATACTTTTACAATAAGTTAACAGGAAAAGTTAAGTACAGTACCTACAAAAAGTACAGGGTAAACGCGGTGAAGCAACAATTTTATCTAGGTCAATGGCAAGTCGATGTAACCAGCAATACTCTATCTCTCGGCAAGCTTAAGAGGACTATAGAGCCGAAAACCATGGATGTTCTGCTGCTGTTGTGTCAGCAAAAAGGAGAAGTAGTATCCTCTGACGAGATCGTTGCTCAGTGCTGGCCTAAACATATTTGTTCACTACCTCGAAATTTAGCTTTATATAAAAGCGTATCAGCCGCTTGCAACAGAGAAGTTATGTTCTCATAACAAAGATTTTCATTCGCTGCCACTCCCATATTAACTGTGAGCTTTTTATTTGACACAAGTATGAAGTGCCTGACACTGAGCCGCCCGATTCGTATAGGCAACAGTTGTGCAGCTTGGTAAGGAAAGAGTTATTTATTCGCACTTCGATAGGATTCTAATATTGTAGAGTCACTTATATGTGTAGTAACCAGATTCAAACTATCAACAAGTTCATCTTTGTACCTGCTGTGATTTGAAACTGCAAAATAGGAAGGTATGGTCAACTTGTCTGAAATACTTACCTCAACCAATCGACTACCTAAGGACTCTGTATAAAATTGGTAGGGTTGTTTGTAGCTAATTAGATAAGACGTTCTTCCAACATCAAAAAGGTGAATCGCGTCGCTACTTGTCGGCATATCAAAAAATTCAAAACCTTCTTGCTGAAGTGCCTGTCGAATACCTAAATAGTCATAGCCGCGAATTGCCGAAATTGACTTATCATCCGCAAGTTGTCCGTTATGTAGAAGTACAATAGATAAGTAAACAAATGGAGCGTCTATAAATGTAGCGTTCTGATCTAACGCTGAAGTACCTCTGACATTAATTGTGACATCGACCTTCTCAGTCTTCACACGTTCAAACAAACGGGCCGGAGGCATGCATTCAACTAACACGTGATAATACCAATTGCATTAATTAATTGACCAACTTTATCCACTCTCTCCAACAGAGATTTTTGACTCGTTCAACATCCGCA
>NZ_CAMZMZ010000032.1:0-51688 GCF_947311905.1 Alteromonas sp. CyTr2 | reverse complement strand
AATTGTTTAAAGTCGTCGGCTGTATGCATATCAAAATCACTCGAATATGAATACCACTATTAGATCAAACTTTTAAGACAATTGGTATTATTTCGCATTTTAGCTCTGGTGCTAGCCATTGCGCTTAGCGTCAGGTATTTGCTGTGGCGTGGTATTTACACGCTAACCTACTCAGATTTTCTTTCAATGATTGCCGTCTGGCTATTATTTGGCGCTGAAATTTATGCGGGGATCACTTCAGTGTTAGGGGCGATCGTTAACGCGTTTCCGCTCAGTCGACCGCTTTTGTCCCTGGAAGGGGTAGATAAATCAACTCTGCCCAGCGTAGACGTCATGATCCCGAGTTATAACGAAGATGAAGGGATATTAGAAGTTACTATCCGCGCTGCAAAAATGCTCGATTACCCTAAAGAAAAGCTTCGTATTCATTTGCTTGACGATGGCGGAACCGACCAGAAAATTAACGCTGAAAACCCTGTGTCAGCGGCCACTGCAAAACAGCGGCGACAAGATTTGCAAGCACTGTGCAAACGTTTAGA
Organism: Alteromonas sp. CyTr2; assembly: GCF_947311905.1. Taxonomy (NCBI): domain Bacteria; kingdom Pseudomonadati; phylum Pseudomonadota; class Gammaproteobacteria; order Alteromonadales; family Alteromonadaceae; genus Alteromonas; species Alteromonas sp. CyTr2. The sequence goes on along the minus strand of NZ_CAMZMZ010000032.1, from coordinate 51,149 downwards.
CATTACCTACCACACTCGAGCAAAAAATGAGTTTGCCAAGGCGGGTAATGTGAACAGTGCAATACAAAATACCACGGGTGATTTGATTGTTATCTTGGATGCTGACCATGTTCCTACTTCGGATTTTCTTGATAGAACCGTGCCGTGGATGCTTAAAAACGAGAAGGTCTTTCTCGTTCAAACCCCTCATTTTATGGCTAACCCAGATCCTGTTGAGCGTAACTACTTCTCTGCGTTTACTCGCATGCCTTCAGAAAACGACATGTTTTACGGCACTATACAGAAAGGCTTAGACTACTGGGGGAGTTCCTTCTTCTGTGGATCAGCCGCATTGATGAGAAGAAAGCACCTCGATTTGGTGGGGGGCATTTCCGGCCACTCTATCACTGAAGATGCAGAAACCGCGTTAGATCTTCACAAAATGGGCTACGAGTCTGTATATGTGGACAGACCTATGGTAAGCGGCCTTGCGCCAGAAACGTTTGATGCGTTTATTCAGCAGCGTATGCGCTGGGCACAAGGCATGACGCAAATTTTACTACTCAAAAAGCCTTTTAAAGCGCAAGGACTAAAATGGTATCAGCGAGTGGGCTACATGAGTTCAATCATGTTTTGGCTGTTCCCGTTTGCTCGCATCATCTTTTTGCTTATGCCACTGGCGTATTTGGTCTTTGGGCTTCAGGTTTACCATGCATCGATGCTGGAAATTTTTGCCTTCACCCTGCCTCACGTTATTGCCACATACATGATATCCACCATGCTCTTTGGGCGAACCCGATGGCCCTTAGTGTCAGAGTTATATGAAATACTACAGTGCGCATTTACGCTAAACGCATTAATCAAGGTTTTCTTAAAGCCGCGGGCACCTTCATTTGTTGTAACACCAAAAGGAGAGAGTCTTGACAGAACCTTTGTATCGCCACTATCGAGCGTGTTTTACTGGCTAATATTGGTAATCACATTCGCATTAGGGAGCGGTGTCTATAAGTTCATAACAGAGCCTCTTACACGCGAACTTACTGTGGTGGTCATGTTGTGGAATGTATTTAATTTGATTCTATTGTTGTCTGTTCTTAGTGTGTTATTAGAGCGGAAACAGGTGCGTAGTCAGGCACGCCTACCAGCTACGAACAGTGTCGTTATTAAGACTACAAGTGATGAAGCTTGGGTTGGAGATTTGGTCGATCTTTCGCTAGGTGGAGCTCGGTTACGCTTGAAAGGTGAGGGAGCGTTAGTACCTGAAAATGCCACGCTCACATCGTGGAGTCACGCACTGAATAAGAACGTTCATTTGCCAATTAGCGTTCTGCATTACGACAATAGGTCAAAAATTCTTCGAGTACGCTTTATGCCTCAAACCGAAGAACAAGAAAACGAAGTCGTCGCCTATTCACTGTGTGATAGTCTGCGCTGGATGTCGTTTCAACGAAGAAGAACAAGGGCTATCTCATACTGGTTCGGCGCAAAACATGTGTTGAAAGTTGGGTTAAAGCCTGTTTTATTGCATATGCTTGTATTAATGGGGAAGTTCGCCGGGAAATTAGGTTTGCTTGCTAAACCGGCAAAGGAAAATCAATGATAAAAAAATACCTTATGTTCATCGTATGTTTGTGCATGCCTTTTACCCTAGCGGCGCAAACTGACACGTATCGATTAACCGACTTTTTTGGCGGTGAAAGTACTGTGCGCTTGCAGGGAAAATCTGCCTCCATTGATATTCCAATTCCCCTTAGTTCAGTAACTGATGTGGACAGCGCGCTACTTACATTAGAAGTGGTCAGCTCGCAGGCGTTAATCAAAAAACGTTCTCAGCTGTATGTGAGATTCAATAATGCGACCATTGGACAGATTGCGTTCGACCCAGACAGACCTTCTCTTGTATCTGAAATTGCGATCCCTACTTCATTGTGGCGAGCCGGGTTTAACTCTCTGACACTAGCGGTAAGTCAGCACTATGCCGAGCAATGTGTTGACGGCAGTGCGCCTGAATTGTGGAGCGAAATTAATGCATACAACTCAACGCTAAAAATTGCGACGTCGGTGAATGAAAAGCGCTTCACGTTAGATGAGCTGAGCGGATTCTTTAATCCAGGAATTGGCGGACAGCGAAACGTTCAGCTTTACACGGCGCGAGAAGCTGATGATCAAATTAAATATCAGACACTTCCCATTGTTGCTCAAGCACTGTCTCTTAGGAATCAATATCAGCCGCTTATTATCGAGCATGACAGCTTTGATGATGGTTACGTTTTGCCCCAGCTAGAAGACACAGAAAATAGTTTTTGGAACGACCAAAATGTTGCTCGCTACGAGCGTGCTGCATGGTATCTCAAAGCCAAGCAAAAACAGCCTGTTCATATTCTAGTTGGTACAGTCGACGCGTTATCACCGGTATTATCTGACGAAGTGATTAACGACATTGATGGCGCGTTTCTAAAAGCACAGCGCACACCTGCGTTTGTTAAGGACAGCAACGTTATTGTACCGGCTAGTTACCGCCTTATTGTCAGCGGTACTACGCAAGATGAAGTACTTGAGGCAGCGAAAGCCTTGGCGGTAATGGACGATGCGATTAACCCTATTTCACAAGTTACCGTACTTTCACAGTCACAAATGCAGGCGGAAACGCTGCAGCGTCATCGCATTCTGAACCCAGACAATCACTACACATTCCAAGACTTTGGTGTGGCGACCACTCAGTTTAGGGATGAGGGGAACTTCACCAAACGGGTGTCATTCAGATTGCCTGCAGATTTTTATGTACCTGAAAACGCGAGCGTGAGCTTGCTCTTAGACTTTGGATATGGCGCAGGTTTTGGGCCAGGTTCGGTTATGAATGTAAGCGTGAATGACGAACTTGTACACGGTTTGTCTCTTAATAATATTAACGGACAATCCTACCGAGACTATCAGCTAAGAATACCTGCACGGTTCTTCAAAGGCGGGACGAATAATTTAGACTTTGCGGTAACCATGAGAGCGCCGTTAGCAGGTGTGCCTTGTGATGATATTCCTGGTTCCCACCTCGTGTTCCAGCTTGATGATTCTTCGGCAATAAAGCTACCTGATGCAGGAAACGTGGCAGTTCAACCTAATCTCGTCTTGCTTTCAGAAACGGCTTACCCGTTTGCGCGCTTTAAGTCAGCACCATCGTCAACCATTGCTATTCCGTCAGATGACTATTTAGATACAGCGTTAACTCTTTCAGCGAAATTAGCGCAAGTAGCCCAAGTGCCTTTATTGAACGTGAAAATAGCAACTGGAAACGACATTACAACCGAAGGTTCTGTGATTGTTCTAGGTACCCCTGAAAGCTTAACGAATATTGAGCAGTCTGAATTCAGTACGGCCATTGAGGCAACGAAACGCTGGTCTTATCGGTTACAGAACAATCTGTACAATCGCGTAAGAAACCTGACTGACGATCAGTCTTTCAAAGAAATGCGCATAGACGGTCATACCGTTCAAGAAAGTGACTTAGGTGAGCAAGCAGTACTTACTGCACAGGCACACCCTGTTTCATCACAAACCGATACCTTGTTCATTGTTGCAGCGCAGACGCCGGAACTTCTTCAAGCTAGAGTCGAGGATCTGGTTAGTTTGTCGATGTGGGGGCAGATGGCAGGGGATTTCTTCGCATGGAAAGATGGTCTTTCGCCATCACTCATCATGCAGGTAAGCGATAAATATGAAGTGGGTGAAGCCGACGACAGCTGGCTGCATTTACGACTATGGCTGTCTAACAACCCGTGGTATTGGTTAATAGGCTTTATATTGGTTGTATTTGTTGTAAGCCTACTTATTTACCTGTTGCTTAAACGCAGAAATAAACAAGTGCAAGACTCATGGTAAAGCTGCATTACGCTACAAAAGCGACGCTAGTGATAGGTTTTTTGTTCCTGTTGGCGTCGTGCTCTACCAAGGAAGATAGCGAATTCAAGTCTCAGTATATAGCGTATAAGGCATTGTTTGTTGACGGCGGGCGCGTGGTAGACACAGGAAATGATGATGTGTCTCACAGCGAAGGGCAAGGATACGGTATGCTCTTTGCCGTCGCCGCCAACGACAAAGACACCTTTGATGCATTATGGCACTGGACCCAACGTACGCTCATGCGCGAAGACGGGCTATTTAGCTGGCGCTACCGACCTTGTGTGGATAATTCATCTTCTTGTATCGATGACCCTAATAATGCCTCTGATGGTGAGATTCTTATTGCGTGGGCATTATTGCGTGCAAGTGAAAAGTGGGGCGTTGGTAAGTATGAGGAGGACGCCAGGAATATTGTACGTGCTGTAGAGCAGAAACTTCTGGTGGTGAATAATAACAGTGTAGTGCTCTTGCCTGGGGAATACGGATTTGCATCTGACCAAACAGGAAATAGCAGCCTTCAGCTAAATCTGTCCTATTGGGTTTTTCCCGCCATAACTGACCTGTCTTCGCTGTCGGATACTCCGTCACGTTGGGAAAGCCTGTTCGAGTCGGGCTTGATCTTGCTGTCGAATATGCAGTTTTCTACCTACCAATTGCCCAGTGATTGGGTGCGTTTCACCCCTAATAGTACTGAGTCCGATAACAGTAAGATTGGTGCGTTAAGTTTAGATAATGTGATATCGCCTGAGTTTGGTTTTAATGCGATCCGTATACCGCTTCAGCTTGCATGGTCCCCACGTTTTCGCCAAAACGCTAGGTTAACTGAGAAGCTACTTTCTCCCTACTATGCATGGTGGGCGATAACGCCTACGCCAGCTACCATCAACCTGTTAAACGAGGAAACAGCTGAGTACGAAATGTCTAAGGGAATGCGTTCAGTGCAGATTGCGGTAAACAGCTTGATGAAATCAGAAGAAAAGCAAAGGCCAGAGTGGCCTGAGATAAATCGAAACATGGATTATTACTCGGCAAGTTTAACGCTGCTTTCTATGCTAGCAGTTTTGGATAACGCATCGTGAAAACTCGGTTTACTCGCACCTCTTTGTATCTGGCACTAGGCGCTTTGGCCACGTCACTTGTGTCGGTGCAGGCATACGGACAAGCTAAAACAACGTACAAAGAAAAAGATCTGGGTATATTACCTGCACAACAAGATCAGCCGGATTTAACAGGGCTTTGGTACCATATTAATGAGCGACAGATTCAGCAAGCCAATGAAGAGTTTACGCGCTTAAAAGCTCGTTACCCTACGTGGCAGGTGCCACAAGAAGTCGAAACCGAACTAAACAGAATAAACGGCCGCTTAAAAGGTACTATCAAGCCTGTAGTTTCAGCGCCAAGAGAATCGCTTCAGGCTTTAAAAAAGCAGCCAGATAAGCCCGCTTCTAAAGCCCTCCCGCTCGAACAATTTGCTCAGTTAACGCCGAAAGCCAGAGCAAATACGTCGAAGCAAAAAGTAGAAACGCTTATTGCATTGAGCAATCAAATTAAGCGAACTGATTTTTACTTGCTTATGGGGTGGACCGCCATTGATAAAGGCATGTTAGAAATGGCAACGCAGCAGTTCTCTCAGGCCCAACAATCGGCAGTTCGTGATATCGATAAACAATCCGCTCAACAAGGCCTTAACAGTGTCACTGGTATTAAGCTACAGCAGGCATTGTCTTTGCGTGATACGACAACGCTGGAGCAATTTCTCAAATCTGATAACAGCGGCTACGTGAAAGAAGTGCTGCAGGGCGCGGCATGGCAACAATACGACTTGAAAAATTACGACTTTGCCGACGCGCTATTTAGTTTGGTGAACGGTAATGAAGGCAGGTATTTGTCACTTAGCGCGCAAAGCAGCGACACGGCCAAGCAAAGCGCGTTCGACCTAGCATGTAGTGTCAATACTGAGGTTTTCATTCGACGCTGTGCTGATGGTCTGGCTAGCCGACAGGCTCAGTTTTACGATACACGGCGCTACAAGCAAAGTATTGAGTCAGGCGAAGCACTCGCCCGTTTGAGACCGTTAAGTGTAGATGAGCAAGCACTAATTGGGTGGGCTGCTAAAGAGATACAAGACACCACAACCGCCACCGCGGCGTTCGAGCGAGTGCTCGCGAAGACGCCAACCGATGCGGTAATTGCCAATGAATTGGTTACAATTAATCAAGACGACGAAGCCACACTGAACCGATTGTCGCTGAGATACAGTGCGGTAAAAAGCATATTGCAAGAACGCACCACACGTAACGCCTGGCCCAGAAAACAGTTTTGGCTAGCCTATCAAAATCGGGATGCGCGGGAAGTTACAGCACAAACTAAAGATGGCCTAAGTGCAGTCTACGGTATTAATACTCGCAGTCGAAGCGGAAGTGAGGGGCTCGGTAATTTCGATGTTCTGTCGCAATATATTGGTATTGGCAGCGGTTATGAAAACTGGCTGTGGCAAGTATCACTCGACTATAAGCAATTCTACAGCGGTCGCCCTCAAGTTGGCGACTGGTTTGGTAACAACCAATTGAGTGGAGCATTTTCGGGAATAAGCGGCTTCGAAGATAAGGCGCTTCGCGCCGAAGCGCATTATCAGGCACCTGATTTCAATTTTTATGCAAACCTTGAATATGCCATGTTCGATCAACCCGTTGGCGCTAAAGTAACGGGGCAGATATCTGCAACCAAATTTCTTACCAGTACAACGGTAGCTGCAACCTTATTTAGAAAGGCAAAAGAAGACAGCTTATTAAGCCAAACCGGAACCTTCAATGCTGATCACGCGAAACCTTGGGGCTACGTGATAGAAAGTGGCATAAGAGGGTTAGTAGCGCATGCAGTGGCCGACAACTGGTCTGTTGCAGGTACTGCTCAGGTTAGTCGCTTAGAAGGCGAGCAGGTTGACGATAATAGCGCACTCTCTCTACGGGGTGATGTGAGTTACGATATTGCTACCATGATATCTCCCATGCTTGATTATTGGCGCGTAGGGCCATTCTTGAGCTATACAAGCTACGATAAAAATTTAAGCGGCTTTACGGTCGGCAATGGTGGCTACTTTAGCCCCAGTCAGTTTGTCAGCATCGGGGGCTATTCAGAGCTGTTAACGCTTGAGGCGCTAAACTGGCAAGTTAAACTTCGAAGTTCACTTGCGCTTTCACGTGTTGAACAAGACGATGATCTGCGCTTTCCGATTGGAGGTGCATTTCCTACGGCAGACGAGAACGCGACCCTTGGTGAAAGCTCAGATACGGGTTTAAGCGGAAATTTTATGGCTGAAGGTCAGTATCGAATCAATCACAACTGGATTGTGGCTGGGTATATAGGAAAAGCATTTGCGGTTGAGTACCAAGCATTTGAAGCGGGTATTCAGATAAGGTGGCGAGAAGGGCGAGGTGCTGGTGTAACAAGCGATGAGCTTTTGCTGTCTTCGCCAAGATTAAGCGGCTTTGCACTATAAAGCCGCTTTTGCCTGAAGATTCACTCTCTTTTTAAAGCGTTAATTCGCTTTTCTACGTCTAGCTAGCATGAAACATCCAGCGCCAAATAAAAGGGCGATTGATGCAGGTTCACTTACGTTGATAGCGCCGAACTGATAGTTATTTACTTGGCCTGTCGGCGCATTGTAGGTTTCGCCGTCGTCATTAATCAGTTGCACCAACGGAGTGACCAAACTATTAGCAATGACATTACCGTCTACATGGCCATTGTAGAAACTTAGCTCTGCATATGGCGCCAGTACACTACCTTTAACACCCACACTATGTAGTGTAAGAAAATCAGCATCAACAAAGTTAAACAAGATGTTGTTGGTATAAAGGCCATCATGACGCTGACCTACATTGTTGTCATTGTCTCTGTACTGGCCATTTTCTCTGAAATATTCATTTTCCTGCGTAAAGGCCGTATTAAAGAAGCCAGTGTTAAATAACTCAACTGATTCACCGTAGACATTGATGATGTTGTAGCTGGTGGTTGAGAAATCGTAAACAATGCCTTTATCAGCAGCGCTGAACCAACTAGCGTCAATATTGTAGATATTGATATCATCAGAGCCAGAGAAGGTAATGGTATTTAATACATCCTTGCTAGCGTCGGTACAAGCAACCGCTTGATCCGAATCGTTAGCGTCAGTGCACGACAATGTTGTTGTGCCATTCACCGACATTGACGCAAACTCCTGAGACTGCGCTGTTACTTCGGCAGCAATAGCATTAAAGTCGATATTGTTAACGTTAGCCTTACTCACGCTGCCCTGTTCAACAGATGTTGCTGTCGAACCATTGATAGCGGTGTAATTGTTAACGTCGTTAAGCGTTACGGTACCGTTAACTTCGCTGCTATCAAGTTCAACGCTAGACTCAGCAAATACGTTTCCGTTTTCAACTTGGGAGCCATATAAAGCAGGGTTGCTCACACTGTCGTAAACACTATTAGGCCCACCAAGTTTCACAGTATTGGCGTGCACATCACCTGATACAACATTTGAGTTACCTAGTTTGACATCACCTTTGGATGAGATACCGCCAGACTTCACCGTAGAATTAATGAGATTTACAGTCTGCTGAGCGTTAACCGCTTTATCGAATGTGAGTTCAGATCCAAACACCATACCTGACACGGTAGTTGAACCACCGTGAACATCACCGCGCGTGAAATGAAGGTTACCGCCTACGGCAAGAGCAGACTCAGACATATCTGGCGATAACAGTAAGCCAACATTGAAATCGGTTACGTTCATTTCGCCACCGACAGCTAGTCTTCCTTCAACATCGGAAGATTGGCCAGTAAAGCTATCGAAGATGAATGCGTTGTATTCAAACGCTTCACTCAATTCAATTTTGGCGGCAGACACTTGTGGTGCTGACATAACCGCTGCAAGTACAGCAGTGTAGAGTATTTTTTTGTGCATAATGGCTCCAGTGACATCAGAGTCTGGAACCGAGTTTCAACATGGATTTTCCAGACACACCGAATGGTACGATCTGAACAAAATTCATGCGATAGCACAAGAGATACTTTGGTATAAGGTCTTATACGAAAAAAGCCACCCGAAGGTGGCTTTCTTTATTTTGCGTGGTCAGAAAGGCGTTTTAGCTGCTCTTTTTAACCAAAACAGATACTTTATCAATACCTGCAATTTTAACTTGGTTCATAACTTCTACCACAGTACCGTGCTCACTGTCTTCGTGAGCCTGGATAGCAGCTGAATCCGTGTTGTTTTCCGCTAGGTATGTTTGCGCGTTTGCAACCACACGACGAATATCAACTTCGCGGCCGCCCATCATAATTGTGCCATCAGCATCAATACGGATAGAAAGCGCTTTTGAAGGCTTATCGTTTTTCGCTTGATTATCTTCAGGACGGTTTACGTCCAAACCTTTCTCTTTCACGAACGAGGTCGTTACGATGAAGAAAATCAACATGATGAACACGATGTCCAACATGGGGGTCATATCAATCTGAGCCTCGTCTTCAGCCGAGGTATGCTTCTTTCTTTTCATCTCGTCTTCTTTCTTCTGTTACGTTCGAGCGCTTTAGTATACTGCTTGTTACAAAAATATACAGGGTTTTGTACAAAAACAGCGTGCTCATTAACACTTGTTGTTGAAAAAATACTCAGTTTCACAGTAATAAAACAACAAACTAGGTTTGTTTATGTGAAATAGCGACACCTAATTGGTAAAAATACAACATCAATGCCTGATTGAGTGATGTACGCAAGTTACCATGAGGATAAATGCCAAGTCTAGCTTCCGTTGATTTTTTTGTCCCCTGCACCAAAAATGCGTTTTTGATCTCGTGATCTTGAATACAGGCTTCAAATGCGCGGGCAGCCATCTCCAGAGGCATAGCATAATAATACATTTTTAACGCGCGATCAGCTTCTACGGATCGCACAAAGTACTCATTTGGTCTTTTTTGATCATTTAGGAACAATAGCGAGAAACAATCGCTCAATTTTTGATTCAACGGATGAGGATTCATCGGGGCATTGTCGAGCCAGGCCTGTGTAGCAAAGCTGCCGGCGGCAATACCGTCGAACATGCGCGGCGCAATATAATGATCGAAAGCGTGAAACCATTCGTGGGCTAGCGCTCCCGCTCCTGCATTTTTTGCTAGCGCAAGCTGTCTCTTCGCACTGTTGTAGTGGGCACTACTGTGTTTTTGACCGCCACTGCCAAAAGCCAGTGACAGGGATCCGTTTAACGATAACACCTGTTCATTGATATTTAAGATCGCGACCAGATCGTAAAGCGCATCGAAAAAGAGGTTGGCAGCGATCTGTTGTTCTTCTGCTGTTACCCATCTACCCACAGTGATCGTAGCGAAATTAAACAGTTTGCGAATATCTTGAAATGAAACATCAGCGCCGTCCCTGTGGCTTGGGCCGTTGCGATAAAACTGCTGATGAATACGGCCTTTACTTTCCAACACTGACATCCGAAATTTATAGGCGTTAAGCCATCGAGACCAATAACTGTTCGCACCATGCTTCGATGCGCGCGTCTGTTTTGTCGTATTGGTTTTCATCGTCAAGAGACAGGCCAACAAACTGAGTTTTGTCTTCGGTTAACGCTTTTGAGGCGGTAAATTCGTAGCCTTCGTTTGGCCAATAACCCACGATCTTACAGCCTGATGGCAATATTGCATCGTGAAGCATGCCTAATGCATCTTGAAACCATTCACCGTAACCAAGTTGGTCGCCAAGTCCGAATAAGGCGATGGTTTTCCCTGATAAATCCAAACCGTGCACTTCTTCCCAATGAGACTCCCAATCTTCCTGGAGCTCGCCAAAGTCCCACGTTGAAATACCAAAAATGATAATGTCGTATTCGGCCGTGCGCGTTAGGTTAACGTCTTTAATGTTGTGAAGGTCAACAATATCTTCGTCGAAAAGGCTATTGAGCTGCGCTTGGATTTTTTCTGCTGCCATTTCGGTATAGCAGGTTGTTGAGCCGTAAAATAATCCGATGGACAGTGCGCTATCACTCATTAGATACCTCTTTTGAACTAATCGTCTTTAGAAGCTGGGAATTCTACCTCTTTACCGTTGCTCAACAAAGCTTTGCACTGAACATCGGTGTTTTTCTGTGAAATTTTTAATACACCAATGGCGCAACCGTTGAATAATTCGCCATAGCCCAAACTTGGCTCTCTCGCTTTTACTGACATATTTCGACGTCTTGTGAAAAGGTTTAGAGGCGATTTAGAGCGATAAAGCACGCGGTTTAATCTATCTAGCCATTTGATCAATCCATCCGGAAAGGCGTTTTTTAATCCACTGCAGGTGAACTGGGTGATGTGAGGGCTGTTGCGCCTAAAGCGCAGGCGTACATCGTATACAAAGGAATAGTGCACATCGCCAGATAGAATGATGAAATCGGGGGGCGTTTTGTAATGCCTGAATATGTTTAATATAACGTTCGCGGTGCCTTTGTGGGCCATCCAGTTCTCAGCATCAACAGTAAGCGCCTTGCCAAAAAACGTAAACACCTTTTGAATGGCTTCGATAACCTTTACGCCATAAATGGGAGCGGCAGAGACAACGATGACAGATTCTTTGCCGATTATGGAATGTTGAAAATCACACAGTGCTTCCCAGTCCATTAGCCCCGAGGGCTTATTCATATTAGATTCACTGCGCCAACGCTGCGTGCGGGTGTCTAAAACCTCAATAGGTGGTGTGGTATCTAAACGGTAATGCCACTGATCAAAATCCAACAGCTCATCAATGATTTCATCGTGCGAGTTTAAACCGCTTTCTCCCATTGATTCTTGTACTTTAGCAATTAATGGCGCTACTTTTTTTGGTGCATTTCCCCAGCCTTGGCAAAGCAAGTAGCCGATAAGCGCATTGCCGATCATGCGTTTTGATAGAGGGTTTCCATAGACTTCTTGTTCCCAGCCCCGGGTTAAGTTCCAATCGTCGGTAACATCGTGATCGTCAAAGATCATATAGGTAGGAATGTGTGCCAGGGCCCTACGTACCTGCGGTAGCTGTTTTACAAAGCCGTTAAGCGATTCGTGTTCTTTGTCGAAAATAGCGTGGTATTTTGGGGGGATCCCATCTTTATCTATATTGATATCAGCCCAAAGCGTGTCGGACCACACCAGTAAATACATAGCGATGATCTCCGCACTGCCAATCAAATGGTTTTGCGCGTTTACTGATGTGAATACCGGTTTTTTCTTAGCACCAAAGAATATTGAAGACAGTACCGTATTGGTCGCAATTTGTGGCAGAAGCTGCTCTCGTTCGTAATACCCATGTTCATGTGTGGCAAGTTCATTAGTGTTGGTTACTACTGCCCCTTCCAGTGCTTCATGATAAAGACCTAAACGGTCAATCACGCTGTGTATGGCTTTAAGCATAGGACCTGCGACATCATCAGCGTAAATTTGATCGCCCGTCATCAACAGGAGATCGGGAAAATCATTTTGCTTTTTGAACGCATTTTTATGGAGTACATCTACTTGTGCTAGGGCATCATCACTGTGAAAGTGAGGCTTACGGCATGAGCCGTGCAATATGGTCTCGGGAGTCTCGGTGTAGTGGAAACATAAGGAAGACTGCCCATCGTAAAGAAGCCCGCGTTGTTCATTTTCCCATGAAGCCTGCTGAGCATCGTCGCTAAAAGATAGCGAGTAACCTATCCGCGCAGTATCTTCGAAGGGCTCTGACGAAGTGAAAGAGAGCAAGTGTATAAATGCGTACTTACCTACGCGTATGGTTTCGCGTTGACAATTGCCGCTGACGACGACTTCATTTGCAGATAGATTTAGCGTAGGTGAATCGGCGTTACTGGTTACTACCCAAATATGACATTCTGTAGATGTCACCTTTCTTACTATCGGACCTGCAATAACTTGGGGCAAGTGCTGCGTAGAAATGACGCTCTCCTTTAATTTTCGTCAATATTAATACACGTAAGCGTGTTAACTAAATATGCTGCACATTAATCGAAAACATGATGACAGCACGACTATTTAACGTTGCCAAATCATATATGTACTCAGCAAACCTGATGTCTATCGCATAACCTTACTCTTTTTTGTGAATAAACGGTATGCTCGATATACTCCCTTACAATTTTTTCAGTTTTACCTTTTGCTCTCGTCTTAATAAACGGAGAGAGGACTTCACACTATGCTAAAATATTTAACCAGTGCTGTGCTAACCACTTTACTGATAAGCGCCTGTAGCGAGCCGAAAGACGTTGTTATTACTCCTGAACCTCAAGACTTAACAGAAGTCGCTGTGGGTAAATGGATCCTTGATGAAAAAGGCAACGTTATGTTTGATCCTCAAACCTCAGGGTTAGTGGTGCTAGACGGTCAACTTGTCACTATCGCAGATGCTAGCGCTGATACCACTCAACAGTTGAAACTTCATAGCATTTCACCGAATACCGCAACGCTGAGCGCATCGAGCGAACGCTTTTCATTTTCCAATACCGTGCGCCGAAGCTGCTTTTATAGCTATTTAAGCGAGCAACCTGATTTAGAAGCGTTAGCCGTAGACCCCAGAGACACCAACGTAATTTATACGGTTACCGAAGATGCTACCCGCACCGGCGCATTGAGCCCTCGTTGTGAAACCAAATACGAGGAAACAGGGTCAACAGATTACCCCACGTTGTTGGTAAAATTGACGCGAAAAGACAATGGCTCGGTTGAAATGTCGGATGTGCGACCTCTTCAGTTTCCCAACGATTTTGAAGTAGGTAATTTTCCTAACGACGGCATTGAAGGGTTGACGATGGCTGAAGACGGCACGTTATATCTGGCGCTAGAGAAAGATAAAGCAGGACAGCCAAGAATTTTTACATTGGCTGTCGATGAAGACTTTTTCTCGTCGAATGATTTTGCCACAGTGAGCGAGCCTAACCTTCAACTTCCTTCGTTTACTTCAGGCAATCACCCTATCAATGGACTGGCGTCATATACTCATTCAACGGGGGCATCCTATTTGTTTGGCGCAGCAAGAAACGACAATGAACTGTGGGTAATTGATGTGAGTGGCAATAAGCCAACAAAGCGTATCCCTATTACCTTCGACGTTGCCGGCGACCAGAATTGTGAACAGTACACAATGGATAATTCGTCGATGGAAGGATTAGTGACCATTGAAAATACCTTGTGGATCATCAACGACCCTTGGGAGAAAAACTACCTTAAAAACGCGACGTGTGAAGCGCATAAGAAGCGTTATGAAGACTTAGCGCCTTTATTATTCCCTTTAGAAATTAACAGCGTTTGGTTTGAATAATAAGAAAACGAATAGATTGAAAAATAAAAGGGTTGCTTTTAAGCAACCCTTTTTATTGTTGGCTAACGCTATTGATAGCGCGCTTAATATCGCTGTTTTATTTATGCGTCGCTGCGAAGTCGAGAAGCGAAGGTTTTTTTGAACTTCGCAAGTTTAGGTGCCACCACCATAGAGCAATATTGGTTTTGTGGATTATTTTTGAAGTAATCTTGGTGGTAGTCTTCGGCGTCGTAGTAGTTATTTACTGCTACTATTTCAGTCACTACGGGATCGGGCCAAATCTCTTCTTCTGTGATTTCTGCGATAATTTTTTCTGCTTCAGCTTTTTGTGTATCGTCGTGATAGAAAACCGCGCTGCGATACTGTGTGCCTACATCATTGCCCTGTCTGTTAAGCTGTGTAGGGTTATGCAGCGCAAAGAAAATCTCTAGTATCTCTCGGTAGCTAATGCTGTCGGCATCAAACGTTACTTGTACCACTTCAGCATGGCCAGTATTTCCTTTGCATACCTCTTCATAGGTTGGATCGGCCTTTTCGCCTCCAGCATAGCCAGAAATTGCTTTTTCCACGCCTTCAACGCTATTAAACGCTGATTCGATACACCAAAAGCATCCGCCTGCCAACGTGGCGACTTGTAAATTTGCCATAGTAAAAACCTCTCTTAATCTTTGTCTGTAGTGTGGGTGCGGGTAGGTCACAACACAAGTCATCCAAGCGTGTTTTTTTATCGTATAAACGAATATTAAATAAGAATAATGTGCGAGCTGAGTGAAAGGTTTTAACATGTGAGGCTAGCTGCTTTCTTTCAAGCAGTTTGCAACTGGTAAGAATGCGTATAAACGTGTTCAAAATTTGGCAGAGGTATTCAGTCGTGATTATTTTTTATGACGGGTATTGTCCGTTGTGTATCGCTGAAATGCGTCATTTAAGAAAAAGAGACAAGCACAACAAATTAACATTGGTAGATATTCAGGCCCCCGATTTTTCGAACCGTTATCCAACCATGGATTGGCATGCACTCAATGCAAGAATTCACGGACTTCGTGAAGACGGGACGTTGATAACTGGCCTTGATGTCACTCATGAAGCATGGAAATCCGTGGGCATGGGTTGGCTATATGCACCGCTTCGCTGGCCTGTTATTCGTTATGTAGCCGATGCTTTCTACAATGTATTCGCAAAACATAGATACACCATTTCATACCTGTTAACAGGTAAAAAACGCCAGTGCGATCGCTGCATACCAGGAGAAGCCAGTGAAAAATAACGTCCTAATAGTGGGCGCGTCGGGGGGGATTGCGTCTGCGCTTATTGAGCAATATAGCAGTGAAGGTGCTAGGGTGTTCGCGGTTAGTCGCGCCTCTATATCTGACACCAATCATTCTGGGGATGTTACCTATCATCAGCTGGCCGAACAGGACCATAGGCACATAAGCGAATTTGTTGAACAGCTGGCTGAACAGCAGGTTGTGTTAACTACGGTAGTAATAACAACCGGTTTTTTGCATAACGAAAGCGATGGCATTCATCCTGAGAAACGTTTGGAAGATGTCAGCGAGCAGGCCTTAGCGGCTTATTTTTCGACTAACAGCATTATTCCCGCAATGTGGCTCAAGTATTTAGTGAATATCATGAGTAAAGAAGGTTCAACCCTTGTTTGCTTAAGCGCGAGAGTAGGGAGTATTTCAGATAATGGACTTGGAGGGTGGTACGGCTACCGCGCGTCGAAAGCGGCGCTCAACATGTTGGTTAAAACGGCGTCGGTAGAATACAAGCGCAGATTGAAAGACGTGATGCTTGTTTGTTATCACCCTGGGACGGTTGATACGGGGCTTTCTAAGCCTTTTCAAAAGAACGTCGCTGCCAAGAAACTGTTCACGCCTGAGTTTACCGCTAAACAGCTTATTCATCACCTTTCGGCGCTTAATCGAGACCAAACTTGTCATTTTATCGACTGGAATGGCGAAGTGGTAACTTGGTGATACGGTCTAACATCATTTCAGCAAGTCCAACATCAAGACTTTTTATTTCACTGCTGTTACCATGCTATTTTTGGGAATGGTGCAGCGTATTGATAAGCCCATAGAGGTAGCAATACAACGCGTTGACGCCACACGTGAGTCATAACAATAAATGCCATCCTGATAATAAATAATACCAGTTCGCTAGGCTTGATTCTTACGAATAGTAAGTACCGACAACCAGCATAAATTGTGAGCACACGACGTTTTTGTGCATCACAAGGCGTGATACGGCGAACTGCTATAACAATAACTCAACAAGAGGAAGGGATATGAGCGGGGCCAGAGAACAGTTCGGATCGCGCATAGGTTTTATTTTGGCTGCTGCAGGTTCTGCGGTAGGCATAGGTAATTTGGTAGGGTTTCCTGTCGGTGCAGCTAAAAATGGCGGTGGTGCATTTCTTTTAATGTACGCTATTTTCGTTTTTGCCATTTGTTTACCGGTAATGCTGGCGGAAATGTCAGTTGGTCGCCATGCTAAAAAAGACCCGCTTGGTGCATACAGTGATATAAGCGGTAATGAAAAGAAATGGAAAGTCGCGGGGTGGCTAGCTATTGCTACGCCATTCATGATTGCCGTTTTCTACATGGTTATTACCGTGTGGCTTTTCGGCTATTTGTTCGAAGCAGTAAGCGGAAATCTAGACAAGTTAGCTAACCCAGAAACCTTTGGGCTGTTTATTAACTCAGAAGCCATCTTTTTATATATGGCGGCCGTTGTTGGTGTGGTCTACCTCATCCTTCAAGGCGGTGTAAAAGAAGGGATAGAAAAAGCGGCAAAGCTGCTCATGCCTGCGCTTTTCGTGATGCTAATCGGTCTCGTTATCTTCGTATTAACTCGCGAAAATGCGATGGCTGGCGTTGAGTTCTACATCGTTCCTGAGTTTTCAAAAATCACTGCTGAAGTGGTGAATGGTGCGCTATCGCAGGCCTTTTTCTCTCTATCGTTGGGCATGGGTATTCTTATAACCTATGGTAGCTACATTGATAAGCGTGCAGATGTACCGAGCGCAGCCAAGCTGGTGGCGTTAACGGATACGGCCGTGGCGTTCACTGCGGGTTTGATGATCCTTCCAGCCATCTTCTCTTTTAACCCAGACATTAACCCTGATGATTTAAGTGAATCGTCAGTGGGCATGATTTTTACTTACCTGCCTAGTATCTTTCTAGCGTTACAAGACTCGATTGGATATATGGGCGCATCGATTGTCGCTAGCTTGTTCTTCCTACTAGTGTTCTTTGCGGCAATTACGTCGCTAGTGTCTATTTTTGAAGTACCTGTTGCGGCGCTTATGGATGAAAAAGGTGTAAGCCGTAAATGGGCGCTTGGGTCGCTAGGAAGCATTATGATTTTGCTAGCCATCCTAAGTGCGTTGTCATTCGGTAAAGTTGATATGCTTACGTCGTTTATGCACTACGCTGGCGCAGATAAATCACTATTTGATGTCATTTACGATGTGTTCTACGACACGATTTTGCCTTTAAACGGCTTGCTAATTTGTTTGTTTGTTATTTATCGTTGGAAGAGTGCAAACTTCAATGCTTCTTTGGAAGAGGGCAGCAGTGGTTACAAAGGCAGCTGGTTTGAAAAGTACGTGGATATTTCGCTTAAAACCTTTATTCCGCTTATTTTACTCGTGATTTTTGTAAACACGGTAGCGGTAAAATACTTCGGGTTGAGCCTATTCGGATAGTCAGGTTTTATAAGAAATGACGTGAGCTAGCAGTGAGCTCAACTTAAAAACGGCAAGCCTAAAGCTTGCCGTTTTTGTTTGTGTCAGAGTATGTATTTTCACTAAGTGAAAGCCTAAAACATGCGATAGGGGTCGCTATACTCTGGTGTAATATTTAGCCTTGCCCAGCTTTGTGCGGCGTCAATCACTTTGCCAGCAGGTTCTGCTTCAGTATCAGAAAAGCGAGGAGCATCAATATCCATCGCCTTCGCTGCATCCACGTAATAAATACCGCGCTTAGGATGAGACAAGCTGCAAAGGTGAATAACATCGTTAAGCGGCATGCCACAAATGATGGTCGTCAGCGCAGATACAATGTCGTACACATGTACAAGGTTTATTCGCTTATTTCCTGCATCTAACTGTTTTCCACTTAACGAGCGGGCGGGGTGACGGTCTGGGCCTACTAAACCGGCTAGGCGAACAATACTGATATCAATCTGACCTCGTTTAGACAATAAATAGTCTTCAATAGTCACGTGGGCTTTGGCCGAGGCTGTTTGCGGCTGTGTAGTGCTGACTTCGGACACTACCTCATTTGTTGCATCGCCGTAAACCGACGTGGTGCTGATAAACACGATATGCGCCACCTTTACGCTGATGGCTGCGTCTATCAACTGCAGCATATTGTTGGTGTATGACGCGAGATCTGTGTTTCTCCTGCCAGGGGGAATATTTAGCAACAAGGTAGCGTTTGGCAAATGGTTACAAAGCGCTGATGTATCTTCGCCCAGGGCATATTCAATTGCGGTGATACCTTGGTCTTTTAACGCGAGACGTTTCTGTTGGCTTCGAGTGGTGCCAACAATATTGACCTTTCCTGAAAGTGCGTTGCCCACATAGCTGGCTAACCAGCCGTAGCCACTAATTACTACATTTTGAGTCATCGATTAAATACCCCTTTGTTTAGGGCTTAAGAGTACATTAATTGGAGGGCGGTTGTCGTTAACTGTAAAAAATGAAAAACCGACTGGGTTACAGTCGGTTTTCTAAGGTGAGTGGTTAGCGTTGTAAGTCTTTTCGCTCTGCGCGTTTAGTTCGCTAAATTCTCCAACTACATTTTCATTTCGTCGTTGTGGTCATGGTGGTTGCCTTGATCAATATCTAGCAGGTTCAAGTCATCTAGCCCCGATATGGATGCCTGCATTTTGCCTTCGGCATAATCTGCTTTCTTCAGTACCTTACACAATGCATCGCCTTTTTCTTCTAGCGCAGCCGCTTGGCTTTCTAAGCGATATTCTAAATCTTCACCCCAGCGCTCCATCTTTTGCTCAAACTCAGACATATCACCGCCTTCCCACAACATTTGTGTTCCTACCGCAATAAGTATTCTACCCATAGACTCACTGATTAAAGACTCAATTTGCGCTTCGAATTCTTGCTCCCAGCTTTCGTCAAACCAACCTGGCTCATCGAATTTAGTAGAATCAACGCGAATATTCCCTGCGTCATCATAGAATGAAGTGTTTAGTTTGGTTTCAAGTGAGTCGAACAGTTCACGAAAATCGTCACCCATTTGATCGCCGCCTAACAGTTCAGTAAATACTTCAGTCACTGCCACGTTGGCAATTTGCAGCCCTTCACTGGCGATATTCAAGGTCATAGGGATGGCGATATCAATGTTGTTGTAATATTCACTTACCCAGCGCTGTTGTTCGCTGTCAAGCGATACTGATTCACCGTTAATGGTCATATTGTGATGGGAGTCAATCGTCATCACTGAGCCATTGTCCATCTGTACCGTTAGGTCACCTTGGTAATATTGAATATGACCATCAAGCTCCATGTCACAACTGTTGTTTTGAAAGCTGCTGTCATGCGCAAATGCGTGGCCGCTCATTAAAGCACTGGTAAGGGCAACTGAAAGTAATAGTTTCTTAGACATTGTTCATTCCTTAATTTACGTGTGACGCGTTAACGAAAGTGCTCGAAGCAAACTGCAATGCGTTGTAGTGTCACTGTCAGATAGACGCTAACGATACTCGCTGTTATACCTAAGGTAGAGCAATGGCCTTGCCAATATTTAAAGTCTATATCTTTCAAATGGTTAGTGATATTTGATGATTTCTTTATGCTTTGCTAAATACACTATTTAGTGAGATTACCAACTAATTAGTAGTTTTGACTAAGATCAATTAATACCAATAGCGGTACATTTAAGCCAATCCAAGCATGGTTAAATCTTATTTATTGGTGCATAATACCGCCAATATTTTTAAGGGGTTATCACAATGGCTGATTGGATTAATGCAATTATGTTTGGTGTTGCGCTAATTGCCTTTACGCTAGGGCTAAGCAGCATCGTTATGGGCTTTATGACTGCTAAAGCAGGTGCTGAAGGTATGCAGGAAAAAATCGAGTACGGTTTTTTTGGCGTTACTGGTTTAGTACTTTGCTTACTGATGGCCTACGCATTGGCTTAAGCGATAAGCATTAAAAAAACCGGCTATCTCAGCCGGTTTTTTTTCGTCTTGAACAAGTCTTTATTCATCACTGCCTTATCGATTAGGTTCGCTCTTCTCCAGAGCATCCTCAGGCGCATTGTCGCTTTCGGGACTGTTTCTATAAGCGCTTTGTTCGCGATGGGCAAGCAGCGACAAATGTCCATCACGTTGATAAGCGCGTAAATCGAACAAATCCAGCATAGCCATAACGTGGTCGAAAATATCCGCCTGTACTTTTTCGTACCTCACCCATTCCTTTTGTGCACTGAAGCAGTAAATTTCTAAAGGTAAACCAAGCTCATTAGGCGGTAGCTGCCTAACCATTAGGGTTAGTTCTTGGTTTATATCTGGGTGCTTGCGCAAGTATGCCTCTAAATAAGCTCTAAAAGTGCCGATGTTGGTAAGGCGACGGCTGTTTAGCAGATCCGACTCATCAATGGAGTAATCTCGGTGATAAGCGCGGAGCTCATTTTTCTTCTTATCGATATATTCGTTGATATAGCGAATTTTCGAAAAGCGCTCTAGCATATCGTTGTCACAAAGCTTAATAGAGTGCACATCAATATAAATGGCGCGCTTAATTCTGCGTCCGCCAGACTCTTGCATACCGCGCCAGTTCTTTACTGCTTCTGTAGTAAGGCTGTAAGTCGGCAGCGTAGAAATGGTTTTATCCCAGTTCTGTACTTTGACGTTGGTAAGGCCTATCTCGAGTATTTCACCATCTACTTCATACTTAGGCATGGCAATCCAGTCGCCCGTATTAAACATGCGGTTAGCGGCTATTTGAATGCCGGCAACAAAGCCCAGAATGGTGTCTCTGAATATCAATAGTAAAACAGCGGCAATGGCGGTTAAGCCAGACACAATAAGTAGCGGGCTTCTGTCTACAATTAAAGAGATACTTAATAGTATGGTGACAATAGCAAATGCCAATTTGGTAACTTGAATAAAGCCAGTGATAGGTGCGCGTTTAGCAAGCGCTGAGGCGTTATAAACGTCTTCCACTGTGCTCAACATGGCATATAAGGCAAGAAGGCCGCTATATAGCATGTATAGCTGAGCGCTCTTTATCACCATACCGTGCATCACGGCTTCATCGCTAATAAGTACCGGTGTGGTTAAGTAAATAAACAGGGCAGGAAACAGGTGCATTAAGCGACGGAAAAATCCGTGCTGCTGCAAGGCGTTGTCCCAGAGGTTATTGGATTTGTATACCCAACTGGCTATCTGGGGGCGCACCAATAGCCTTGCGATAATATAGATTACCGCCGATACCACTAAAATACTACTTAGTGCGATGACGTTATACAGCGGATCTTCAGTAGTAAGATTCGGGAAAATATCATTAACTATGTGAATAAAGTTATCGCGTACTGAAGCACTGACTTCCATTAATTACGACTCCAACATTTTCTTTATACGGTTGTCTTTATTTTCCCATAGACCGTTCAACCAGTTTTGGAAATAAAGACGAAACTCAGACTCAGTGCGTTCTGAATGCTGTTGTAATTCAGGTACCGGCGTAACGTTCACATCGATCACGATTTTTGTCATCTGACCGCTAAGCATTGCCATCATAGGGTGGCGCTTATTTTCCGGGTAAAGCAGCGAGATATCTAACACGTTGGTAAATAATTCGCCCATAGCTGAGAGTGTAAAGGAAACGCCGCCGGCTTTGGGGGGCAGGAGGTTTTCATAGGGACTTTGCTTTGACAGATGCTTCAATGAAGTAAATCGAGTTCCCTCTACAAAGTTAATGACCGTTGTGGGCACCGTTCTAAACTTCTCACAATACGCTTTGGTGGTTTCGAGATCCTTTCCTTTTTTCTCTGGGTGCTTTTCTAAATACGCACGGGTGTATCTGTGCATAAACGGCATATCAAGTGCCCAGGCACCCAGTCCGACAAATGGCAGCCAAATAAGCTCTTTCTTAAGGAAAAATTTGGGTGCAGGAATGCGGTTCGTTGCGAATTCAATGAGCAGAATAATGTCGAGGTAGCTTAAATGATTGGCAATAATCAGATACCAACGGTCTTTTGACAGCTCGCCGTGTACCGAACACTCAATATCGACGCGGTTAAACAAGCGTATCATGAGAACGCTGACCCGACCGAAGCTAAACATTAGCCCGTGCATCACTTTATTCCATGCCGTTCTTATCTTTCCGTTAGGCATAATAAGTTTTACCAAACCCAGTAAGATAATTAGGCCTCCCCACAACGCAAGATTGAGAATTTGTAGTGAAGTGTGTAATACGAAAATAAAAGGAGCGAGTACTGCGCGAATCATAATGGTTTCTGTGTTGCGTTTAGTGAATCTAAAAGTTGATCTTTGGCATGCCAGCGTTCATTTAACCACGTCTGAAAACGGGCTCGAACTTGCGGATCATCAAAATAATTGTCGTTGAAAATGCCGTTTTCCATAATGTCTTTGATGGGCATTACGTTGATATTCACACGAATATCACGAACCTTACCACTAACGAAGTCCCAGAAAGACGGTACGCCGTTCGGGTAATCAATTGTAACATCAATAAGCTTATGCAAATGATCGCCCATCGCAGATAAAACGAATGCAATGCCGCCTGCTTTAGGCTTAAGTAAATGAGTGAAAGGCGAGGCCTGCTTGTCGTGCTTGGCTTGCGTAAAGCGGGTGCCTTCAACAAAATTCATAATACTTACAGGCTTATTTCTAAATTTCTCACACGCTTGGCGCGTGGTTTCCATATCCTTTCCTTTCAAATGCGGGTTTTTAGCCAAAAATGATTTGGAATACCTGCGCATAAATGGAAAATCGAGTGCCCACCAAGCCAGACCTAAAATGGGAACATAGATAAGCTCTTTTTTGAGGAAAAACTTCAAAAATGGGATTCTTCGGTTAAAAACACGCTGAAGAACTAAGATATCGACCCAAGATTGATGGTTAGCAATAACGAGATACCAATCATCTCGAGTGAGTTTTTCTAGTCCGTTTACTTGCCATTTGGTGCGTCCGCTGATGCGCTGATTCAGGTTATTAACGCCGATCCACGCAGTCGCGCATGCATCGAGTAAATAAGAAATGAATCGTCGCCATGGCGCAATAGGTATAAGTTTAAAAATGGCCAATATAAAAATAGGCGTTGACCACACTACCGTATTGACGAAATAGCAGATGACCGAAATAGTGCCAACAATATGATGCAACAGTGCTTTTACCATTGTACTTACCTCAAAAATTAGGCGCTTAGTGTAAACGAACTTGATCTAAAATCCGATAGAGCCTTTACTGATTCCACAATAAAGGTGAAAATTTACGTATTTAAGGAGCTGAAATGGAGCTTATTGGCGAAAATAGAGCATTCGGGGGACGGCATTTACGCTATACCCATAAAGCTGAAACAACACAATGCGATATGACCTTCGCAATTTTTCTTCCCCCTTTCGCCTCGAAAGAAAAGCCAGTGCCCGTGCTTTACTGGCTGTCAGGGCTGACATGTACCGACCAGAACTTTATGCAAAAAGCCGGTGCAATGAAGCTAGCGGCGGAATTAGGTATGGCTATTGTTGCGCCCGATACATCCCCCCGTGGCGAGAACGTTCCTGACGACGAAGAAGGATCTTATGACTTTGGCCTTGGGGCAGGCTTCTACGTTGACGCTACGCAGGCGCCGTGGGATAAGCATTACAAAATGTATAGCTATATTGTGAACGAGCTACCTGCGCTTATTGAAAGCGAGTTCCCTGTAACCAAAGAGCGCGCTATTAGCGGTCACTCAATGGGCGGACACGGTGCTTTAGTTATTGGCATGCGTAATCCTAATAAGTTTGTATCGGTATCGGCCTTTAGCCCTATCTCAAATCCTTCAGATTGTCCGTGGGGCGAGAAAGCCTTGGGTCGATACTTAGGCGATGACAAGGCGGCATGGCAGGATTACGACGCCTCGTTGCTATTAGCAAGCAAAACACACAGCGTACCTCTGCTAGTAGAGCAAGGGACAAAAGATGAGTTCTTGCACGAGCAGCTGAAACCTCAGTCTCTGGTTCATGCTGCGCAACAGTCAGATACGCAACTTACGCTTAACATGCATGAAGGTTACGATCATAGTTACTTCTTTATTGCATCATTTATTGAAGAGCACTTGGAGTTCCATGCAGGACACATGGGGCTAATTTAAGCGTAAAATACAAGCTGTAAAAAAGCCGGATCGTACTCCGGCTTTTTTGTTTATGGCTGATGAAGCTTTGCTTAAGCTTACTTTAGCTTTTGCGCTAAAGTTATAAATTCAGGTATGGCAACGGGGCGCTGATATAAGTAACCCTGACCATAAGCACACCGATGATTTTGCAAAAACTGTTGCTGCTGTTGGGTTTCAATACCTTCTGCAATAATCTTAATGTTTAAGTTGCTCGCCAGTCCAAGAATAGCCTGAACGATAGCTTGGTCGTCGGTGTTTTTCTCAAGTTCACTGACAAAGGAACGGTCAATCTTAAGCTCATCGATAGGCAGTTTCTTCAGGTAAACCAGTGAACTAAAACCTGTACCGAAATCGTCAATCGACACGGTGATCCCCATTGCTCGAAGCTCGTTGAGTAATACTGAAACAGTATCCAAGCTTTCCACAAACACGCTTTCGGTTAACTCGATAGATAAGTTTGAGCCGGGGATTTGGTGATCTTCCAATGCGTTTTTAATTTGGTTTAGTAGTGCTAAATCTGACACTTGGCGGCCAGAGATATTAATGGCCAACCTAATGTCTAAATTAGAGGCCTTTAACGCTTCTATAGCATCACAAGCTGCATTGATAAGCCATTCGCCGAAAGGGAAAATGAGTTCACTTTTTTCAGCAAGAGGAATGAAGACTTCTGGGGAAATAAACTTACCTTCCGACGTTATCCACCTCGCCAAAGCCTCGCATTTAACAATCTTGCCAGTCTCTAAATCGACAATAGGCTGCAAAAAGAGTTTGAGTTCATTGTTTTCGATGGCAGAACGTAGCTGACTCTCAAGCTCGTTGATTGCATGATGTTGTTTGTGTAGTGCTTCACTGTAGGTAAGTGCCACATTGCGACCTTGATATTTAGCGGCCTGCAAGGCGATGTCAGCACATTGAAGAAGTGATTCGGTTGACGGGCAGTGCCGGGGAAAGTTTGCTTCGCCAATATTTATGCCTAAATTCGGCTCGCTGCCATTGAGAACGGTATAGGTTTGAGTGAGCTTTTTGACTAGCTGCTCCATATACTCGGCACTGGTAAGTTCGTTAAAGGTATCTTCACGTTTCACCAATGCAAACTCATTACTGCCTATTCTCGCTATAAACCCGCTGTTGCCGACAAAGGTTTGCAGTCGCAGTGCGAACGATTTAAGGATCTCGTCACCCGACTGATAGCTAAGTGATTCATTTATCTTTTTAAAGTCGCATATATCTATGATGAACAACTTGAATGCGATTTCTTCCTGAACCAGTCTTCTTACTGTATCGGTAAACAAATTGCGATTGGCTACCTTTGTTAACGAGTCCATTCCACTGGCAGTTAATACGCTCTCTTCTTTATTGTGGATATGGGTAATATCGGTAAGTAGGTAAACCCAATGGGTTAACTCATCCCCTTGTAATACAGGGTGAATGGTAACCTGAAGCCACACACCATAATCGTCAACAGGTTGCCAATAAAGCTCCCCTTGCCAGGGGGCTTTTCGCTGCACCAGTGCGGGAAGAAACGTTGCCGGCGCATCAATATCAGTAAGAAGCTCGTTGACGCGAATAGAGCTTGGCGTTGTGCTATTACACAGCAGCAATCTATGAGACGCTTTGTTGTCCAATATCAATCCGCCTTTGTCGTCTAAAATGACAACGCCAGTTTCCAGGTTGTGAATAGCTTGCTGAATGGGCGGAACGAGCTTTTGAAGTCGGGTGTTCTTGCGTAAAACACCATTTAATTTGTGCCTAATATACTCATGCTGACCTACAATTTCGTGATGGCGTAGCAATAATTCCCGCGCGGCTTGCAGCGTTTTGCGTTTTTCGTCAAATTGCTCTTCTACATTTTTAACGACCAGATAGCGAGAACCCGATTCGCTATTAATTGCCAATGCTTCTAAGCGAAGTACTTGGCTCTCATTGTGCTCCGTCCAAAAGCCAGATGAAAGCGTAAATGACGTTTCGCCTTTCCATACTTCGTCGGCATCGAGAAAAAAGTCGTCTAAAAAAATAGAGGGGATATGCTTCTTTTGCAGTTTGTTGTTTTCGTCAATCGTTACAACATTTGCTAGCCATGGAAGTTCTGGCGTTAAGCATTCAATGTCGCTTTCGGAGTTACACCTAAATAGCGCGCAGTTCGTAATGCCCAATGCATTTAATAAATGAATATCCATGGCAATCTCCTACCAAAACGCAATTGTACTGAATAAATTCTCTACATTTTCACCGGTCTTTGCGCTGGTCTTCGTTAGTGAAGTGAATTTTTGAGCGTAAGAATTGAGTTCTTCCTCACTCCAGTGCCAACTTGTGGGGAGATCGGTTTTATTTACAACAAAAAATGCGGGGATATCGGGGTAGTGTTCGCGTGCGAGTTCTAGAATTTCCATGCCTTCAAGCAAGGATTGAGACCGAGTTTGGTCAACTACAATAATGTAGGCGCTTGCGCCGCGAAGGTAGCGAGGGTTGAAGCCACAGTATCTGTCGATACCTTCTAAATCCCAAAGTAGAAGCTGAACGCCGCGTCCGTCTTTATTGACTTGTTTCTTGTCTATTTTTACGCCAATAGTGGTCTTGTATTTTTCGGAGAAAATACCTTCAACGAACTGTTTTATCAGGCTTGTTTTGCCAACACCAGTGGGCCCTAAAATACATACTTTTTTCTGTATCACTGCAAAGCTTCCTTACTACTGCTCACTGGATATTAAAACGTTTAACATAACTGAACGCCCCATTGATGCTTTCTGCAATGGTAGCTCTCCTAAGCTTACAGGTATAAGAATATCACTTTCTACGCCAAGTGAAATTAATGAATTCACAACATTCTCTGCTCGTTTTTGACTCAATGCGCGATTTCGTGCGCTTGAGCCTGAATTATCACTGGCACCCATTACAACAATACTGACAACAGTTTTTGTCTTGTCAGCAAGAGTTAACAATTGTTTTATGTCGTTTGCCAGAGGTTCTAATTTTGCTAACTGTACTTCAGAAAGCGCTTCTTGGTTAGTAGCAAAAAGTACATTCTGTGAGGAAACCTTATAAACTAATCGGTTCAATGCGGCTTTCTGGAGCTCAACATTGTCAATTTGATAGGCTGCTTTGACGTTAAGCGCGGTGGTATCAACGTTAACTGTCGAAATACCAGGAATAGCGTTTATTTGCTGAGTAAAGTTAATTGCGGTTGGGGTGAACACGGTTCCTGAAATAATAAAGCTACGGTCATCACCTTTTTTAATTAATAGGCTTTCTGATTCGCTGAGAGGATAGTCGCTCACGAGCTTTTCAAGTTTGCGTTCAACCACACTTGGTTTTAAAGAAACAAAGGGTTCTTCAATAACAGTAACTCTTTCTGCATCGATGTTATTATCGCTAAACCATTGTTCGATGCTAGTGGCGACCGGGTCGCGAAGGACTTTAGCGTGCACGTTCCCATTGGAAACATAAGTATCAGTTACTATGATGCCAGGTGGAGGAGGAAGCTCGTGCAAGTCGCTTTTTAAGATGCTTAGCGACAAACGCATAAAAGACAGCACTGCAAGTGCGAAAAAAATCACAAGAAGCACTAGTGCACCTATTAATCGGTTTGATTTTTTTCCTTCACCCTCTTTTTTTTCGCTTATTAAGCAGTCTGAAAGAATGGTTTCGCAACCGTCGAAGGGCGCATTGTCACCTTCATAAGTGAGCAACGGTTGCTGATAGAACTGATGAAAATCTTCCAACGCCTGTTGAAGTTTCCCGCGTACCTCAGGAGGAATACTGCCCGTAACTGCAGCAACAAGCAGCGCTTGTGGCCCAATTTTTATTAGCAGCGTAAAGTCTTCCGTTTTTATCTCGCCGAGCTCGTTTTCTGACTCGGTACTGGTAACGCCAAACGCATCTGCCACAAAGTCATTAATGGCCACTAGCATTGACGAAATTAAGTCTGCGTCTTTTTCTTTATCAGGATCTGAAGAAATGCTGTGAAGTAACGTGCCGGTCTCTCGATGAATGACCAGCAGCTGTTGGACTTGGTATTGGTAAATTTGAGATGCGACAAATTCAGAATACCTGACTCCGGACTGCCAAGCTTTGAATCGCCAAGATACGCTTTTGGGACTTAAGCTGTTTTCGATAAGCGCGTTAGTGCGCTCGACAAACTCAACAAGAAATGAAGATACCGCCTTTCTTACAAGCGTGCCAACCAAGGGATAAAGTGTACCAACAATCTTGTCGCTATTAGCTTCTATAGAGCGGTGAAGCGACTTCTCTACAAGAGGAACAAGTACTTTGTTAACTGAGCCGTCCTTTGTTTCGCGTTCAAAGAGCGCTTCAGAAACGACGTTTGTCACGATGCCTTTCGCATCGCGATTCAACTTTTCTTGAACGAACTTATCGTCCCTTCCAATGAGTAACTCTCTGACTTTGTCTAGAGAGTTGTCAGATAGCTCCGACGGCGGCACTTTTTCAGTCATTAATTAATGATCTGTAGCGAGGTTGGTGGCCATAGTCGAAAGTAAGTTTGCCAACGTTTTTCTATCGGTTTTACTTTCTGAAAGCTCACTGGTTACCTGCTGAAGCTTCTCTAACAGCTCTTGGTGACGCTTACTAAATAAATTATCAAGCGACTCTAGTTCTTTAACCACATGAGCTTCCAATGCATCGTTGTCATTCTTTGCAGCAGTTTCCGCTATCTCCAATTCACTTTGCAATTTGTCAGTGGTGTTTTGAAGTTGCTCTTGCACGTTACTGTGGTTGTCGTTAGCACTGGCCAACTGATTCGATAATTCTGTGATCTGTTGGTCAATAAGCTTACGTATATCGTTGAACTGATTATCAAGATGCGTATTCAGTTTAGAGAAGCTGTCGTTGACCCGTGACTCCAACGCAGAAAGATCTGCACGGAATGCACGGTTTGTTTGACCAAACAAAATTTCTCTAAGTTGAGCAAGTTCGTCTGCTGGTTTGGGCGCGCCTTCAGTTTGAGTTACGTCTTGCGCTTGCTGATCCTTCGGCTTCTTGTCCGCCATAAAATGTCTCCGGAAGGCGCAGTTCTTTGCGTTGAACACGCTAATGAGCTGCAATCACATTTTTGTCTGTGCTAATAATTATGGTTATTACTTTATACAATAGCCGCTAATCGTGAACTTTGAAATACGCTAAAAGCATAATAGTGGCAAATACCTACAAAAACCCTTATACAAAAAACGCCATCTTTTCAGTAAGTTGAATAATCTATGAAGATTTACTTATGCGTTCTACGATTTGAGCTGTTTTTTAAGGCTGGAATAGGCCTATCAAATAATGGCAAGCGACATTGTTTTTTTATTGAACATAGGTACTATACGCCGCTCGCGCGTACGCGAGGTATATAAGTAATAACTGTGTCTGAGGTTCCTGTCGTGTCTATCACTCCGCTAAATCGTAAATTCTCTGTCGCTCCAATGCTGGATTGGACAGACCGCCATTGTCGCTACTTTTTACGATTAATGTCTAAGCACACACTTCTCTATACAGAAATGGTAACCACAGGCGCGATCATTTACGGCAAGGGTGACTATCTGGGTTACAACCAAGAGGAACACCCTGTTGCTGTCCAACTGGGCGGAAGCGATCCGTCTGACATGGCCAAGTGTGCTGAGCTATCACAAGCGCGCGGTTATGATGAAGTTAACATAAACGTAGGTTGTCCAAGTGATCGAGTTAAGAACGGTAGCTTCGGTGCCTGCTTGATGGCCCAGCCAGAGGTGGTAGCAAGTTGTGTCAAAGCCATGCAGGCTGCGGTAGATATTCCCGTTACGGTAAAGTGCCGTATTGGCATTGATGATATGGACGAAGATGAAGACTTCGCTCGTTTCATCGATACCGTGGCAGATGCCGGATGCGATACCTTTATTGTTCACGCAAGGAAAGCGTGGCTACAGGGATTGAGCCCAAAAGAAAATCGCGAAATTCCGCCGTTAAACTATCCGCGGGTTCATAGACTTAAACAGGCTCGCCCTGAATTATCTATTAGCATAAATGGTGGGGTTAAAACGCTAGAAGAAACCCAGCAACAGCTAGAACTTGTTGATGGCGTTATGGTAGGGCGTGAGGTTTACGCCAATCCTTACATTATGGCTACCGTAGATAAAGAGATTTTCGGAGATACTGAAGCTCAGAGCATGTCACGACGAGAAATTGTGCTGAAAATGCAGCAGTATATTGAACGCCAAGACGATCCCTATTTCAAACCCTGGCATGCAGCTCGGCATATTTTGGGTCTTTATCAAGGGCAAGCGGGTGGACGTATTTGGCGTAGATACTTAAGCCAAAATGGAACAGGAAAAAATCCAGATCCCAATCTGCTGCTAAATGCGCTAGACGCTGTAGAAAGTGCACAAAAGGAAGTCGCTGCGTTTAATAGTCAAAAAGACTAACGATTTAGTAATTTTGACCAAAGTTTAATATTTGTTCAATTCTTAAAAGCTCGCTGTCTCGCGAGCTTTTTTATTTAAATTTATATATATCAATTCCTTAACTGTTTTTAAAGGAGTTGGCACAGCTCTCGCAATCCTCTAAGTATCGCAACAACGGCGTGTTGTTGCACTGACTAACTTCAGAGGGAAATTATGAAAACTTCACTAATCGCAGCAACTTTACTGACAGCAAGCATGGCAAGCAGCGTAGCAAATGCAGAAGAGTCAGTGCTTCAAACGTTTTTAACTAATGTAGTTTCAAACGCAGTGGCTACCACATCACAGGAAATTAAGGCTGACGTGTACCAAGCAGTAGCAAACGCAACGTATCACTTTGAGCTAAGCCCACAAGAAGCGCGCGGAAGTGGTAAGGTCAGCGTGACTGATTTAGTTGTCGCTACCCCGTCTGAAGGTAGTTCTACAGAACAAGATGCCGACTAATTCGATATTGGTATCTAGCAAAAGCGCCGAAAGGCGCTTTTTTTGTGCGTGTAGCACAGTGACTTAAACATTAAAAACGCAATAAACAGGGTTGGTCAAATTAACAAATTTGTTGGTTAAATACGCTAAAAAATTGTATTTGGTTGCTTGGTGAACAGTTGGTAATTTCCGGAATTAAATTAAAATCATTTAAAAACAGTGCCTTAAATAAATGGCATGGTGATTGTAATAGTTAGAGTGTTGAGGAGAACTCAGTCAGCGGTAACCAGAGGTCAGCGTAACTAAGAATAAGTGCTGGAAACCACAACACTACTTTTAACGGAGAAATAATCATGGGTATGTTTTCGCGCATTAACGATATTGTTCAAGCAAACATCAATGCAATGTTAGATAAAGCGGAAGATCCTGAAAAAATCATTCGTTTGATTATTCAAGAAATGGAAGAAACCTTAGTTGAGGTTCGCACTGATGCAGCGCGCTTTATTGCTCAGCAGAAAACCCTTGCACGCCATATGGCATCAGCAAACAAAGAAGTGGAAGGGTGGCAGCACAAAGCACAGATCGCAATGAATAATGACAAAGAGTCATTGGCTAAAGCCGCACTAATCGAAAAACAAAAGTATGTTGCAAAGCTAGCTTCTCTTGAAGAACAAGAAGCGCATATTGCAGAAAGTATCGAAAAAATCCAAGGCGATACTGCGCGCCTGAACAGTAAGTTAGCCGAAGCAAAAGCCAAGCAAAAAACGCTGGTTCAACGCAAGCATTCAGCGCAAACACGCTTAAAAGTGAAGCAAGCTGATCACGAAGGAAAAATTGATGATGCCATGATGCGCTTTGAAAGTTACGAGCAGCGCATTGATCATCTAGAAGCGCAAGTTGATGCGTACGACCTAACAAAGTCGAATGAAGCAACGTCACTGCAGGCCGAGTTCGATGCAATGGAAGCAGATGAAGCTATCGAAAAGGAATTGGCTGAACTTAAGAAGAAGAAGGTCGCGTAGGCGACCTTGAGAGCCGCAGCCCGCATTGTAGATATCGAAGTAAGCATTTTTGGAGAAGATGATGAAAGTACCATCACAAAAACGAATTTATAGAGACCTTGATTCTGGAATCATTTCAGGTGTGTGTGCAGGAGTTGCACGTTATTTTGATATAGATGCAGTATGGGTTAGAGCGGCAGCTGTAGCAGGCTTGTTCATCGCTACGCCTATTACGCTAGTGGCTTATATTGCAGCCGTTATCTTATTACCGAGATTAGTGTAATGAAAAACTTTCTGAT
Source organism: Alteromonas sp. CyTr2 (assembly GCF_947311905.1). Taxonomy (NCBI): domain Bacteria; kingdom Pseudomonadati; phylum Pseudomonadota; class Gammaproteobacteria; order Alteromonadales; family Alteromonadaceae; genus Alteromonas; species Alteromonas sp. CyTr2. The sequence goes on along the minus strand of NZ_CAMZMZ010000032.1, from coordinate 18,435 downwards.
TGCATTGGTCATCGCCATTATTTTGGTGAATTGTTTAGGCAGCTTAGTAGATAGCTGGTTGGGTATGCACTTAATCATGTCAGATGAATTGCTAAGTCCTTGGGAAAACGTAGCAGTGTTATCGCTAGTCGGCGTAGTCCTCGCTATCGTTGGATTCGTTGTTGCTGTAAGCGTTATGGGCACAATTCTTTTAGCGCTAGGCGCAGGATTTTTAGCATTATTAGTGGTGGGAGTAAGTGCATTTTGGCCAATTATACTTATCGCGATAGCGCTATATGCTTTGAAAAATCGAAACTCTGCCGCTTATAAGCAGCAAAATGACCGAAATATGCACCATAATGTATAATCATCATAATTTTATTTAAGTTGTGTTAACGTAGTAAAAGATGGTGATATAAAGACGACCGTCACAAAGGTTTCGCATTTTTCACATAGTATTAAGACTACAAATAGCTGACCTCCGTCGGCTATTTGTTATTTAAAAGGAAGGTTGGTGTTATATGAGACAATCTATTAACTCAAAACGGATAGCGATTGTCGCTGTAGTGATAGTTTTACTTTTCTGGCTAATAGGATGGTATTGGAGCCTATCCCCAGACACGTTTGATGTTAGACAACGTTTAAAGCAAAACTCGCCTGTTGAGAATCCAACTAATATTGCGGGTTACACATTAACAACAACCATGATTGATGTGTCGGAAACCTTACTTGATAAGCCTGGTGGATATCTTTCTAACGACATTACGCCTCCTGGCATCTTTTTAGATAACATGCCCGCATGGGAATTCGGTGCGCTGGAAATGGTGCGAGACCTTGCACTCTCTATGCGTAAAGACTTCAGCCGCTCTCAATCCCAGTCTATTGAAAATCCATACCTTACAAAAGCTCACCCTAAGTTTAATATGGATCACAAAAGCTGGGCGTTGCCTTCTTCTGAATCGAGTTACTCTGACGGTATAGAGCTTCTAAAAAAATACCGTGACGAGCTAGCGAATACCCGAAACACCGACAGTCAGTTTTATACTCGCGCAGACAACTTGCGCGAATGGTTGAAACAGGTAGAAAAACGGTTGGGCAGTTATTCACAAAGACTTAGTGCCAGCGTAGGATCGGCTAGATTGAACACTGATCTGGCGGGTGACTCGAATGCAAAGCAGTCTTCTCCTGTAGCCAGCCAGCGTGTAGTTAAAACGAGTTGGTGGAAACTAGACGATAATTTCTATGAGGCACGCGGTGCTACGTGGGCTTTACTTCACTTTCTAAAAGCCGTGGAAATTGAATTTTACGACGTATTGGAAGATAAGAATGCATTGGTTAGTCTTCAGCAAATTATTCGTGAACTGGAAGCGACACAGCAGTCGGTATTCAGTCCAATGATTTTAAATGGTAGTGGATTTGGCATGTTAGCGAACCATTCTTTGGTAATGGCAAACTATATTTCTCGTGCAAACGCTGCTTTAATTGAACTTTCAGAACTTCTTAATCAAGGATAATTAATGAAAAAGGGTCTTATAGCTGCCGCATTGGGATGCGCATTAGTTTCAGTTTCATCTCATGCAGACACTATCGCAGGCGTATATGTTGGAGCCCAAGTATGGCAAACCGACACGCAGGGCGGGTTTGCTGATAGCAACAACACCGCTGACTTTAACTTTGATGATGAGACCAATACGGCGCTATACATTGCCTTTGAGCATCCGGTACCGTTTTTACCTAACGTAAAAGTAAATCACACGACATTAGATAACTCGGGCACCACAACGCTTCAGTCTGAATTCACTTTCGACGGCGAACTGTTTACTGAAAGTACCACGGTTAATACAGATGTAGAGCTTGATGCTACAGATTTCATTTTGTACTACGAGTTATTTGATAACGATTTAGTGAGCTTTGACTTAGGTGTTAATGCAAAGTACATCGACGGCGCACTGTTCGTTGTGGATAGAGCGAGTGACACAAGCGGATCTGCAGAATTCTCTGGTATTGTTCCAATGGCCTACTCAAAGGTTCAGCTAGGTTTACCGTTTACAGGTTTATCAGCATACTTTGAAGGAAGCTATTTGTCGTTCGACGACCATGAGCTTAGTGATTATCAAGCTGCAATTCAGTACTCGTTTATTGAAAGTTTAGCGGTTGATATGACGCTTCAGGTGGGTTACAGAAATGTAACGGTAGATATTGAAGACCTTGATGATGTGTACGCTGACATGGAATTTGATGGTGTATTCGCAGGGCTAGAACTTCACTTCTAAGCCTCAACTACGGATTTTAAAGGGCGGGGCTGCGATTGCAGCCTCGCCCTTTTTATTGCTTCTCGCCCAAATTCAATTGTGTTATTACCTATTCGCACAGTCATTAGCACTTTCAGTAATAAAAAAGTTTCATTTATTCTTTTCTCTTCTTGAAGAAAGCCGTTAGCCTTAGCGCCATTGATAAAAGGCTAAAAGACTATGTCACAAGATTCTAATTCGAACTCAGCGCCAGGCGCGGTATTAAACGAACAGCAGTGGAATGCAATAACGCAAGCCATTGCAGGCTTAAATCGTGAGCAACTTACTTGGGTAAGTGGTTATGCTGCGGGCATGGCTGCTGCACAAGGTGGTTCGGTTGCACCAATGATGCAAGGCACTCCTGCAGTAGCGGGTGACGCGCCAACGCTTACTATTTTGTACGGTTCACAAACCGGTAATGCAAAAGGTGTTGCAGCGCAGTGTCAAGCGAAAGCAGAAGAAGCGGGCTTTAATAGCAAGCTGGTTAGCATGGCAGATTACAAGCCACGTAACTTGAAAGCAGAAACTCACGTTGCGGTATTTGTTAGTACCCATGGTGAAGGTGATGCACCAGACGATGCTATTGAGCTACATGAATTCTTGGCTGGCAAAAAAGCCCCAAAGCTTGCTGATACCAAATACGCAGTTTTGGGTTTAGGTGACAGTAGTTACGAGTTTTTCTGCCAAACGGGTAAAGACTTTGATGAACGCTTAGGTAAGCTTGGCGGTAAAGCTATTGTAGAGCGTCTGGACTGCGACGTTGATTATGAAGCGGAAGCCGAAGCATGGCTGAGCAAGCTCATCGACTCGCTAAAAGACGATTTCAGTGCAGCTCCGCAAGCAGCGGTAGCGGCGCAAACTGGCGCGGCAGTGCAGGGTGTAGCAGCGCAAACTTACACCAAGAAAGCGCCGTTTAAAGCGACCTTAATTGACGCACAAAAAATCACAGGTCGTGATTCTGTTAAAGATATACGCCATATCGAAATAAGCCTTGAAGATAGCGGAATTACCTATAAGCCAGGTGATGCGCTTGGTGTATGGTTTAAAAATGCAGCATCTCTAGTGTCAGAGCTTATTAGTATCTTGTCATTAAACGGCAATACAGAAGTGTCTGTGGCTGACGCGACCATGTCACTCACCGAAGCATTAACGTCGAAGCTTGAATTAACTTTAAGTTATCCTAATTTCATTAAGTCATATCAAGAGGCGACAGGCTCTGAATCATTGGCTACATTGATGGAAGATAAAGCGCAGCTGCGTACCTACATGGCCGAACGTCAAATTATTGATATTGTGCGCGACCATCCGGGTAAGTTGTCTGAACAACAGCTTGTCGATGCTTTGCGACCGCTAACGCCTCGCTTGTACTCGATAGCATCAAGCCAAGCCGAAGTGGAAGAAGAAGTACATTTAACCGTAGCTCACGTTGACTATGAAGCGTTTGGACATCGTCATCAAGGCGGCGCATCTGGCTTTTTGTGTGAATATCTAGAAGAAAATGGCGACGTAGAAGTGTTCGTAGAAAGTAACGATAACTTCCGTTTGCCCGCTGATCCAAATACGCCAGTGATCATGGTCGGTCCGGGTACGGGTATTGCACCGTTTAGATCGTTCATGCAAGAGCGTGACGTACAAGGTGCTGAAGGCAAAAACTGGTTGTTCTTTGGCAACCCACATTTCACGCAAGATTTTCTATATCAAGTGGAATGGCAAGGCTACGTTAAAGAAGGCCTGCTAGACAAAATTACGCTGGCATTTTCTCGTGACCAAGAAGAAAAAGTATATGTTCAGCACCGTTTACTAGAAAACGGTAAAGAGGTGTATGAATGGCTAGAGCAGGGCGCACACTTCTATGTGTGTGGCGATGCAATGCACATGGCGAAAGATGTAGAGAACGCCCTAATTAGTATTGTGCAAGAGCACGGCGGTAAATCTGAAGCCGATGCAAAAGCCTATGTTGTAGAGTTACGTAAAGCGAAACGTTATCAGAAGGATGTCTATTAATGAGTAACGAAAAATCACCATTTATCGTTGAGGGCAAACTGGCTGACAACGAGCGTTTAAAGCGTGAAAGTAATAATTTGCGTGGCACCATCACTACCGATCTTAAAGATGATCTTACTGGTGGTTTCACCGCTGATAACTTCCAGCTTATTCGCTTTCACGGTATGTACCAACAAGACGATCGTGATATTCGCGCTGAGCGTGCAAAGCAGAAACTTGAGCCGCTTCACAATGTGATGTTGCGTGCCCGTTTACCTGGTGGTGTTATTACGCCTGACCAATGGTTAGCGATTGATAAGTTTGCAGCCGATCACACCATGTACGGCAGCATTCGTTTAACAACCCGTCAAACTTTCCAGTTTCACGGTGTGTTAAAGCCTAAGATTAAGTCCATGCACCAAATGCTAAACAAGGTAGGCATCGACTCTATTGCTACGGCAGGCGATGTAAACCGAAACGTACTATGTACGTCAAATCCGGTTGAATCTGAGCTTCACCTTCAGGCATTTGAATGGGCGAAGAAGATAAGTGAACACTTACTACCTAAAACCCGCGCGTATGCTGAAATTTGGTTAGACGGTGAAAAAGTTGAAACGACTGAAAAACCTGTAGAGCCTATTTTGGGTGATAACTATTTACCGCGTAAATTTAAAACGACGGTGGTGATTCCTCCGCAAAACGATGTAGATGTTCACGCGAATGATCTTAACTTTGTTGCGATTGCTGAAAATGGACAGCTAGTTGGCTTTAACGTACTTGTCGGTGGTGGTCTTGCAATGACTCACGGCGACAAGAGCACGTACCCGCGTAAAGCCTCTGATTTCGGATTTATTCCGCTTGAAAACACGCTAGACGTTGCCGCAGCGGTTGTAACAACTCAGCGTGATTGGGGGAACCGTGTTAATCGTAAGAACGCGAAAACCAAATATACGTTAGAGCGTGTTGGGGTAGACAACTTTAAGGCTGAAGTTGAAAAACGCGCAGGCGTGACTTTCCAAGACAGCCGTGCGTATGAATTTACGGGCCGTGGCGATCGCTTTGGCTGGGTTGAAGGTATTGACGGTAAATATCACCTGACCGTATTTATTGAGAACGGTCGTATTTTAGATTACCCAGGTAAAACGCTAAAAACAGGCTGTGCCGAAATTGCGAAGATCCACAAAGGTGATTTCCGCTTAACGGCAAACCAGAATTTGATTATTGCCGGTGTAGCGCCGCAAGACAAAGACAAAATTGAAGCATTAGCCCGCGAACATGGCTTAATAGCGCCATCGATTTCTAACCAGCGACTTGACTCAATGGCCTGTGTTGCATTGCCAACCTGTCCGTTAGCCATGGCAGAAGCTGAGCGCTACTTGCCGGATGCCGTTACGGAGCTAGAAGGTTTGCTTGCCAAACACGGATTGGAAGAAGATAGCGTAATCTTCCGTGTAACAGGCTGCCCGAATGGCTGTGGTCGCGCGATGTTGTCTGAGGTTGGCTTAGTAGGTAAGGGCCCAGGCAAATACAATTTGCATTTGGGTGGAAACCGAGAAGGTACACGTATTCCACGTATGTATCGAGAAAACATAAGCGAACAGGAAATCATGGCAGAACTAGATTCACTGTTTGGCCAGTGGGCCAAAGATCGTGAAGCGGGTGAAGCCTTTGGTGATTATGTTGTTCGCGCTGGTGTTGTAAAACCAGTAGTAGACTCCGCACGGGATTTCTATGACGAATAATACAGCGATTAAGCAGCAACCACTAACGCTTGATATCAGTAAGGAAGCCCTTGCTGATATCAATGAAACGTTAGAGAAAATGACAGCGCAGGAGCGAGTAGCTTGGGCGCTGGACAACTTGCCTGATACTCATATTGTGTCTTCAAGCTTTGGAGCACAATCGGCGGTTATGCTGCATATGCTTACCCAAGCACAACCGGATATTCCTGTTGTGCTTACCGACACAGGTTACCTTTTTCCTGAGACGTACAAGTTCATTGATGAACTTGTAGAAAAGCTCAATTTAAATTTGCACGTGTACAGCGCAGAGATGTCTTCTGCGTGGCAGGAAGCGCGCTTTGGCAGACTTTGGGAACAAGGCATCGAAGGTATTGAGAAATACAATAAGATGAACAAAGTTGAGCCAATGCAGCGCGCCTTACGTGACATGAAAGCAGGTACGTGGTTTGCAGGTTTGCGTAGAAGCCAATCAGATACCAGGGGAAAGCTTCCAGTTCTACAAAAAGTAGGGCAGCAGTTTAAACTTTACCCGATCATTGATTGGAGTAACAAAGACTTACATTACTACCTGAAAGATAACGACTTGTCTTATCATCCGCTTTGGGAGCAAGGATATGTATCCATCGGTGATTGGCATACCACGCAGTCGCTCCAAGAAGGGATGAGTGAGCAAGACACGCGCTTCTTTGGTTTGAAACGCGAGTGTGGATTGCACGAATTTGGTGACGGTATTTAACTCACGTTAAATACCTCGCCTAACACCGACTTAATGCTGGTTAAATACGCTTCATTAGGCGACTTAGTCACTAATTTATACAGCTCACTGCCAATCGAAGTGAACTTGTAATACACCAATGCAACCCCCGACGTTTTACTGGTTAATGAAATATTTTCATTTACGCATCGCCAGGTTACTTGCTGACCTTCATTGTATTCGGCGCTTTCAATTTCGCTGGTATAAATCAACTTCATCTCTTGCAAAGACAACAGATCAGGGTAACTCAACCCTACGTTGGCTAAGTTAATTTGCTCAGGAACAGGGCGTCTCAATAGTGAAAGCAAGCCTTTGCGTTTGTGATACCCCACAAGAATACGCGGGACCGCATCGTTATTTCTTCTACTCGCAACATTGACAGCCTTATTGAATACTTGTGCATCCCTGTGCGTTAGCGTCTTTAATAGCTGTAATGTACGAAGGGAAAAACTGCCCGGGCGAGCCACCTCAACGGCAAAAATCTTTCCCCATAATTCCTGCATGGGTGGGCTGTAAATTTCCTCAGCCATGGTACTAAATGCGAAAAACCAGTCGGGATCAAGATTATCGTTAGTTTGTTCGTTGATCGTCACATTTAATGCTATATTTAATACAGCTTGAAGATTGCTCGCTTTTTGGGTTTCTAATATTTGTTTTCTTCTTTCTAGTGCATGCTTTTGCTTTTTAGGATCAGGGGACATCATAGAGGGGCTTATACCCACTCTGGCAAACCAGGAAAGTATGCGTTGGCGACTAGCATCGGTTTTCACTGCGTTGCTGGCCGCTTTTTCAGCCGCAGGCGATTCGGCTGTCACCTTTACAGTCTTCTCTTCCGTTTCCTGTGGTTTTTTTACCTCAGGGGAAAAGTGCTGGGATGTAATCTTCATAAATGCTTAAATGATCGAATGTAAAATGGCATGTAACATGAGAGCACTATTGCATTGCGTAACCCATTTATCAATGTAATCGTTGCCTTAATACAATGAGTAGCGCATTCTTGTTTTGTTTGTATCGAGGAAATGAGCGGTAATGTCGGCAATGGATTATGATAACGACGAATTAATTTTTTTAGATGATGATGGTTCAGTTGAAGAGCAAACCTTATTGGGCAAAGACTGGAACATTCTTATTGTCGATGACGATGAAGAGATTCACACCGTAACGCGTCTCGCGCTATCTGATCTCATCGTAAACGATCGCAAATTAAACTTCATCCACGCTTATTCAGCAAAACAAGCCAAAGAAATGCTGCACGAATATGGCAACAGCATTGCCATAATTTTACTTGATGTCGTTATGGAGACTGATGACGCGGGTTTTGATGTTGTTAAATACATCCGCGAAGACATGAAGTTAGTTGAACCTCGAATTATCTTACGTACGGGACAGCCCGGCTACGCGCCTGAAGAGCAAGTCATTAAAGTTTACGATATCAATGACTACAAAACCAAAACAGAACTTACTCGCGCCAAATTACTAACTACTATCATTTCCTCACTACGCTCTTATCAGCAAATTGTAACGATTAGTCAAAGCCGTGCTGGTTTAGAGAAAATAATCACCTCTTCAGCGAACTTGTTTGAAGAACATTCGGTGAAAGAGTTTTGCGAAGGTGTAGTTACTCAGATTAGTTCGCTTATTGGTTTAGATTCCGAAGGTTTATTGTGCGCAAGAGCGGGTTCTTTGCTAGACCGAGAGGACGAAGAGGTTTACGTGCTTGGCGCTGCGGGTGAGTATGCGAAATTTATAAACCAGCCTGTGTTCACGCTTAAAAACCTTGAAATTGAAGAAAACATTAGTCGGTGCCTACGTCTTAAAAAGCACATTTTTGAGCCCAGTTGCTCTGTGCTGTATATCAGCCGCGCTGGTTTTGAAGCTGCCGTATTTGTTCGACAAACCCACGAGATTAGTGAGCTAGACAAGCACTTACTTGAGGTTTTTCTATCCAGTATTTCAGTGGGATACGAAAACGTTAATCTTTTCCATGAATTAAGAAATGCGGCGTTCAGAGACTGGTTAACCCGTCTGCCAAACCGCAATGAGTTTATCAATATGCTCGATAAACCTCATTTGTTTGCCGGAGAAAACTATAGCGTAGCTCTTATCGACGTAAATCACTTTTCCGATATAAATGATGGTTTAGGGCAAGAAGTCGGCAACGAATTGTTGCGAGCTATTAGCGATCGCTTTCAATCTTCTTTCGATAGCATAGTGAAAAAAGGCCGCATAGGTGCTGATGTATTTGGTCTTATTGGTCCTGACGATCTGGTATGCCCCAAGTCCATTAACAACATTTTCCAGTCTTCATTTCAGGTAGGTGATCACACCCTTCCGGTGAATATAACACTTGGATTGTGCAAGTTAGACAATAAACGCCACATCGGCATTGAGATTTTAAAGCGCACGAATATTGCGTTAAACCGTGCTAAGAAAAATCTAACAGATAACTTCGAATATTACGCCAAAGATATTGAAGATCAGACGACTTGGCGCCTAGATATGATTCGCCAACTCCGAAGTGACTTTGCAGCAAGAAAGCTGGAGCTGTGGTTTCAGCCGCAAGTGGGCTTACTGAATGAAAAAGTTGTTGGCATGGAAGGCTTACTACGCTGGCCCAATGGTGAAGGGGGATACATTTCTCCCGCCGTGTTTGTACCACTTGCTGAGTATTCAGGTCTTATCGTTGATATCGGTGAATGGGTGCTAGAAGAGTCATGCCGTCGTCTTCAGGAATTGAAAGAAAAAGGCTACGGCCATCTAAGAGTTGCCGTTAACATCTCTATTCCGCAGTTCCGCGACAGGTTATTTGTAGAAAAAGTTAAGCAGGCACTATCTAACGCCAACTGCGACCCAAGCCTGTTAGAGCTAGAAATAACAGAAAGCGTGGTGATGGATGAGCCGCAAATTGTAATAGATGCATTGCGTTCGTTAAAAGAATTTGGGGTGAAAATAGCCATTGATGACTTTGGAACAGGCTTTTCCTCCATGAGTTATCTACAGCAGCTTCCGTTAGATCGATTGAAGGTCGATCGTTCTTTTGTCAAAGACATTAAACCGGGTGCAAGCGCAGTGCTTGCTGAGACAATTGTGACTTTGGGGAACAAGCTAGGCTTATTGACTATTGCCGAAGGCGTAGAAAAAAGAGAGCAGGCGAGTTACATGATAAAGCTTGGATGTGACGAAGCACAGGGCTACTTGTACGCGAAGCCTATGCCGTTCGATGCGCTTTTAGCGTTTCTTGAAGAGCACGACTAAACTTTTAATACAGATTTGACAGTGTCTCGCAACTTGGGAAGGATATCTAATTCAAACCAAGGGTTTTTAGCGAGCCACCTGTTGTTTCTTCCTGACGGGTGGGGCAGTACGAAATGTGTTTCAGTCGGACTGCGTACAGCTTCAGTTAACGTTTTGTGTTGCGGTAAATAATACTGTTGCGAGTAACGTCCCACGTAAAGCGTTACTTCAGGTTTTAAATAAAGAAGAAAGTCATTATGCCAAGCGGGAGCACATTCTTTTCTTGGCGGGGCATCGGCTCCATTTTTATAACCTGGAAAGCAGAAGCCCATTGGTAGCACCGAAATTAAGCTAGGGTTATAAAAGGTCTCCCTCGAGACAGACAACCAATCGCGTAACCGATCTCCGCTGGGATCATCAAACGCAATGTTGCGTTCATGAGCTTTCAACCCCGGTGCTTGCCCAATAATAAGCACTTTAGTTGATGGTGCAGTGCTAAATATGGGGTTGGGTTGATGCGGTAGGTGAGGGGCACACAGTCTACAATTTCTCGCTTTAACCACCAGTGCATCGTGGCCTTTCACATTTTTCTCCAAATATTTCTCTTTGTCATACTTTTGTCACAAAACTATGATCTCAGTTTGACTATCTTATGTATATACAGTATGTTTAATAGTGACAGTAGTAGACTGTAACACAGGAGAAGAAACATGCGTAAAGTAGTACTAACCCTAGCTCTATCAGCGGCCTTTGGTATTGCGCATGCGGAATCTGGTGATAACCAGCTTTTCGATTGCATGGATGCGAAAACATTCGAAATGAATAACCAATGTATGTCTGACAAAATCGGCAATAACATTCGTTTCCGTGATGCACAAGCAAAGTTGATCGACATTGCAAGCGATAGTCAGGGTGACTACGCCATTGCAACAATGACGTTCGATCAAGAAAATATGCACATCGACATCGTAGCACATAAAGATTCGCTTAACGCGCTTGCTGCGAACCGTAACTAATTTCTTAGTTAACGCATATTAAGCCGGCGACAATCTCGCCGGCTTTTTTGTGTCCGTTAGAAAATTCTATTAAGTCCATTAATAGCAGCAACTCGATAAGCTTCTGCCATGGTTGGATAGTTAAACGTAGTGTTAACGAAGTAATCTATGGTATTGCCTTCGCCCTTTTGCTGCATGATCGCTTGGCCGATGTGAACAATCTCGGAGGCACGTTCACCGAAACAATGAATGCCCAAGATTTCTTTAGTTTCGCGATGAAACAAGATTTTCAGACTTCCTGTCTGCGTTGACGCGATTTGGGCTCTGGCCAAATGTTTGAACTGAGCTCTTCCCACTTCATAAGGCACTTTTGCTGCAGTAAGCTCTTGCTCTGTTTTACCAACAGAACTTATTTCCGGGATGGTGTATATGCCTGACGGAATATCTTCTACCAATGCCGAATGTGTTTTTATGCCAAGCATAGCTTCAGCGGCAAAGCGACCTTGGTTATAAGCCGCAGATGCTAAACTTGGATAGCCAATGACATCGCCGACTGCAAATACATTGTCTACGTCAGTTTGATAATTTTCATTAACCTTGAGTTGGCCTCTGCCATCGGCTTTTAAACCAATATTCTCGAGTTTAAGTGTATCTGTATTACCCGTTCTTCCGTTAGCAAACAAGAGACAATCTGCGCGCATACGCTTGCCCGACTCTAAGTTTAAAATAACCGAGTCATCGGTAGCTTCAACCGAAGAATAGGCCTCATTGTGCCGGATGAGTACGCCATTGTTCCACAGGTGATAACTGAGTGCGTCTGATATCTCGTCATCAAGAAATGACAGTAAGCGATCGCGCATGTTAACGAGGTCAACTTTTACGCCTAGTCCTCTGAAAATACTGGCATATTCAGAGCCAATGACCCCAGCGCCATAGATAATTATTGATTTGGGATCGTGATCTAAAGATAGGATAGTGTCTGAGTTATAAATACGCGGGTGATTAAAGTCGATGTCTTTAGGACAATAAGGACGCGACCCTGTGGCAATAGCAATTTGGCCTGCAGTGACAGTATCTTTAGAGCCATCTTTACGGGTTATCTCTAACGTATGCGCATCTACGAAACTGGCTTCGCCGTGAAATAGCGTCACACGATTTCTGTCGTAGAAAGAAGAGCGAAGTCGAGTTTGGCTTTTTACCACACCGCTAGCATGGCGCATGATGTCAGAAAACGTAAGACTCTTACTTAAGTGGTTGTCGGCAAACAAGGGAGAAGAGTTATATTCAATAAGACGACTTACTGAGTGACGAAGCGCTTTCGATGGAATGGTTCCCCAATGGGTACAACCCCCTCCCACTGCCTCGTAGCGCTCAACAACCGCCACTTTTTTTCCGGCTTTGGCAAGCTGCATTGCAACGCCTTCTCCACCAGGACCTGTGCCAATAACGATAGCGTCGTAATGATACGACGGGGCTTTGGTTTTTTGCTTCGTTGCCATCTTACTTTCCCATGTTGTTACTTTTGTAATGCGATGTCACCACTAGGTTAGCCGTAATACAAAATGAATGATTCTGGTTTTAGTATAACGACCTTATCCAACTATAGAATAAAAAAAAACCACATAAGCAGACACTTATGTGGTTTTTAGCGTTCAAACGTATAAAAGAGGGCGTTAATTTACGCCATTTGCAATGACAAACTATGTAACTGTGTCCATTTCTCTTTCTGTACAGCAAATGCGTGTTTCAGCTCTTTGTACTTGTATGCAAGCTCAAGCCCTTCGATACTGCGCTTTAGGGTGCGTTGTTTAACGCGCATAACACGTTTTTTCGTGGCGTAGTATTCACTCATGCGCTGCATTAACAAGTCGTATTCTTCTTGAATGGTATGCATCATTTCTTCAGCATTAGGCAGTAGCGATACTTTTTCACTTGCTCTTTGCAGCTGCATTGCTGCTAACGCTTTCTCGATGCGCTCTTCTGGCACTTTGCGAAGGTTGGATGTCAGTCCTACCAGTGATAATCCCTTAATAAGCCATTTTGTAGGATCAAACTGATACCAGCGAATGCCATTACGATAGTCGTACTCAAAGATGTGATGGTAATTGTGATAACCTTCACCAAAGGTAAAAAACGCAAGAATACCGTTATCTCGTGCTGTGTTCTTATCGGTGTAAGGCTGGCTACCCCAAAAATGAGCAAGAGAATTGATAAAGAAGGTTACGTGATGCACTAGCACCAGGCGAAGTACACCGGCTACCAAGATCATGCCTAATACGTCACCATTTAAATAGCCCAGAAGACCTGTGATACCAAAGTTGGCCGCCAGCACGATGGGCAAATAGTAGTTATGCTGCCACATCACCACTTTATCTTTTTGAAGATCTTTACAGTTACTGTAGTCATCGTAACGTTTGGCCTGATACTCACGCAACATCCAGCCGATATGCGCAAACCAAAGCCCTTTCTTGGCAGAGTAGGGGTCTTTGTCGTTATCATCAACATGACGATGATGAACGCGATGATCTGACGACCAGTGCAAAATACTATTTTGCAGCGCCATAGCGCCACCAATCGCAAGGATCACACGAACAACCACATTGGCGTCGTAAGTTTTATGCGACCATAAGCGGTGGTAGCCGGCAGTTATAGACATACCGGTAAAGTAAAATAGGAATATAGCCGCACCGATTTCTGCCCAATCGATGCCTTGATACGCCACCCATAGCGGCACACCAATAAACGCAATTGCGCCAGATATAATAAATACCAGCACATTAGTAAGGATAAGAGGAGGTTTTTTCATTTTATACAACTTGGCTTACAACTGTTCGCTAATTTATCGTTTTACGAGGCTTCAGGCAAGCAAAACCCAGATTAGTTCTGCTTACATGTGTAAAGTTTAATTATAGTAAAGCTACGCTGAAGCGCTCGTTAATTGTGGCTTTTTCCGCTTAATGCTTGTTTATAAAAGAGATGATTCTGTTTCTCTTTCCCCACTGGTGTGTGTTGCGATAAACTACACATGCTAGTCTTTGATGTACGAAGTTTGATTGCGTTAATGGCTATACAGATGACGTAAGGGCTTCAACCCTAAGCGCTAAAAATCATCAAGCCGTTTAGAGCTAATCAACCTATGGTGCGAATGTGAGTCGACAAGAACAGAAATTAAAAACCCGCCAAAATATCATTCATGCTGCGTTTTCTTTGCTCGATGAAAACCGCAGCTTATCTGCAATCAGCTTGCGTGAAGTTGCCCGAGAGGCAGGTATAGCACCTACGTCTTTTTATCGACACTTCAAAGATATGGACGAATTAGGTTTAACGCTGGTGGATGAAGCCGGTTTAGCATTGCGGCAGCTTATGCGTCAGGCAAGGCGGCGTATAGCCTCTGGAGGTGGCGTAATACATACTTCTGTTGAAACCTTCATGGAATTTATTGCGGCAAATACAAACGTATTTCGTTTATTATTACGCGAGCATACTGGTACGTCGTCGGCTTATCGGTTGGCAGTATTTAGAGAGATTCAACACTTCATCGACGAGTTGACCGACTACATTATTGAACAGCAGGGCGTAGAATACTCATGCGCGCAGCTTCAAGCTGATGCTATGGTTAGGCTCGTATTCAGTGCAGGTGCTGAAGCACTAGAAGCTGATGATAAGCTTCGCCGCGAAATTGGTGAGAGAGTGAAAGCACAGCTTCGCTTCGTTCAAGTAGGTGCAACGCAAAAAAGCGTATAATTGAATTAGTGGCGATTGGCCTTTTAAGTCCACATCGTTTGCTCTAATCAAAGCCACCTTATTCTAATATGTCTTCATAGGCCTTTGTGACTCCAAAGGCCTTGTCAATTTTTACCAAAACTAGCTTTTGCGTGTAAGTAAAACGCCAGCCTCAATGTGATGAGTAAACGGGAATTGATCGAATAATGCCGATTGAGCAACGTCGTGAGTTTCACTTAAAAGCTCAAGATTTTGCGCCAACGTTTCAGGGTTACACGAGATATACACGATATTATCGTAATCCTGAATCATTCTAAGCGAGTCTTCATCCAACCCAGCTCTTGGTGGATCGACCAATACAGTTGTGAAATTATATGTACTTAGATCAATGCCTTCTAAGCGACTAAACGTACGTTCACCTTTCATAGCCTGAGTGAATTCTTCAGCGGCGAGTCTTACGATCTTCACATTATTAAGCTGATTTTGTTCAATATTAAACTGCGCAGCTTGTACAGAGGGCTTGGCTATTTCGGTCCCCACAACATTATCGAAGTGAAGCGCTAGCGGCAGTGAGAAGTTACCTGCACCGCAATACATCTCCAGTAAATCGCCAGAGAGCGGCTTTACGCAATCTAGTGCCCATTCAATCATGCTACAGTTCACTTCGGCATTGGGCTGAGTGAAGCTATTTTCGATATGCTTAAATATGAATTCTTTGCCATTAACGGGTAAGCGCTCAATAACAAAATCGTTGTCGATAATAAGCTTTTGTTTTCTCGCACGGCCGATGATGTTTACTTTCGGAAAGTGAGCCTCGAGTTTCGCCTTTAATTCTTTTGCAGCCTCTTGCCACTTCTCATCTAGTTGACGATGGTATAAAAGGCTGATGACAAGCTCGCCAGATAGTGCAGAAAGATAATCGATTTGAAAAAGCTTCTTTCTTAGCACTTCATTTGGTCTTACTTCTTCAAGCAACAGCGCCATAGCATCGTTTATTGCTTTACAAGCAGGAGGAAAGCTATCTACGCGGTACTTTTCTTTTGTTTCCTGGTTGAACATGATGTGAAACAAATCATCGCCTTCATGCCATACTCTAAATTCGGCGCGCATACGGTAGTGCGTTGGTTGCGATGGAAATACGGTTAAGTCAGGCGCATTGAACGGAGAAAGTAACGCAGTAAGACGTTCTACTTTTTCGTCCAACTGAGCTTGATAGCGTTGTTGTTCGGTCGCGGTCATAAAATTCTCCATTCAATATTGAGGTCGCGAATTGTAGTCCCTTATAAAATAACTGCAACAAGCTCTATCTACTTCTGCATTATTATTAGGAACGAACTAGTAAAAAAGCTGTATTAAAATTAAACAATACTGATTCTTTGCCGATAATAAGATTGAGGATAGTGAGGATCAAATTATGAACGTGGGTCAAATTAAGGCTTTTATGGGCGACCAGAAGGTCGATCAAAAAGCAGATCAAAAGGCATCAGTTCACCCGAACGAAATGTTGAAAAAGCAGTTACAGCAAGACGGATTGCAGCAAGCGGCTGAGTTTTCTAAACAACAAGCGGCATCAGTATCTGTTTCCAGTAGCCAAACTAGCATCGGCTTACGTGTGGTGAGTAGCAGCCTTAACCAAGCGTTGGTCATAGATGGCCAAAAGCCACAAGAAGCCAAAGAGAAAACCATTGAAGATAAGTCGAACAGTTTGTTCGACTTTGAAAAAGTTGCCAGAAACGTACTTAAGTTCGTAGGTGGCGTCATTAGAGGTGCGGCAAACGGTGGTGCCAGCGAAGAAAAGCTTAATGGCTTATTTAGCCAAGCGAGAGAAGGCGTAAGCCGTGGATTCGCTATGGCTGAAAAAGACCTCGCTGGTTTTATGAATGAAGAGATTGAGCAAGGGATGACAAAAAGCCGCGATCTCATCGATACAGGAATAAACGATCTGGAAACTGACATATTTGGTCGACAGCAGCCGAACGCTGTAACGCTTTCGTCCTTAAACGCGGTAGCTGCATCGGATGAGAAAAGCGGAAGCTTGCTGATTCGAACTAAAGATGGCGACGAAGTGAGTTTTAGTTTTGAGAGTCTTCGCTCGTTCCAAGCGTCTCAACAACTTAATTTCCAAGCACAGGCATCTCAGGAGCAATCAGGCGGTAGTGACGAGCAAGGCGATAACAATTTTTCAACGTCATACCAACAACAAACTTCGTACCAATACTATGAGCGAAGCGGTATTAGCTTTTCATTGAAAGGCGAGCTTGATGAAGATGAGTTAGAGTCGATAGCTGATTTGGTTGGTCAAGTTCAGGATCTCGCCGACACCTTTTACAGTGGTGACATCGACAAAGCATTTGAAGAAGCGTTAAGTTTAGGCTTTGACGATAAAGAGTTAGTTGGCTACGCGTTACAGTTAAATAGAACAACACAGACCGAAGTGCTAAAGACGTATGAGAACATCCAACATTACAATGAAGACAAAAGCGATAATTCGAAGTTTGGGAATGTGGTTAGCCCTATAGCGCAATATCTAGAAAAGATGATGGATACTTTTGCTAATGCCGAAAGTACGTTAGGAAGTAACGAAGACTATAATACCTTAATAGGTGGGTTGATTAATGAGATGAAAGACGTGCAAGTGCCAGATCTTGTATCTGCTATAAATAGGTTTCATGCTTTCAATCAAACGTTACTTAATGGACTTCCTCAATCTGCTGAGACAAGTGAATAACTATTTATTTACTAATATAAAAGCCCGGTAGCGAAAGCTAGCCGGGCTTTTTTTATAGCCTTTAAACCGTACGTAGAATTACGCGTGTTCGACTTTGTCCTTTGCAGGGCGAACTTTTAGCGTTCGTTCCTGGAAGATTGAGTCGTTGGTTTTATCGATAACACTGTTTAGGTCGTCTGTTACAACCTCGATAAAACCGTATCCTTTTCTTTTTCCAGTTTTACGATCCTTCATTAAGCGAACCGACTGTACTTCAATAAAGCTACTGAAGTATTCCTTTACAGCGTTCTCGTTTGCTCTATAAGGCAAATTACCCACATATAAAGTTTCTACTGATCCGTCATTAGAATGTGCTCTGGCATCTGAGGAAGATGGACTTTGAATAAGAGACGCTAGCCAAGGAGTAACGATACCGCTGATCAGCAGAGCTGCTGAGACGGTCAGTGGAACATGGACGTTTAAACTAGCAGAAGAAAATAACAAGTAACCTGCAATTGCAAAAATAGCGCTAATAACAGCGCATCGAATAAAGCCTACTTTCATATACCTACCTTTCTATTGTTTATTATGGTGTTGGAGGCTGTATATAGTTTACTCATTTGTAACAAATTGAACAATAAAATGTGAAAAAACTAGTCTAAAGATGGATTGAGTCGCTAGAAATGATGCAGAAATGAGCGGTTAACACCAAAAGTGGCTTAAAAAGCAAAAAAATCCAATTTAAGTGTTGATCTTTCACAAGAGGTATCTATAATGCGCTCCACGTTCTGAGGGGGCTTCGAGAAAAACAAAGCCAACTCAGCAACAAGTGCGAAACCAAGTTTTCAAACAAATAAAAAGTTTAAAAACATGGTTGACATCGAAAACAAACGATGTAAAATGCGCACCTCACTCGAACAGGGTGAGTCACTAAGAAGCAACGGCTTCTGGTGAATGTTCTTTAAAAATTTAGACAAGACAATCTGTGTGGGCACTCGTTAAGAGTGTCACAACGACGATTCATATT
>NZ_CAMZMZ010000031.1:0-52001 GCF_947311905.1 Alteromonas sp. CyTr2 | reverse complement strand
CCCCCGAACAGTTAAGAAGAGACCACAGCGATACAGCAGAAAGAAAAATGCCGCTCACCTTAAGTGAACGGCATTAGTCCACTAGGCGCTCTTTTTTTGTTCATAAAACTGTAACATGCACCACGGCGAGTCACTAAAATATTTCAAAGCTGAAACATTTACGCATTGTGACAAATCAACTTTCCCTGTACCAAAGTTCAGCAGAGTTAATCAATAAGTAAGTTTATTTTAAACGTCTAAGTTTCTGATTTTTAAAGTTTGTGACGTTTATATTATTATTTTTATTAAGTGCTTGCTGTATATACGTATGTATAAGAATTTATACCTTCCTTATACAAAAAAGCGGAAAGCAAAATGATTCATGAGGGTAACACACAAAAGTATAAGCTGAGGAAATCAGCTAAGGTAGTCAACGCGTTGTTGGCGGGCGCATTGTCGTTAGGCGTTGTTTCTATTAATGCCTCTGCAGATACAGTATGGCAAGAGGACTTCGAAGCAAATGAACTGCAAGGCAAGGGCGCAACTGGCTCAGACCCAGCGGGAGCAATTGTTGATCTTGAAGGTGTTGATCGTTGGTCAGTAGACGTGTCAGCGAGTGAGCTAAGTGCCACTTCAGACTGGTTCCGTGTTAAAAGCGGCGCAATGCAAGCACGTGATACTGACGGTGAAGTAGTCTGGTTGAGCGAGTCTATCGATATATCTGGTGCCGGTGATATCACCATAAATGCCGTGCTTTCTCAAAGTGGAAATTTTGAGTCGACAGACTACATCGATGTATTTTACTCATTAGATGGTGGCGCATTCGAGCTTATTACGCTTTCAGAAGGGGCAACGAATACGGTACAGGAAGACTTTGGTTCTGCAACACTGACCGAAACGATAGGTAGCGGAAGCACTTTAGAACTGAAAGTAGCCATGGCTAACAACTCGGGTACCGAATATCTCAATTTAGACAGTATTTCAGTAAGTGGAAATGGAACTACCGATGGTGGGGATACTGGCGGTAACCCTGACGACGGCGGTGAACCTTCAAATGAACTTCTTTTCTTAAGTGGTACTTGTTTTAACTGCCCTGATTTGGAAGCAGTTAACCTAGCCAGCGACTTTGTTGCATCTGACTATTACGCAGCTCTCGACACAGCTATTGCAAACGGTGAAAGTGCGCAAACGTTAAAAGACACGGCGCATAACATCATTGAAAATGGTCATCGTACGCTTTCTTACTCAGAAGTGTGGACAGCACTCACTTACACTGATGAAGATCCTGCTAACACCGATAACGTTATCTTGTTCTACAAAGGCATATCACAAGGCAAGTTTACCAACGGTAGCGGTAGTCAAAGCACCAACCCAGACAATTGGAATCGCGAACATGTTTGGGCTAAGAGCCATGGTTTTCCTAGCTCAAGCCTAACGGCATACAGCGATATTCTGCACCTGCGTCCCACCGATATTTCTGTAAATAGCTCGCGCGGCAACTTAGATTTTGATTTTAGTGATAGCGCGCTTTCTGAAGCTCCGTTAAACCGAGTTGATGGTGACTCTTTTGAGCCTCGTGACGCAGTAAAAGGTGATGTAGCACGCTCAATGCTATACATGGACGTGCGTTACGATGGCAATACAGCTGGTGATACCGAAGACGACTTAGTGTTAGTAAATCGCCTTACCTCTACTAGCGAAGCCGCGTTTGGTAAGCTTTGCGTATTGCTTCAATGGCATGAAAGTGATCCAGTGGATGATTTCGAACGTCGTCGTAACGAGCGCGTTTATGAATTCCAAGGAAACCGAAATCCGTTTATTGACAAACCTGAACTTGCTTCACTTATCTTCAACGAGAGTTGTGATGGTACAGGTGGTGATACTGGCGGTGACACGGGTGGCGATACTGGCGGTGACACGGGTGGTGATACCGGCGGCGACACAGGTGGTGATACCGGCGGCGACACAACACCTTCTACCAGCAGTATTTACATTTCAGAATACATCGAAGGTGGCGGTTTCAATAAAGGTATAGAGCTTTTCAATAGCTCGACACAACCGGTAAGTCTAGCGGGTTATGAGTTAGTTTTACTCTCCAATGGTGAGACCGCAGATGCTGACCGTAAAGTGTTAGCACTTGAAGGCACAATCCCAGCAGGTGGCGTAGCAACATTCGCTCACGGAAGTGCAGATGCACTGTTAACTGCCGGCTCAACGATTAGCAGCTTCGTGATTAATTTCAATGGCGATGACTACATTGAGCTCGTCGCTAACGGTCAGGTTGTTGATGCTCTAGGTACGTACGGCGTTAAAACTAACTGGGGTAAAGACGTTACTTTGGTACGCAAGAGTTCAGTAACAGCAGGCAATCCTAACCGCAACCCAGCGTTTACCCTTGAAGAATGGGATAGCCTACCAAAAGATACGCTTAACAATTTTGGTTCGCACAATGGATCTGTTAGCGAGCCTACGGATCCCACTGACCCGACCGACCCAACTGATCCTACAGACCCAGTTGGTGAAGTAGTCTTAATTAGCGCTATTCAAGGTAAAGGCGATACCTCGCCACTTACAGGCAATGACGTTGTTATTGAGGCAGTAGTGACTAAAGTTGTGCCGGAAATGAACGGATTCTTTATTCAAGAAGAAGCCGCCGACTCTGATGGCAATGCTGCGACGTCTGAAGGTGTATTTGCCTACTCGACAACCTTCACTGAATACCCATCTGTTGGTGATGCTGTGCGTGTTAGCGGTGCAGTGGCTGAATACAATGGCATTACAGAAATTGTACTAAGCGCCAATGCTGAAACGCTAGGTGCAGGTGGTGATATACTAACGACAAGCATTGAAATGCCATTTGACGAGAGCGTTAACCTAGAGTCACTTGAAGGTATGCAGGTTCAATTCCAGCAAACTTTGAACGTGACAGACGTTTACAATCTTGGTCGATATGGGCAATTCAACGTGTCATCAGGCCGCCTGATGATTCCTACAAACCAATATGCCGCGGGTTCAAGTGAAGCTATTGCCTTGGCTGAAGCGAATGCACGCAACACATTGTTGGTTGATGATGGCTCAAGCGCACAAAATGCTGACGATATTCCTTTCCCAGTTGGAGGTTTATCTCATGCGAATCCTCTGCGTTTAGGCGACAGTGTAGAAGGCCTGGAAGGTGTAATGCACTACGCATTTGGTGCTTATAACTTAATTCCAGTTGGCGCTCTTCAAACTGTACGCACAAACCCAAGAACAGATGTGCCCCAGTTAGACGTACAAGGCGATGTCAAAGTGGCTAGCTTTAACGTGCTTAACTACTTTAATGGTCCGAACTTCCCTACCTCTCGTGGTGCAGACTCAGAAGATGAATTTGCCCGCCAGCAAGCGAAGACAGTAGCAGCCATCGTTGCGATGGACGCAGATGTACTTGGCTTAGTAGAAATCGAAAACGATGGATACGGGAGTGATTCTGCCATTGCTTCTCTTGTAAATAGCGTAAATGCTGAACTTGGTAGTGACGTGTATAGCTATGTAGCACTTGAATCATTACTTGGTGGTGATGAAATTGCGGTAGGTATTATTTATAAGCCTGCAACGGTTACACCACAAGGCGCAGCGGTTACTTCCTCTGAAGCTCCTTTTGACTACGGTAACCGCCAGCCGCTGTTACAAACCTTTAGCGTAAATAGTAACAGCGAAGCGTTTACGCTCGCGGTAAATCATTTCAAATCAAAAGGAAGCTGTGGCAGTGCAACAGGTAATGATGCTGATTTGGGTGATGGACAAGGCTGCTGGAACGAGCTACGTACCCAAGCTGCGTTAGGGCTGACAGCGCTTGTGCAAAACAGTGAAGGTTTGTCTGACCGAGTTATCGTAATGGGTGACCTAAATGCTTATGCGAAAGAAGATCCAATTCTTGCTCTCGAAGACGCCGGTTACAGCAACTTGGTGAACCTCTTCCACGGCGAAAGTGCTTATTCTTATAGCTTCGGCGGCGAAATAGGTTACTTAGATCACGCGCTATCAAGCTCAACTTTGACTGAGTATGTGGCAGACGCAACGGTTTGGCATATCAATGCTGATGAGCCTCGTGTCTTCGACTACAACGTTGAATATAAGTCAGAAACACAGCTTTCTAGCTATTACGGGGCTGATGCTTATCGTTCATCAGATCACGATCCAGTAATTGTTGTGCTGGATTTCCCTGAAACGAGTGAGCCGGAGCCAGTAATTGGTGATTTTGATGGCGATAGTGACATAGACAACACCGATATTGTGGCGTTCTACACCTTGCTTCTGCAACGTCAAGCGACGGTTGAAGAGCACGACTTTAACAATGACGGCAGATTAAATATCTACGATTTATACGCGTTAATGTCTATGTGTACACGTACCGCATGTGCAGTTCAGTAGTTGGAAAGAAAATGAAAAAAATTATTTTAATGGTATTGGCAATTGCTACTTTTAATGCAAATGCCGCAATGATTGAAATCTCTACGGATAAATCAATTTATCAAGTAGGAGAAACTATCACGGCGACGGTAAGCTTTTCTAACGAAGATGCTTTCCTTGACAGAACGTTAATTGTTCAAACATTTGACGTCTACAATACGGTAATTGGTTTTGACGCAACAGTTATAAATTTTGTAGATGCCTCAACATTAAACCCTTTTGGTGCGATTAATACCTTAGGAGATCCCATTTCCGAGTTATTCCTTCCACTGACATATTTTGGGGGCGTGCTAGAAATAGGATCTTCAATCGTAGATCATTTTGGAGGAATCGACTTTATTTATCAGTCGACAACTCCTGTAATAGACTTGTTTAGCTTAAAGTTTGTTGCACAGGCTGCGGGAACTTCAGCGTTGAATGGCTTAGAAGGTAGCATCAATTTTGGAGGGGTCTTTTTAGGCGGTGATAATAAAGAAATTGAAATTAACAGCGCAAACTTCACCATTGCAGAAGTACCTGCACCAGGTACCTTCGCGCTATCG
Organism: Alteromonas sp. CyTr2; assembly: GCF_947311905.1. Lineage (NCBI taxonomy): Bacteria > Pseudomonadati > Pseudomonadota > Gammaproteobacteria > Alteromonadales > Alteromonadaceae > Alteromonas > Alteromonas sp. CyTr2. Next base: position 47,031 of record NZ_CAMZMZ010000031.1, on the reverse strand, counting down.
CTTCTGGCTTTAGGTGGTATGTTTTTCGCTCGCAAACGTGTGAAGTCATAAACCTTAATGGCTAAAAGTTTAAGCCCAGCCACGTGCTGGGCTTTTTTATTTCTATTGCTATTTACATACGGCTTTAAATAAACCACACTGAATAAAAATACAATAAGTGCGCACCATGTTAGAAACCATTTCTTTTTCTCAACGCCAACGACTGGCGTATATCGACTTCTGCCTTTTGTTTAAAGGGGCTATTCATCGCCAAGACTTAATAAATCGCTTTGAAGTGGGACTATCGGCTGGTTCTCGTGACTTTACACTATACAAAGAGCTCGCCCCTGATAACTTAGTCTACGATCCAAGGGAAAAACGTTACTTTCAAACAGAAAGCTTTATTCCGGTTTTTGAACACGATGCAAAGCGAACCCTTGTGAAGCTTGCCAACGACATATCAGATGGATTTGATGCGATCGGTGACATACATTTCCCTGTTGAAAGTGCATCTTCACTTAATGTTCCTGATATTTTTGTGGTGGCGAAAGTGGTACAAGCCATCGTGAACAAAAAGGCGATGAGTGTAATCTATACGTCGCTTTCAAGCGGCAGTGGTGCAAGAGAGTTAGTGCCTCATAGTATTGTTGATAATGGTCAACGCTGGCATGTTCGCGCATTCGACAGAAAATCACAAAGTTTCAGAGATTTTGTGCTAACTCGAATTAGTAAGGTAACGGTTAAAGCAGAACCTGAAACCCATGAATGCATAGATTGCGATGAGGAGTGGGGACGATTTATCTCACTTGAAATTGTGCCGCATCCTAAGAATATTAAATATGCTACCGCAATAGAGCTTGATTACGCCATGGAAGAAGGCGTGCTTACATTGGAAGTGCGGGCTGCCATGGCGGGATATCTGCTTAGACGTTGGAATGTTGATTGTACAAAACATGCAAGCTTACGTACCGGAGAGTATCAACTTTGGCTTAGGAATCAGCAGAGCCTTGCGAATACCGACAATTTAGCCATCGCGCCAGGGTACATTGCAGAGCAAGAACCCTATACCGTATAAAATGTGAAAGTGGCCTGCCAAACAGCACCTTGTTAAGTGTTAGTACATGCAGCTAACCGATATATTTCTTGATACAAACCAGCAGCGTGTCTTTGTCTAAAGGCTTGGCTAAAAAGTCAGTCATGCCGGCAGCCAAGCACTCTTCTTTGTCTTCTGCGAAGGCGTTTGCAGTGAGCGCAACAATTGGTGTATCAACCTCCAATGCCTTGCGTAATATTGTTGATGCCTCAATTCCTCCCATGACGGGCATATTGCAGTCCATCAAAATAAGGTCGAATTGATGTCGCTTGCCCACGTCTACCGCATCTTTTCCGTTCTTAACATGCAGGAACTTATAGCCTTCTGACTGCAATATAGTCTTCACGATTTCGGCATTGATTTCGTTGTCTTCAGCTAGCAGTATGCGTTTCTTCTTATTGCCTTCTTTAACATCATTATGAGATACGGGTTTTGTCTCAATTAACCTTCCTAAATCATGCTCAAGTTCTCGACGATTAATGGGCTTAGCATGCGTACGCCAGATAAGTTCAGAAACATCATTTTCATCTTCTAGTCGTTCCAGTTCAGCAGAGATAAGAATGATTTTAGGAAATTTATCTGGGTTCATCGCCTTCAACTGTTCTAGCAAATCGACCCCACTCATCTCTGGCATAGACAAATCAAGAATAATAACGTCGAAAGCCAGTGGGCTGTCTGATAGGTAGGCTTTTGCACTATCATAACTTTGGGGCACAATCGACATGGAGGTAACAACATGCTCAAAATATTCGCGGCTGGTTTGTAAGTCATCAACTATCGCACAGCGCAAATTAGCACTGGGTTCAACGTTAATGTCGGGCAGCTGAGATTCTTCCGCTGCCATGGTAAAACTGAAGGTGCTTCCTTGGCCTACAAATGAGGTTACATTGATGTCGCCGAGCATGAGTTTCGCCAACTGCTTCGCAATACTTAATCCTAGCCCTGTGCCCCCGTACTCGCGGGTGGTGGATTGGTCGGCTTGCTCAAATTTCTTAAAGATATTATCAAGCTTAGATGACTCGATACCAATGCCGGTATCAATAACATCGAAGCTTAAATAATTGCCGTTCGGGCGTTTGGTATAGGTGACCTTTAACGTGACAGAACCTTGTTCAGTAAACTTAATTGCATTACTTAACAAGTTGTGCAGAATTTGCGAAATACGAGTGATATCGCCTTTAATTACGTGAGGTAGGTCAGGGTCTTTTAAGTAATGAAATTCAAGACCTTTTCTGTGGCAGTAAACCCGCTGTAACGACACCACATCGTCCAAGACTTGTAATAGGTCGACTGGCGCCTGTTCAATTTTGATTTTGCCTGCTTCAATTTTTGATATATCGAGAATATCGTTGATTAACACAAGGAGTTGCCTACCAGCAGTTTCGGCTTTTCTAAGGTAGATGTTGCTTTTGTCAGGGTTGTCTATGGCCAACTCGATCATGCCAAACAGGCCGTTCATTGGTGTGCGAAGTTCGTGACTCATGCTTGAAAGAAACTCTGATTTTGCTTTGCTTGCTCTACGAGCCTCATCAGCCGAACTTTCCGCTTGCTCTTTCAAGCTCGTTAGTTTGGCAAATGACCGTTTAACGGTGCGCTCCATAGGAGAAAAGATGAATGCTGCCTCGATACATAATAGAGCGAGTGTGGCTAGCCATAAGTAAACTTCAATCGAAAGAACCAAGCAGTGGCGTCTTGCTCGAACCGCGCGACGACATAATCAAGCTGTTGTAATAGCGATGTCAGCGCTTGAATATCTAAAAGCGTAGTGGGCTGACACTGTGCTGCATCTAAAATTTGATCGGCGCTTTTTATATATTGGCTTACTTTGTTGTCGAGCTGGCCTTCGTTAAAGTAAGTATTAGAGATAGAGGAGGGAAGGTTATCGAGTGACACAAGCTGTTGATGATTTTGTTTGAAACGTGCTAACGATTGCGCCAAATACCTTTGATCTTCACTGTCTTCGCAAATGTTTGGTGTAGAGGTGAGCAACGCAATACGCTGTGAAAGCATGCGTTGCTGACCCGCGATATTGACAATTTCAGCATCTTTCTTCTGATCACTGATTAATTCGTACAGAACAATAAAAGAAAGAGTGACGAGTGTAGCGGTTAGCAATAACGCAACGATATAACGAACACGTATAGACATAAGGGTAGTAGTGGCACAGTGATAACTAAAAGATAATAGATACCAAGTGGTTACGCAATGTGCCGAGAAAATTACTTACGCTTATGTTGCTCTATTTAATATCGTTCGGGATGTTATTAGGCACCCAGCCTCGCAATACCGCCTCTTTAGTGTAAAAAGCCGCGTTTTTATCATTCAGAAAATGAGAGTTTATTGCTGGTGAGGAGACTGCTTTAGGTGCACCTTCTCCATGAGGTTGGTACTCGGAAAATCTTGCTTCTGTGTGGGGATTAAATGGTCTCTTTGTACCTGATGGCGTAGTTCCACCCATAGTAGTCCAGCGCTTTTGGATGATATGACCTGCCATATAGGTGTTGATAAACGTGGTTTTACCTACAGCGTAAGGGTTTGCATATCGGCCATCTGAAAAGGTGGTTGTAGGATGCCAAGGCCTTCCCAGTGCCACGCTTTCATCTGGAACGCCGTGTTCTCTTTCAAGCCTACAGTTATTGAACGTTAACCCATAAGGACGCTGTAAATGAGTGCTTGGGGCGGTGATGTAGCCTGTTAGTCCTTCGCTATCACCGCCAGAATAACGTGTACGGGAAACAATAGAAACGCTTTCAAAAAACGCGGTGCCCTCACCGAAAATAAAGTCAATATGTCCTGCTATTGTTCCGCCTTCAATCAGAGCGCGGTCACCTTTTAAATAGAGGGTATCTTGGTAACCCCAGAGTGCGACATTTTTAAGGTAAGTGCGATCTGAGTTCACATCGGTTTTAAGCGCTACTGCCTGCGTACCTGATAATCGAGTAGGGTCGTCTTTTGCTTTGACCTCGTTACCGGGATAATCAAAATCATTGGTGATAGTGATATTTTCCAGAGTGATATTATCACCTAAAATCTCCACAGTGGCAGTGCGACGAGTTCCCCATTTTTCTTGAGAATTCTCTGCGACTTGTTGACCTGCATATCGATTGAAAACGATAGTCGTTGTTTCTTGCGACTGGCCCACAAAGTGAACATTATCAACGTTTATGACGACACGCTCTCGATAAACGCCTTCGTTAATAAAGACGGTCCATACTTTATCTTTTTGTGGCTTGTGAGACGCGATATAAGTAACAGCTTGGGACACAGAGTTAAAATGAGGTAAAGCGTCCTTACTTACGTCACTGTCATGTGATTTAGCTACCACTACATCCGTCGTTGCTGGCATTGCCGCGCTTAATCCACTGAAAAGTATACCTGCCAGCAACACAAAGGCTAAACTAAGACTAACACGTGCTTTATTAAATTCCATAGTATTTATTCTTCTACAGCCCGTGCTTGTTAAATGGTTGGCTATTAATAAACACATTGTTTATTGAAAGATGCGCTACGTTTTCGATAACGGCATCTTTAAGCGCACGTTTTATCGTTATGTTATTCAACGTCAACCCAGAAATAGGCGTATGGTCATACCCGCGAAGCACAAAGGCCCGGTTAGCTGACGCAACGTTCAAGTTCTCTATAGTGATATCTTCCAGTAGTGGAGGGAAGTTACCGGCATCACCTTCTTCGTAGAAGAAATTCACGACAACAGCGTCTTTCACCGTCCCAATAACGATATTGCGATAGTTTAGATTTTTTAGGTGGCCACCCCGAATACTGTTGGTTTTAATTCTAATGCCGCGGTCTAAATCAGGGCTACTCATGGTGCAATGCTGAGCATAGAGATTCTCTACACCGCCGGATATTTCACTGCCGATTACAACACCGCCATGGCCAGCCTTCATCTCGCAATGTTCTATGACGATATTACTGCAGGGAACATTGACCCTTCTGCCGTCTGCATTGCGTCCAGATTTAATGGCAATGCAATCGTCCCCTGTATCAAATGTACAGTTAGAGATAAGAACGTTCGTGCAGCTTTCAGGGTCGCACCCGTCCGAATTTGGGCCGAAACTTTTACAGTACACGTCGTTAACGGTGACGTTCTTGCAAAGCACAGGGTTAACTAACCAAAATGGAGAGCGCAGGATGGTAACACCCTCGATAAGTACATTTTCACAGCGGTAAGGTTGTATAAACGGAGGGCGCAGGTAATTATTTTCAAAAACGCGGTCACTAACGGGTGTCCCGTTTTCTACCATTTCTTGCAGCGTGTCTCTGGTATATTTTTGGTTCTCAACCGGATCGTCACCCCATGTTGAAGCCTTCCACTTACCTTTCCATGGCCACCAGTTGTCTTTCGCAGCGCTACCGTCAAGCGTACCTTTGCCGGTGATTGCGATATTACTTTGCTCAAAAGCATAAATAAGAGGGGAGTAACCCATTAACTCCATACCTTCCCAGCGAGTAAAAACATATGGTTTGTAATCATCAGGATTGGTAGCAAATCGAATTGTTGCGCCTGCCTCAATATGCAAGTTTATATTCGACTGTAAGTGAATTGGGCCGCTGCATAGCCAGTCGCCTTTTGGCACAACCACTTTGCCACCACCTTGGCGTGCGACTTGGTCGATAGCTGCATGTAACGCTTGCTTAAAGTCACTGCCATTTTCATTTAAAAAGTCGGTAACATTAGCTTCGCGCTTTGCAAAGGTGGGGCGCTTTATCATCCCTTTAATAAGGTTTGCTTCGGCGTCCCACTGGCGTTGAGTCCTTCCCGTTTCGGTCACATTTGCACATCCGGATAGGAATGTAGGAACACCTACAGCCATCCCAGAAGCTGCAACAGTGGTGGCGAGACCAGACTTTAAGAAGTGACGTCTGGCATTCGGTGAGTTAGGTCGGACCATCATATACCCCTTTTATTTACAATTTAGCGCTTTTTACTTATTCAAATAATGTGCAGCCAGAATGAATGGGCCTACACCTTTCGCGTCGTTTGCTCTGATTGGCTCACTCATGTAGTAGTCGAATGAACCATCTCTATATGGATTTCCACCAAGACCAGCAACAGCGCAAACTTGCTCAAGGCTGATAACGTTAGTATCTGGATTAACCGAAATCATTTGATCAAGGAGTCCAGCAAACCCTTTTTCTGCGTGAGCTTTGTATTCATCAGGAAGAAACTTAAGGCTTGCACCTTTAGCCATAGCGTAGGTCAACATTGCTGTACCTGATGCTTCAAGGTAGTTTCCTTCACGGCTTCCCAAGTCAGTAACCTGATACCAGGTGCCTGAATTATGTTGATAGGTAAGCGTAGCGTCGATAAACGCTTTAAAGCGCGCTTTTAGCCACGGTGTTTTTGGATGTTCGGCAGGAACAACTTCTAGCACATCCACCATTGCCATAGCATACCAACCTAGCGAACGTGACCAGTGATGTTGAGAAAGACCTGTTTCTTTATCAGCCCACTTTTGCTTTTTAGATGCGTCCCAGCCATGTAAGGGGAGGCCTGTTTTTTCGTCGTAAAGGTGCTCTTCAATGAGTTCAAATTGCAAAAATACGTCGTCTAGCTCTTTCATATCGCCGTACTTAACAATGTATTCAGCGTAGAAGGGGGCCCCCATGTATAGGCCATCAAGCCACATTTGGTCTGGATAGCGTTTCTTATGCCAAAAGCCACCTTGCTCGGTACGTGGGTGAGTAGTAAGCTGCGTTCTAAGTAGGTCAGCGGCTTTTTTGTATTTAGGGTTGCCGGTTTCTTCATAGAGGAAAAACAGCACTTTACCAGGGTTAACCATATCAATATTAAACTTATTGATATCATAGGTTTTGATACTTCCGTCTTGTTGAACCAACATGTCGTAGTAACCTTTTACATAAGACAGGAGACGGGGATCTTTAATCTCTTGATAGACTTCTGTTATGGCAAGGAGGTTGAGACCGTGAACGTAATCCCATTGTGGCTTCTCATCCCAATCGATTTGCCAAGCTTCTGGGAAACGCACCATCTCAGACTCTATCATTCTCATAGACCATGATTGTGTGTTGTCGAGAGGCATTTGTACCCAATCATTTGCATTAGCAGCGGAAGAAACAAACGCCGTGCAAGCTACAACGGAAGCTGCGCGTAGAATACCTTTTAGCATAACAAACCCTTATTTTTATAACATTGTAAATACATTCTGTGCTACCGGTAGCATAATGGTTTTTATTTGCTCATATGTCAACGGAATTATTTACATTTTTTAACTTTTATTTTACGCATTTAAAAAGTGTTCAATGTGACATAAATAACTGTATTTAAATGTTTTAATTAAAGCGCTCACCCTGCTTTGGTAAGTTTCTATAGTCTCTTCTTTTTTCATCATTGCATATCAAATTTCTACTTATTGTAAATTTTTTCAACAAAATTGTTGCCACCGGTAGCATAACTGTTTAGGATGTAAATCAAATGTAAAGCTTGAGTGTTGTTTTCGAGGTTTACATTATTGCCGAAGAGAAGTTTTGCGTTAATTAGAAAACATAGCTGTACCCTGCAACTCTTCTCATTCAAGGTTTTGGTGGTTTACGAGACCACTATAGAGAATGAATTAGAATTGACGCGTTTTCGCTTCCTTAACAGCCAAGACGTGCTATCGGATAAATGTAAAGCATTGACGGTATTAATCACCAAAATGTTATCCGGTGGCATAAAGGGAAGTGAAATGGTTAAATACGATAAATGTTGAATTTGTGTAAATTTGAATAGTTCACACACGTTTCAAAAGCATCTTCACCTTTTGTCAGTATGCGCGTCTCTTATAAATATAAAAACCGGAGAAACAACAATGTTACCAAAGAAAAAGCAACTCGCTGTTCTTGTTACGCTAGCGTTGTCAGGCGCACATATTCATGCGCAAGAAGCCACAGACGAACAAGCCAGTGAAACCGAAGCGCAAAATATGGAAGTCATTGAAGTATCAGGCTTTCGTGGATCACTTAATAAATCACTGATGGAAAAGCGAACATCAGTTAACAGTAAAGAATCAATTGTTGCGCAAGACATTGGTAAATTCCCGGACTTAAATATTGCTGAGTCAATTCAACGTGTACCCGGCGTAGCCATTTCTCGTGAAGGTGGAGAAGGGCGCCAAATTACTTTGCGTGGTTTGAGCCCTTCATTTACCCGCACAACACTTAATGGCATGGAAGTGCCAGCAAGTACAGATGGCACTGACTCAGGTGGCGGTGTAAACGGTGGACGTGGCTTTGACTTTAACATTTTCGCTTCTGAATTGTTCAACCGCGTAGATATTCAAAAATCTCCTACCGCCTCTATGGAAGAAGGCGGCATTGCAGGTACGGTTGATCTGTACTCGGCAAAGCCGTTTGATTACGACGGTTTTAAATTCGTTTCATCTCTTCAAGGCGGCTATAACAGCATTACAGAAGAGACCGATCCTCGCGCCGCTTTCATGATCAGCAACCGTTTCGCTGACGACAAAGTCGGTGTGCTTTTCTCGGCAGCGTTCTCAGAGCGTACAGTAAGACAGGAAGGTTTTGGTACAGTTCGTTGGACTACTCCAGTTCGTGATGGTGGTGGCATCTTTGGCGATACATCAAACACGGTTGTTAACGGCACACCTGACGTAGATGATTGCCAGTATGAAGGTGAGTCGGTAGACCCGATTAATTGTTTATGGACTCCTCGTTTACCTAGACCTGACTACTTTGGTAATGATCAAGAGCGTGTAGGCTTCACCGGTTCAATTCAGTGGGCTGCAACAGATAATTTCACACTTACGTTAGACGGTTTAGTGTCCAAGCTTGATAACACCCGTACCATGTATAACTTCTTCCACATGTTCAGAAGTACATTCGAAGAAATTACACCTACCTCCATTACTGTCCATCCTAATGGTCAACAGATGCTGGCTGGTACGTACGACGGTATCAAATCGCGTATTGAAAGCCGTTTACAAGAATCAACCACTGACTTTAGCCAATTTGTAATTTCTGGCGAGTGGTTTATTGGTGAAAACCTTAAACTTGATATGATGGCCGGAACAGCAGAGTCTGACGCTCGTTCAGAGCAATATCGTTACAATATGACGTTGCTGGAAGAAACCAGCTACGGCTTTGACTTTAGCAATAACAGCAACGCGCCAGAAGTGACTTACGGTTACGATGTTAACGATGCAAGCAACTATAACCTAAGCGATGGCCGATTACGTGCTACTGATGTATTGCGTGAAAACGACACGGTCAAATTTGATGCGACATACTTAGGTGATGAAGTCACTATTAAGGCTGGCTTTGCCTACAATGACCGTGTTGTAACCTACAGTGAAGAGCAAATAAATGGCTTCCCAGATCAAGACTCGGCAGTAGGTTTTGCTGAAATTATGCCGGTAGACGATTTCGGAAGTGGTTTTGACGGCCCTCTTGACCCGTTCCTTGTAGCCGACTTTGACGCTATTAATAGCCAATTGTTAGATGTTGTTTGGACACCGCGTTCTGCACAAAGCTGGCAAGTAGGCGAAGAAACATCAGCTATGTACCTTGAGCTTGATACGAGCTATGAGATTGCCGACATGTTACTTCGCGCTAATTACGGTGTGCGTTATGTGAAAACAACCACAACCTCTGAAGGCTTTATTCAAGGCGAAACGGTACAAATCGAAAACGAGTACAATAACTTTTTACCAGCAGTTAACTTAGCACTTGAAGCAACTGATGACGTAGTTGTTCGCCTTGGCTTAACACAGTCTATGACTCGCCCAAGCCTGAACTCATTAAACCCTGGTAACCCAAGCTTTGATTATATTAACGGCTCGGTGAGCGTGGGGAACCCATTCCTTGATCCGTTTACGTCGAACAACGTTGACTTTGGTGTTGAATGGTACTTCGATGACGAAGCGCTACTAGCAGCAACAGTGTTCTACAAAGACATTGATAACTGGATTGTTCGCGCATCAGAAGAGCGTTTAGTCGACAGTGCTTACTACGACTTTATCGACAACGATGCACAGTTTGACCCTGTAATTGCGCTAGACCCACGCACTATTCCATACGAGCATAGCAGTCCAATTAACGCTGAAGACAGAAGTGTAAGCGGTTATGAGTTAATTTATCAGCAGCCGCTAAGTTTCTTACCAGGACTGTTCGAAAACATGGGTATCGTGTCGAACTATACGCACGTTAATGCTGACGACATCGAAGGTATGAGTGAAACATCGTACAACTTTACGGTGTATTACGAAACAGACCAATACGGTGCGCGTGTGTCAGTTAACAAACGCGACGATTACCTGACAGACTTTACTGGCAGCAATGGTAACGTTGCGCACGGTACGACAGGACCTACGCAGGTAGATTTCTCGTCATTTTACAACGTAAACGACGAGCTAACGTTGACCTTTGAAGTCATTAACCTTACCGATGAGTACGAGCGCTTGTTTACCACGGGTGATGGCTCTTTGAACTTGGTACGTGAGTACAACCACACGGGCCGTCAGTTCTTCCTTGGCGCTCGTTATACTATGTAAAAAAACAGGCCGGCCAATTATGTTGGCCGGCCTGAGATAATAATTAAATGTTGTGTTCCGTGAAGACGGGTGTGTTTGGCCATCGTAATGATGGCCTTTTTTATGTGCAAAAAGTGTAGGCCGGGAGGAGTTCAGCACGCCTCTACCTCACTTTTTGAGCAATTTGCATCGCAACAATAGAAATATTGAGAAGGAGAAAAGGTGTGAAAAATTCAAGTAAACCCACCACAGGGAAAATATTCACCGCGCTTCGCTTCAGTCTTGCAAGCGTTTTGGCTGTATCTAGTACTTCTGCAGTGGCAGACCAGCAAGGCACGAGTACACTTCACATTAGTTACGCGGCGCAATCTAGCGCTTATGCACTTACCAGTTCGGGTTCCCAAAGTGCTTCAATCCAAAGCGCTACTTATAAAGGCAGTGAAGAGGCTGTAAAAGCTCCACCCTACAAAAAGCCAGTTACCCTACATCTGGTCGGCGATTCAACCATGTCAGACAAGCCTATGTTGTCATATCCAGAACGTGGGTGGGGGCAATTGCTTCCTGAATTCATGCTGCCTAATCTTAATATTAAAAACCACGCGGCTAACGGCAGAAGCACAAAGCGATTTGTAGATGAGGGACGCTGGCAGCTTCTGTTATCCGATCTGTCTGAAGGTGATTTTGTGGCTATTCAGTTTGGTCATAACGATCAAAAACAGTCGGATCCTGCTCGCTATGCCGACCCGGAAAATGCTTATCCAGCTTACTTGAATCAGTTTGTTCAGGATGTTGAAGCAAAAGGGGCATCAGTGATTATCGCAAGTAGTATTTGCAGGCGACATTTCACTGAGGAAGGTGTATTAAAACGGACGTTGCTGGCGTATGCCGATGCAGCGAAGAAAGTGGCAGCACAAAATAACGTGCCATTTATTCCTATGAACGCTTTAACTTGCGATTTTCTTGCACAGGTAGGGGAGCCTAACAGCAACCATTACTTCATTAAGGTGCCCGCCGACCTTTATGCGCGCTACCCTGAAGGCAAAACGGACGACACTCACTTGAACGTTGTGGGCGCGGCGAAAATGTCGCAAATATTCGTGCGACAGCTAAAAGCGACAGCGCACCCACTGTCAAAATACGTATATCGAGACACGTTGTAAGCTCACATAAAAATGAAGTGGCGCGTTATTGCGGGCGTGCCGCGTTTTTTTATTGGGGGATCGCCTTTATTTTAATTAGCGTGCTTGCTTATGGTTACAATGGCAGGAAATAGAAGAGAAAAGAAAGAGGAATGTCACATACCGACTATAGCGACGGTATGTGATTAGTGAAGGCATCGCCTGATATAATGGCACCGGGGTAGGTAATCACTGTCGCTGCCACTTTTGCCCCATAGCTCGCGCTCTCAACAGGCTTTCTACCTGCAAGTCGAGCGGCCATATAACCGCCATTAAATGCATCGCCAGCAGCCGTTGTATCAACCACCTGTTCAACACGCTCAACAGGCACAATACACTGTTCTTGTTGACGGAGTATATGAACGCCAACCGCCCCGTTTTTCATCACGATTTCTTCAATCTGTTTGTCGGCTAAATAGCTAAATATTTCATCAGCATTAGTGTGGCCAAACAGCATTAAATGGTCGTCTGCACCTGGGAACGCCAAGTCTGCTTCAGCATATGCCTTACCCGTCCAGTATTTGGCATCTTCTTGAGATGACCAAAGGCGAGCTCGATAATTAGGATCAAAGGCAATCTTACTGCCTTTGGCCTTGAGGGACGAAATTAGTTCGAAAAGTGTAGCGCGCTGTTCGTCGTCTAAAATGGCAATAGAGATACCGCTCAAATAAAACCAATCACAAGCAAATTCAGCGCCGTTCATAATGTTGAGCGTCTGTGTTGCCGCAGACTGGTTACGCCAATATGCAAAGGTTCTTTCACCTTCGTTGTCGTTGCGGATCATATACAGGCCAAGGTTACGCGACGACGAGCGAAACACTAAATCAGTGTTAATTTCGTGCTCACCCATTTTAAACAGCAGCTCATCGCTTAAAAAGTCTGCGCCGATCGCCGTTAAGTAACTAATGGAAGATGAAGGCAAGCAGCGTTTTAAATAAACCGCAGTGTTGAACGTGTCGCCAGCAAAGCTTTTCGCCATCAGATTATTATCTGTGTTTTCATCGCGCGTACTAACTGATGACTCACGCTGAGTGCTTCGAAGCTCTACCATGCACTCGCCAAAAATAACCATTCTTTGGTTGGTATCAACTATGCTCATGCCGCAGCCTCATCAAACAATGTTAGGCTTTGTTGACATGCCAAAGTTATAGCTTGCCAATTTTTTGCTTCAATGGCTGCCTTCGGCATCATCCATGTACCGCCTACTGCTCTTACATTTCCAAGCGAGAGATACTCATTCGCGTTGTCGCCATTAATGCCGCCGGTAGGGCAGAAGGAAACATCGCTAAATACGCTTGAAATAGCTTTAAGAAAAGGTGTTCCGCCGCTAAGACTTGCAGGAAAGAACTTCATTTCGCGAATGCCTTTTTGGTGCGCCAAAAGAATATCGGCAGGCGTAGCGACACCTGGCAAAAAGGGTGCATTAGACGCAATCAGTGTATCGAGCAATGTCTCTGAGCTTGTGGGCGTTATCAAAAATTGCGCGCCTGCATCCAACGCTTCAAATACGTGGTTGCGATTTAACAATGTGCCCATACCCACAACGAGTTCAGGAAACTGTTTTCTAATCGCTGACAGGGCTTCAAATGCTGCGTCGCTGCGTTTCACTACTTCTATGTTGCACAGGCCGCTATTTGCAATTGCTTCTGCTAGGTGAAGCCCCTCGTCAACAGATTTAGGCTGAATAATAGGGAGTAATGGGGCGCCTTTAAGCATGGAAAAGGTACTTTTCATCACGCGGTTCCTTTTAGTGAATCTAGCGAACTTTCTGTTAACGTAGTGGGAGCAGAACCTTGCTGACCTTCGTTGCTGTTTTCGTGCGATAAAATGCTAAGCAGCTGATTAACTTTTTCGAGCACTTTTTCTTTGAACGTAGTGTTTACCGACAGTTCAGCGAACATGGTTTCAAGAGATAGCAATTTTTTAGCAAGTTCTATTGCCTGAAAGTCTACCGATTTTGCTGTAGCCCTTAACATACTATCTAGCGGGTCGGTGATAGTTTCGTTTAAGCGCGCCTTGTTGTTTACAAATAGGCACCATGCCGCAACGGCACTGCAGAGCAAATCAATATTTCGTTTTGCTTTTAGGTTATCGCGTACTGTGTCGAGAATTCGAAATGGGATTTTCTGTGACCCATCCCAAGCAATTTGCGACAACAGGTGGCGAATATGCTTGTTCTCGTAGCGCTTAACAATGTCTTGTGCGTAAGCGTTCAGATCGAAGTCTTGTGTTCCGCTATCGGCATTCTCGTTATCACTGGATAGAGACGGAACAATTTCTTCTTTCAACATGGTTTGAATCAGCTGCTTTATGGCTGGGGTACGCATTGCGTCGAATACGGTTTCCTTGCCAAGCAATAACCCTATGTAGGCCAGTGTTGAATGTGTGCCGTTTAGAATGCGAAGCTTAGCTTTTTCAAAGAAGCTCACATCATGAGTAAAAGTAACGCCAACTTTATCCCAAGCAGGTCGTGGGCCAGAAAAATTATCTTCAACCACCCATTGAGTAAATGCCTCTCGCTGAATAGGCCAGTTATCAGTTAAACCCAGCTCAGCGGCAACGTTGGCTTTAAAGCTGTCTTCAGTTGCTGGCGTAATACTGTCAACCATAGTGCAGGGGAAGGCGATGTTCTCGCTGATCCATTGACCGAGTGATTCGTCCGTTTTATTGGCGAACTCGGTCACCGCTTTTTGCAGCTTTTTACCGTTGTCTGACACGTTGTCACAGCTGATAATGGTAATATCTGCATAGCCTGCCTGCTTACGTTGTGCCAGCGCTTGCACAATTAGGCCAACTGCACTTACCGGTGTTTCTGGCGTGACTAAATCAGCTTTAATATCCGGATGATCAGTATCTAAGTGACCTTGCGCATTAAGGCAATAGCCCTTTTCTGTCACGGTAAGCGTCACAATTTTAGTTTGCTTGTTTACCAGTGCAGCAACAATGTCTTCACGATCATGTGCTAATGTAGAAAGGGTTTTAATTGCGCCGATAATGTGGGTTTCAGGCTCGTTATCAACAATACACAACGCATAGAGATTGTCTTGTGTACTCAACGCTTCTTTAAGAGATGCGCTGCGCATTGACACACCGTGAATGCGCCAGTCACCGCCATAAGCCAGCGCCTGTTCGGTATAATACGCTTGGTGCGCACGGTGAAAGGCACCTGGACCAATATGCACAATGCCACAACCGGTTGCTTCCAGATCGTAATTTGGTTTACTTACGCTGTCACTTAAAAGAGGTAGCGTTGAAATTGATAACGGCTTTGTCATGATTACCCCAGTTTGTACGCTTGTTTAGCAAAATCATAAGTGAGTTTTCTTGCAATGCTGGCCGCTTCTGTTTCACTGATGCGGTGCTCCACAACTAGCTGTGCAAGGAAGCGACAATCAATGCGTCTGGCAACATCGTGACGTGCAGGAATAGACAAGAACGCGCGCGTATCGTCATTAAAACCAACAGTATTGAAGAAACCTGCGGTTTCTGTCACTTGATGTCTAAAGCGCAACATGCCTTCAGGGCTATCGTGGAACCACCAAGAAGGACCAAGTTTCAGGCAAGGGTAGTGGCCTGCAAGTGGTGCTAATTCACGGCTGTACGTGGTTTCATCTAATGTAAATAGAATAATGTCGAGGTTAGGCTCGTTACCGTATTTACCGAGTAACGGGCGAAGCGCTTTAACAAAATCTGTTTGCATTGGAATGTCGTGGCCTTTATCGCGACCAAACTGTGTAAAGAGCTGACTGTTGTGGTTTCTAAACGAACCAGGGTGAATTTGCATCACCATGCCGTCTTCTACACTCATTCCCGCTAATTCGGTAAGCATTTGGGCTCTAAATAGCTCTTGCTCTTCAGCGTTACTGTTTCCGCTTCTTACTTTATCGAATAAAGCAATACACTCAGCTTCACTTAAATCAGCTGTGTTCGCCGTTGGGTGTCCGTGATCTGTTGCTGTCGCACCGTGCTCTCTAAAGACGGCACGTCGTGCACGAATTGCGTTCAGGTAGCCCTGCCAGGTTGCAGTGTCTTCACCGGTGAGTTCACCAAGTTTCTCAATGTTTGAAACAATATCTTCGCGTGAAGCATCGACTACATCATCAGGTCTAAAGGTGGTGATAACCCGCTTTGCCCACGGTGTATCTTTAATCGCTGCGTGATGGGGAAGGGCATCAAGCGCGCCTTCGGTGGTAGCAATCACTTCAATATTGAAGCGGTCCATCAGCGCACGGGGTTTAAAGTCATCCCCTTGAAGCTGCGCAGTGATGTGGTCGTAATAATGCGTTGCGTTGTCGCTACACAACATCTCGCGCAAACCAAATACATCGTGAAATACAGTGTCTAACCACAAACGCGATGGTGTGGCAGCAAATAGATGATAGTTATCTGCCAGAAGTTTCCAGATTTTACGTGGATCCTTTTCCGTTTCGCCGCCGTCCCAACGTGGCACACCAATATCGGTTAATTTAATACCTTGGCTATACAGCATTCTGAACACATAGTGATCAGGGGTGATAAACAACTCGGTTGCATTGGTGAAATTATTGTTTTGTGCAAACCAACGTGGGTCAGTATGGCCATGTGGACTTATGATAGGGAGATCTCGAATTTCCTTATACAGCGCCTTTGCAACACTTCGGGTTGCTTCATCGGCAGGAAAAAGTCTATCTTCATGTAATAATATCGATTCCATAACGCTCTCTTTTAGAGGGTGACGCCACGTTTCCAAATAGCAATCTCATGGCTGCCATTCTTCTCGTTGCAGGTTTGTTGACCAGATGCCACTGCCAAACAATGTTGGAGTAGCGCTTCGGCACACTTATCGATAGAGACGCCTTCCAGAACTTGTCCAGCGTTAAAATCTATCCAATGTGGCTTCTTATTAGCGATATCTGAATTTGACGATATCTTGACTGTGGGTACAGGAAAACCAAGGGGCGTGCCTCGGCCTGTGGTGAATAAAACGATATGTGCCCCCGATGCTGCCAACGCCGTTGAACTAACGGCATCGTTACCAGGTGCTTGTAATAAACTTAAGCCTTTGTCTTGCTTTGGCTCGCCATACTGCAAGATAGACTGAATAATAGAGGTTCCACCTTTTTGAACCGCGCCGAGTGACTTTTCTTCTAGCGTGGTTAATCCGCCAGCTTTATTGCCTGGAGACGGGTTTTCGTAAATAGGTTGGTTGTGGGCGATAAAGTAGTTCTTAAACTCATCAATCAGCGAGTTAAACGCCTCAAATACGTCTTTGTTTTTAGCGCGATTCATTAAGAGCTGTTCGGCACCAAACATTTCTGGCGTTTCGGTTAAAATGACCGAGCCACCTAGATTACACATTAAATCGGTAACACGCCCTACTGTTGGATTGGCAGTAATACCGCTAAAAGCGTCGCTACCACCACACTTCATGCCTAAGGTTAATTCGCTAGCGTCGATCGGCTCACGTTTGTCATTAGCCATTACTTTTAACAAGTCATAAACCGCATTGACGCCTTCTTCTAACTCATCTACCACTTCTTGTGCGTTGTAGAAGCGAACCCGATTTGCCGGTTTATCAACGTGAGGCAGTAAACTCTTAAGCTGATTGTTTTCGCAACCCAAGCCTACAATTAACACCGCACCAGCGTTCGGGTGAGATGCGAGAGAGGCTAAGATAGTGCGCGTGTCATCTAAATCATCGCCCAGCTGAGAACAGCCAAAAGGGTGGGTGAATGCGCGGAACCCGTCGCACTCGCTAGAGAAACGACGATTACATTCGTTGGCAATACGGTCTGCTGTTCGATTTACGCAGCCTACGGTATTGATGATCCATACTTCATTGCGAATACCCACTTTTCCATTTTCTCTTCTGTAGCCCATGAACTGTAACCCAGAAGTAAGATGGTTTTGTTTTGAAGCGGTATTTGACGGCGCGTAAACGTATTGTTCAGTGCCTTTTAACTTAGTCTTTGCGTTATGGCTGTGAACATGTTCACCAGCATTAATTTGGCTTGTTGCAGCACCAATGCTGAAACCATATTTTACGATGTCGCCACCGTCTGACAGGGTAACTAAGGCAACTTTATGGCCAGCAGGAATGTCTTGGCTAACTGTAATGTCATATTCAGCGATGTAAGTGCCAGCCACGATAGGGCAGGTTGCAACCGCAACGTTATCGTTATTATGCACTTTAACTAGTTGTGTTTTAACGTCCATTACAAGTCCTGCTTTATCTTTACGGCTTATTTAACCGCTAAGCGTTGTTAAATAAGCACTGTGTATTTAAAAAGAGCGATAGATTAGAAAACGTTGCTTTTTACGCTCTGTTTACAAATTGTTTATTTTTAACATTCTTTTTTATTGTAGTGCCACCGGTGGCATAATAGGTCGAAAAAGAAGTGTTAGCAACACTTCATTGTAAAAAATCACACTTTTTTAATTGAATCGCGAATAATTAGGTGAGGTTTGACCAGATACGTTTCGGTTTCACTAACTTCACTGCCTTCGATGTGCGCGATGATTTTACGCGCTGCGATAGCTGCCATATCGCCAACGGGACGTTGAACAGTAGTAAGGGCAGGGATTACACGGGCAGCAAGTAGGTTGTCATCGAACCCCGCGACGGATAGTTCGTCAGGTACGGTTATTCCCATTTCATGAGCCACTTTCAATACGCCTGCTGCCATTTCATCGTTGTTTGCAAAAATAGCTTTAACTCGTGGTGACTGAATAAGCAATTGACGCGCGCATTCTATACCGCTTTCAAAGCTGTTTTTACCCTCAATTACCCTGTTTTTAGGTACATCGACACCCAGGCCGTTAAGCGTTTCAACAAAGCCTTCCAAACGCTCTTTTGAGGAATAATACTGTTGCGGACCGCTGATGATGCCAATGTCTTTATGACCTAGTGAAACCATATAGCGCGCTAAATCACTTAAAGCAGCTCTGTCGTCACTCACTACGATATTTTGATGGTCATCTAAATCTACTGACGCCATTCGCACATAGTTAATGCTCTTTTGTTGCAGCGCGTCGGCTAATAACTTCGATTCGGATACCGGTGGCAATATGATGACACCGTCTATGTTTGAACGACGTACAAAGTTAATACAGTCTTCTACAAAACCTTCGGCATTATAACTACAAGGGTGTACAACTAACTCATAACCCTTTTGAGAACATATGCTTAACACGCCTCTTTGCACTTGGTCGATATACAAGGCATCGGGGTTGTCGTAAATTAGGCCTATCAAGTATGAGCGGCTAGTACTTAAACCACGCGCTTGCTTGTCAGGGGCAAACCCCGTTTCTTGAATGACCGCTTCAATGCGCTCACGTGTTGCTTTTCCCACATTGGTCGCACCGTTAATGACGCGTGACACGGTACGCTTTGAAACACCTGCTAGGGCTGCAACATCATTGATAGTCGGGCGCTTGTTCATAATTCTCTGTTTTTCCGCGCTATTATGTCGTTACTTCCGATATTACCACACAAATACGGGCAATATGTTTTTGTTACTCAAAAGTGAAAGTTCGTGTGATCAAACTCCGCCTGACCACACCTTTCAGTTTTGATGATTCTACCTTACTAAAATCCTAGTGCACGTGGTAGCGCTTCGCTGAACCATGCGACATACGTAACTAGCATAAGAACGACAAACATAGCCACATATAAAGGTATTAGCGGTCGAATGATGTTCTCAAGTTTGGTTTTGGCAATGGCACAGGTAATGAAAAGTACGGCGCCGACGGGCGGTGAGCACAATCCGATAGACAGGTTGAGCACGAGCATGATGCCGAATTGCAGTTCGCTCATTCCAAGTTCTAAGGCCACCGGCAAAAATATGGGCGTAAAAATAAGTACGGCAGGTGTCATATCCAAGAATGCACCAACTACGATAAGCAATAGGTTGATTAAGAGAAGAATAAGTAATGGGTTATCGCTTATCGACAACAATGCGTTACTTAAAGTTTGCGGAATGTTCTCGAACGACAATAGCCAAGACATCGCTGTTGAGGCCGCGATAAGCAGCATTACAATTGCCGTCGTTTCTGCCGCCTTCAAGAAAATATCAGGTAGGGCTTTCGCATCCACTTCTTTATAAAACACCACAGCTAACAGCAATGAGTAAACCACCGCAATGGCACCTGCTTCAGTAGCGGTAAAAACGCCGCCCACAATGCCGCCAATCACTAAGAATATGAGGAATAGGGAAGGGAGTGCTGCGATAGTTTTTTCGACAACTACTTTAATAGGAAGTCGCGGCGATAGCGGGTATCCCTTCATTTTTGCGTAGATAAAGCACACCAGCATGAGCGCTAGACCCACCATAATGCCTGGAATATAGCCAGCCATAAAGAGGGCGGCGATGGATACACCACCGCTAGCGATTGCGTATACAATTAAGATATTACTTGGCGGAATTAACATTCCCGTAGTTGATGCAGCGGCAGTGACCGCTGCGCTAAAATTCGGCTCGTAGCCAGCTTTCTTCATTTCGGGCAACATGAAGCTGCCAATAGCAGACGTAGTCGCTACTGCAGACCCTGAAATTGCACCAAACAGCATGCAGGAAACAACATTTACTAAGGCTAAACCACCGGGAAGGGCACCAATAAGCGCCATTGCACATTCAATTAATCGCTTGGCTATCCCGCCGCGTCCCATGATAAGGCCAGATAAAACAAAAAATGGGATTGCCAAGAGCGCAAAGCTATTAAGACCACCTGCCATACGCTGGGCAATAGTAATGGTTGCCGGAGCAATGTCCATGCTCATTACCATAGCAAGCAGCGTGGCTACACCAATGCTGATTGAAATAGGAACATTTAAAAGAAGGAGTACAAAAAAGGCGACGACTAAGATAATACCGGTCAGTTCCATTACGCTGACTCCTTATTGTTGTTTCGCCAAAGTGCAGTAATGTTAACCAGTGCATAGGCAATGATAAGGCCTCCAGATAAGGGAAGCACGCTATAGATAAAGCCCATTTTTACACCTAGCGCCGCTGAGATTTGCTCTAGCTCTAATGTAAGAGACACTAGTTCAGCGCCGCCGTAAACCATCACCAAAACACAGAAGATAATGACAATGACTTCAACGCAGGTAAGTAGAAGGCGTTTCACTTTACGAGACTGACGCTCAACAATTAAGTTGAACCCCAAATGCGCGTTTTGGCGATAGGCGTAGGCCGCACCTAAGATGCCAATCCAAATAAGTATGAACCTAGACAGCTCTTCGGTGACCGAAGCAGGGTCTTTAAGTACGTAACGTGAGACCACTTGCCAAATTACGGTAAGTAAAATACTTACCATGGCAATAATAAGGGTGCCGGCTAAGGCTTTATCGATGAGGCGTATTATTGTCATTGTTACATCGCTTTTATTTGCGTAATTAAGTCGCCAATTGGCGTGTTTTCAAAGCTCTTATGAAAAGGCTTTACCGCTTCAACGAAAGGCGCTTTATCAGGCGTAATAACTGTGACGCCTTCGGCTTTTACCTTTTCTAAAGAGGCTTGCGTAGATGTTTTCCAAAGTTCGCGTTGGTATTCAACAGAGTCTTCCATTGCTTTGGTTAGCCACGTTCGCTGCTGTTCATTCAAACTTTCCCATACCGGCAGCGATGCCAGCATGACGTCTGGAACACTGGTATGCTCGTCAAGGCTGTAGTAACGGGCAATTTCATAATGACGTGAAAGGTAGTAGCTGGGCGGGTTATTCTCTGCGCCGTCTACAACGCCTTGCTGAAGCGCAGTGTACAGTTCTCCCCAGGCAACGGGGGTTGCAGCTCCTCCAAGTGCGCGAACTGTTGCTACTGCAGTGGGGCTGTTCAACACGCGAATTTTGAGTCCGTTCAGATCGCTTGGTGTTTCTATTGGTTTGTCGTTGGTGTAAAAACTGCGGCTTCCCGCATCGTAATAGCCGAGACCTTTAAGTCGAAAGTCTTCAACACCAGATAGCAACTCATCGCCTAAATCGCTGTTTAATACACGCCAGAAGTGTTCGTTATCGCGGAAAATGTAGGGAATGCTAAAAATCTTCATTTCGGGAGCAAACCCTTCCAAAGGACTTGCCGACACCTTAGTCATGGCGAGTGAGCCAATCTGCAGCAGTTCTACCATCTCCCTCTCGGTTCCCAGCTGGCTGCTCGGGTAAATAACCACACTCATTGTACCGTCAGAATAGTAATCTAGGCGCTCTCCAAGATATTCCATTGCTTTATGTACTGAGTGTTGAGTGTCCAGCGTATGCCCCAAGCGCAATACGGTGACCTCGCCTTGCAGTTCATTTTGCGAACACGCCGAGGCTAGCAACAGGGCCGTGGCTGACAGTGTGAGTTTTATATACCGCAACATAATCATTACACCTATTTAGAGCAGGGCTGCTTAACGCAACTGTGAAGGCGGAAACTTATCCATATCATCGTAATCCAGGTTTTCACCTGCCATTCCCCAGATAAATGCATAGCTTCCAGTACCTACACCACAATGAATGGACCAAGGTGGCGATACCACGGCTTCTTCATTCGCTACAAAAATATGGCGAGTTTCGTGAGGTTCGCCCATGAAGTGACATACGCGGCTTTCGCTATCCATATCAAAGTAAAAGTACACTTCATTGCGTCGGTCATGTTGATGAGCTGGCATGGTGTTCCAGACAGAGCCTGTATGCAGACGCGTTAGGCCCATTTGAAGCTGACAAGTATCGACAACAGTATTGATAAGTAACTGTTTGATATCACGCTTGTTGGAGGTTTCCTGGCTGCCTAAGTGAAGGATGTTTGCATCTGTGCTGCCTATTTTCTTGCAGGGATAGGCGTGGTGAGCCGACGCCGAGTTTAAGTAATATTTGGCAGGATTGGACGCATTGTCCGACTCAAAAATGACTTCTTCATTGCCTTGTCCGATGTACAAGGCCTCTTCATTATCTAGGTGATAAGTGGTGCCTGAAACAGTAATGGTTCCGGGCCCGCCGATATTAATTACACCGACTTCGCGACGGGCGGTAAAGAACGGCATCTTTAACTGATCTTCAATGGTTTCTAGCGTTAGCGCTGACGTTGTCGGTACGGCACTTCCAAGCATAAAGCGTTCGTAGTGGGTGTATATCCATACGACTTCACCTTGTGTCATTAGGGTGTCGACTAAAAACGCGTCACGCAATTCTTGCGTGTTGTAAGCATTGGCCTCTTTACGACCGATAGCATATCGGGTGTCTATTTTCTTGCTCATGTCTTTTCTATCGCTCATGGCTGTATCCCCCATTCGTGAATTAACGTGCTAGAAAGCCGCCGTCGACAGCAAGGATATGGCCGTTTACGTAATTGCTTGCTGCGCTCGCAAGAAATACCGCCGCACCTGCTAAATCATCACTTTCCCCCCAGCGATTAGCTGGAATGCGGGCACAAATTTCAGCACTGCGCGTTTCATCATCTTGCAGTGCTTGGGTGTTATCGGTTTTGATGTAACCTGGCGCAATTGCGTTCACCTGCACATTGTATTGGCCCCATTCGTTTGCTAGCGCTTTCGTAAGGCCCGCAATGGCGTGCTTACTCGCGGTGTAGGCAGGAACGGTGATGCCACCTGTATAACTTAACATTGATGCAATATTGATGATTTTGCCTTGTCCCCGTTCTACCATCGTCTTGCCAATAGTTTGGCTAAGTAGGAAAGCTGAATCGATGTTGACAGCAAGCACGTTTTTCCACTCGTCAAAAGGAAAGTCGGTTGCTGGTGCTCTGAAAATAGTGCCGCCGTTATTCAGCAGGATGTCGATGTGTCCTTTAATGCTTAAGGCATCTTCAGCAAGTTTAACTACCGCGTCGGCATCAGCGAGGTCGGCATCTAATGCCATGGCTTGACCACCTTCACTTTGAATTTTACGTAGTGTCTCGTCACATCCACCTGGTCGAGAGCTGGCGCAGATGACGAAGGCGCCAGAAGTGGCGAGTGCTAAAGCAAGCGCTTGGCCTATACCTCGACTTGCTCCGGTCACTAATGCGGTTTTACCTTCTAGGCTAAAGTTGACCATGTAATTTACCTTTCACTAAATGGTTCATGGGTATGACGAATTTTATCGACATACTAAATTGAAAAATCTCGTTAACAAAATTTAAAATAATTGCCACCGGTGGCATTTGTCAATATATTGTTTATAAATATCGTTAATTAGTTAAATGCGTTAACAACCGATGGAGAGCATAAAAGTGATGAAATTTAGTAAGATAGGTCTAATTTTGGTGCCATTATTGGCAAGTTGCTCACAAGGGGATATAAATTCGGCTTTGTCTGTTAAGGTGAAAAATTCGGCAGACGGTGGTAGCGGCGATCAAATTTTTGAAGTATCTCTGCCCCCGCAATATTCGGGGTGGAAGTTAAAGCAATATCCGTCAGAATGGATTGAGAATAGCGAAGGGCAAGCGGTGTTACTAGGTGCAGCATCCATTGCGCCAGGAAGTAGTGCGTCATTGGAACTTATGCCACCTGAGCAAGCTACGAATGTTAACCTTAAAGACCGGGCGCACGCTGAACTTTCCGTAAGAACAGGAGGAGAGTGGCAAGACGCAGTATATAGCGCTGAGGGTTTTTCTTTTGAAGAAGTTACCTCATTCACATCGCCTCCGCAATTGACCGATCATTCTTACTTTTTGCGTTACGAAGGACCAGGCTGGGAGTCTGATCAAATGGGCTATCGCCTTTATCTTGATTGGCGTAACGCTATTGATGTCTTTGTTAAAGCGAACGACAGTGTAGTATTACCTGAGGTGGGGCAAGACGGCTACGATAGCTATCATAATTTATCTTCGTGGGGTGGAGACGCGCTTAAAGTTGGTAAATCGTTGGGCGTGGGTGCGCTAGGTCGATTAACAGAACAAGAAACCCAAGACTCCTCAACGCAGACAGTTATGCACTTTCAGCATGTAGAGAATACGCAATACCAATTAGTCTCGAACTCTCAGTTGCGGGCTGAGTTCGAGGTTGGCTACGAAGGGTGGTCATCGTCTGATGCGAAAGCGGACAGCATCGACGTTACCACGCACTATCGAATTGATGCGTTTGACCCCACCACCCACATCAGCGTTTCTGTATCAGAGCCATCGGATAATATTGTCGCAGGTCTAGTGGCGCATGATGGAATGCAGGTGATTAAAGCCGAGCGTGGAGAGTGGGGCGTTGTAGCGACTTGGGGAACGCAAAGTATCTTGGCAGATAATGACAACTTAGGGTTGGCCGTTGTTTATCGGTTAGATCAGGTCGAAAACGTATTCGAGGGTGAACATGACCACCTTGTATTGTTCAAACCTTTAACCGCTTTAGATTATAAAATTCTCGCGGTTTGGCCTAAGCGCAGCAGTGATGTACAAACTGCAAAGCAGTTTGAAGATTATCTGGTTAATAAATTAAAGATGTATAATCATCCTCTTACCGTCTTAAACTAAGTATTACTTAGCGACCAGGCTAGCGGGCTGTAGCGAAATGCGTAGCCCGTTAGCTTATATTATGTCTTTCTCTAATTGCCTTCTTCAACTACCCACTTTTTCCATTTTAGCCCATCCAACTTTCAAGCAGTTATGTGCTGTTGTGTTCACGGGCACAAAGCTCTGACCAGTATTGTGAAACAAATAATTCATAAACTGACTGAGTGGTTTAGGTTTTCTTGATTGATCATTCAATAATCCCAATGATTACAGCGCCTTCGTAAATCTTCGCATTTGTTTTATTCGTTTTTTCATACCCTTGTGTCAATAAAGCTTCATTTTGGTGTCAATTCACTGTCACCGGAATGTCACAAATGTCCTCCAGACTTTCGCCCGCTAAGACCGTTTACTGAGGTGAGTCTTCTGCTTACCTCCACTCAACATCGAAAACAAGTATAAGCAAGGAACTATAATGAAAAGCGAAACTCTTCGTGGAATTAAGTATTCAGCGATAGCACTGGCTGTAACACTAGGGATGACTGCCTGTTCACTGGAAGGTGACGATGGCGAAGACGGTGTACAAGGCCCTGTAGGTGAGCAAGGCCCAGTAGGAGATCAAGGCCCGGTGGGCGATCAAGGTCCTCAAGGTGATAGTGCAGGTACGCTAACACGTATCGCTACGGTTCCACTTGGTGCAGAAGTGACCGGTATATTCTTAACAGACGAAGGCGATTTATTTTTTAACGTTCAGCACCCGTCTGGCACTAATGCGGCGACAACCAGTGTAAATGCAATGCCTATCAACACCGGTACAGTGGGCGTGCTTGCAGGTGCTAACTTCAACAATCTGCCAGTAACATTACCAAATTCACCTGTACCAAGCTCAGATGAAGAAAAAGAGCTGGTGGTTTCTGCCATTGGTCAATATCAAGTACTCGGACAAACGGGCGACACTTTCGGTACTGACCTACCAGAAGGCTTAGGTCACATCTACACGTTGGATGGCGAAGAGTTGGTTCTTGAAAATGACATGCCTGATTTTAACGGCTTCATATCAACCGCCGAAGGCGAAGGTTACCTTTTCTCGAACTGGGAAGAGCTTCCTGGCGGTATGAGCCGCATGAAAGTTGAAAAAGACGAGTTTGGTATGTGGGAAGTAACTGAAGCCATGATGCTGGATTTCTCGCCAGTGTGGGGAACGGCGGCAAACTGCTTTGGTTCAATGTCACCTTGGGGTACACCGCTTACTTCAGAAGAGTGGGTGGTTGATTCGGCGGTGGATACGACAACATCACCAAGCTGGAATAACCCAGAGGCCGTTTCTACAGATGCGCGCTTAGGTCGTATGTGGCAAATGACGGCGCCAGATGCGCCAAACCCTTACAACTATGGCTACATTGCGGAAGTAACAGAGCCGTTGGCTGATGAGCCGGTTATTGTTAAGCATTTTGCCATGGGCCGGTACGAGCATGAGAACTCAACGGTCATGCCTGACGGTAAAACGGTTTACCTTTCTCAAGATGATACGGGTGGCGTACTGTTTAAGTTTGTCGCAGACACAGCTGAAGACTTATCGGCAGGTACACTTTACGGCGCTAAGCTCACTCAGGATGCAGGTCAGAATGATCCTGCGACAACTGGTTTTGCGGTTGAATGGGTGGAATTAGCTAGCGGTGATAACCTGACTATTCGCGCGTGGATTGATGAATACAATGGTATTGGTACCGACGATTACGTGGATGGACAAAGCTCTTACATTACTATGGCCGACGTTCAAGCATGGGCTGATGGCGATGCGACCTATCCAACGGTAGAGGAAGGTGGCTCTAGCGTAACAGCAGGACAGCCAATGGATAACCGCGTAGCGTTCTTAGAGAGTCGTGCAGCGGCCCGTCTTAAAGGGGCTACCGCAGAGTGGAGAAAACTGGAAGGTATCTCAATCAACCAGAAACGCGCAAAAGAAGCGGTTGAAGGTGTAGATACTATCGAAGGTGAAGTGGTACAGAATGCATACCTTTACATCGGCATCGCTGATATCGACAACACAATGATTGACGGTGAAGGCGATATGCAGCTTTCTGCCCGCGTTAAAGACTGTGGTGGCGTTTATCGTGCCAAGCTTGAAGAAGGCTATAACATCTCTCGTATTGAACCTGTAGTGATGGGCGGTACGTACCGTTCAAGCCTAACTGGCGCCGAGCGTTGTGACGTTGAACAGCTTTCTCAACCAGATAACGTAGTGGTGATGAACGACGGCCGTATTCTTATCGGTGAAGACGGTTTCCAAGAAAACAATACGCTGTGGATGTATGAGCCAGCAGATAAGTAAGTTTTCTTTTTAATTTAAAAATACTCCGGGCACTTATGTGCCCGGATTTTTCCGTTGTGACGATTATGAAAATGTTAAAAATAACTTCAGGTGTAAGCATTCTGCTTTCACTACTTATCAGTGTAGGATGCATTGATAACACGGGTACTGACGTGAACAATCAGTCAAACTATGAGCAAAACTCAACAAGCTTTACAGTTGACACACAACTGCCTACTTCTACTCACGAAAAGACCGACAGCACCCACGCTTATCCTTATCGAGAAGGCGATGCTATTCCCGCTCTGGCATATATTGAACACGATGAAGTGTATAACCCTGAATCGGTTATTCCTCCCCAGTGTTACACCAAAACAGAAGGTGTTAACAACCCATGTTATGCATGCCACCAAAGTTACGATTCAATGGAAAAGCGTCCTAATCAAATGGGCGATGGTACGTTACAGGGCAACTACGAATTTTCTAACGTAGGGTTAACAAACAGCTGGAAAAACCTGTTTATTGACCGTACATCACTAATTGCGGGCATTGATGATGCCACGATTAAAAAATATATAGCGCAAGACAACTACACCGTTTCGCTTAACAATGACGCCATGCCAGAGTACATGCGTATTGAAAACTTGAGCGCCGCTGATAAAGCCTTTGATAGCGACGGTTTTGCTAAAGATGGCAGCGGGTGGGTATCATACAACTACAAACCTTTCCCGAGCACTTTCTGGCCGACCAACGGGTCGACGGGCGATGCCATGATCCGACTTCCGGAAAACTTTCAAACGCTAAGTGGCGACTACAACAAAGCTATTTACACATTGAACCTAAGCCTAGTTGAAATGGCACTTAAAGAGCTAGACACATTAACTGTAGCGCCGGTTAATGAGGTGGAACTGAATATTGACATTAATCAAGACGGCAAGCTGTCAGAATCCGTAACTGAAGTTGCTCGTTCGTCGCATTACGTTGGCGACGCAAGCGATGTTCCGCTAGCGCACATGCTTTACCCCGAAGGTACAGAATTCTTACATACCGTGCGCTACATTGGCGTGGATGAAAACGGGAATATTTATAACGCGCCGCGTATGAAGGAAGTGCGCTACATGAAAAAGCATATGTTCAGAAGCAGAGAAAGCTTAGCATCTGCCTATTATGCGGAAGCAAAAGATAAGCATTTTGAAAAGCTGCCCCAAACCCGCTACCTAGGTGAAAAAGGGATAGACAACGGCTTTGGCTGGACAATTAATGGCTTCATTGAAAATGAGCAGGGCGAACTTCGTGCACAGCACGATCAAGAGCTTGCGTTTTGTAACGGCTGTCACAAAACAGTAGGGTCAACCTTCGACCAAACATTTTCATTTGCACGGAAAGTTCCCGGACAAGCAGGGTGGGGCTATATAGACCTGCGTGAAATTGAAGATGTGCCAAATATTAACGAGGAAAAAGGCGAGTTCCTTACTTATATGGAGCGCGTGGGCGGTGGCGATGAGTTCCGTCAGAACGGAGAAATGCTGGCCAAATGGTTTGATGAAAAAGGCATGGTCAAGGTGGAAGCAGTGCAACGTGCCAAGTCAGTGTACGACATCATTACTCCTTCACCAGAGCGCGCGTATGCGTTAAACAAAGCGTATTTGACCATAGTGAAAGAGCAAAGCTATTTGTTCGGTCGCGACGCAACGCTGACTAAGGCGACTAACGTGTTAAGCACTATTGATGCCGAACAGCCACCGCTTAAGCCTGAACATCGTTTCAAGTGGGATATGCGACTTAACTGGCAACAAGAAAAGCCAAGCGCCATTGCAGAAGCTCGGTAGCGCTTGTTTATTTAGAAGATAACGCTCGCGGCTAGATGTTAGCCGCGGGTAAAATTTCAAACTGAATCGGTTTGTAACGGAAGTTATTTGACTCGCCCGCTGAACACGCGGTTAACCCTACGATTAGATCCATCTTTGCTTCAAATATTGTGTAATCACCGGCATTAGACTTAGGAGGAAGAACAGATATTTTACCCTTGGCGTCTACCTCCACATTCATAAAGGTATTGAATGTGGTACAAACGTGATGCTCTGGGATGTCAAACTCTGAAAAAGCCGCGACTAAATTGCCGTGGCACCCAGGTACTGGCTCTTCATTGGGATAAAAATGCTTAAACGTGTCAACACTGCAAGGAGTCAAAAGAAAGTCATGGTCTTCTACAGTGTCTTCAATAATTTCGAACATCACGTTACTTTGATTAGAGTATAGCAAGCTGCCTTTTTTGAATTGGATGCTTTCATTGTAATCTAAACTTCGTCCTGAAGAGATAAACTCATTTTTATCGTGTTCATTGAACGCATAGAGGTCGGCCACTTGTTCACCTTCTGGGTCAATAACCTTAAGTCTTTCCCCTTTTTTCATAGTAAATGCAGTGCCGCTTCTTGGCTGTATAGTTTGTAACATTATGTGACTTGTCCCTTTTATTTAGGTTTAGTGCTTAATCCGCTTGAACGGGCATTCCCAGTTTTCGGAATGTTTTACACCACTATATTGATATACCTCTGAGCTATCACCATGGTTTGCGAGTAGCTCATTTTTACTTCCGCAGTACGCGGTATCTCGTTTACGAATGTGGTCTTTGAATGCTTCAAAACGCTTCTGCTTTCTCAACATGTCAAATTGCTCGTGTAAATTAAACACGATGGCAGGGTAGGGAAATCGACGGCTTTTTCTTGATGCATTTGGATGCAGTCCAACTACAAAGAAACCCTTTCCGCCTAAACTCAAGCTAAACTGAGCGTTATGAGGGTCACTTGATACTTTACTATCCCAAGGTTTTAAACAAGCGTCAATCTCGTGTAAACGCTGCAATTTTTCCCATAAAACCCGATCAAATTCAGTTTCGCTTATCGTATCTGGAAGCTCAAAAGTTGCGACCAAAGAGGAGTACATGTCCCGTTCAAGATCAAACGACTCTACAAATTGGTGAATTGACGCCAACATATCTGTCTCATTGAGAGGACAGCGAATATCGTCGTATTGATTTACATGAATTTGGCTTTTATTGAGGGCTGTTTTGGCTCCGACGCAGGGGAAATCGGCTTCCCCTACAAACGACAAAAAGCGCTCGGTTAGATTCGGTTTCATTAAAGACATTCCATATCTCCCTGAAAGCGTTTTATGCGGTCGTGCTTAAAAGGTCAGAGCCTTTCTCCGGCGAATGAAAAGACGTAAATTCAACATTGTTTTGGGCGTTGGTTCCCGTTAATTGCTCAACCGGCGCGTCCGCCTTGTCTTCCTCTACCTGCTGGGGGAGGTGCTTGATCTTAATGCCGTTTTGCTTGAAGTCAGCATTAATAAAACCTTGGTCTGCATACGCGTTCAATACATTGACACATGGGTAAAATCCCCATTTCGAGTGAAAACGCTGAGCATTATGAACAAAGTCTAAAAGGTGATTTATCGGGCATTGATAATTAGGGCGGTGTGGTGCAAATGTTCGCGTGGGCAATTGCTCTAACGAAAACCCTAATGCTCTACAGTTAGTGAAGAAATCTTCGTCGTTTAGTCCGAAACCCGCGTAGCCTTCATCGAAGCCGCCGGTTTTCTGAAAGTCTGCCTTACGAATAAAAAACACTGTAGAACAAATACTATCGTCACTAAACTTTCCATGATTAATTTCCTGATCTCTTGAAGGTATTTCGTTATTGTCGTCTTCGGGTAACGTGTCGTCATTACTTGCTAAATAACCGATTTCTTTTTCATCTTTTGAAATTTGTCGGTAGGGCTTACAACAGCGCTCGTTGGGTAAAAACACCACTGATGTGAACACTACGGTGTTGTCACGAAGCGCAAGCAAGCCATCTCTAAAAAGCGATGGGGCAATAACTGCGTCTACGTTTAGGTAAACTAAATTCGCGTGCTTGGCCGCTGACATACCCTTGTTGCGCGCTTTCGCTATCGGAAGAGCATCTTGAGTCACAAACTTGTGAACAATGTCGAATTTGTCACTGCGTACGAGTGACAAATCAGAAGGAGGTGCCATCCAAACAATGACTAGCTCATCTGGCGTTGGAGAGCATTGCTCTAACTGAGTAATCAAATTGGCCAGCTTCTCAGTTCTGCTCTTAACAATAGTCACTGCACTTATTGGTGAACGCATACTCTTCCTCCCTTTCTAATTTGTTGAACCTGTAACAACGACGACATGAAACGTTGAACGTTATACTTTCGTAGAAGCAAAGAGTGTTCCTGTTTTGTAAGTTATTGATTATCTTTTAAAAGGTTTATTTTGAAGTTCTGGTTTCGAGTATTTGCAGCAATGGTTGAGCGCCAAGGCAAGCAAGAGGTGCAAAGTGAGAGAAAAATTTACAAACGAATGTATGGAGGCCAACAGCAGTTTTTTATGTTAATTTTTGGTGGTCTGTTCTAATTTGCAGATTAACATGACGCTTCTTTTCACAAGTCTTGTTTTACTGTGCATCTAGCGCGTAATTGCTTTGCCGTTCCCACATATTTTGATATGCTTGGTTAGTAGGTTAAACATTACAATTCAATAGTTTAAATATTCCTACAAATATTGCTTAACACGTTTTCTTTCGAGTAGAACTAATCTCATATTATTGGTTTTTACTCACTCGGAGTGTAGGTAAATCTTCAGCCTTACTTGTAACGTATTAATTTCTGAATTTCGTATTTTTTCTGGTGGACAAAGGCTGTGGAATCACAATCGTCTGTATTTATTCGACACTATGACAAACAATCATTAAAGGTGGTTGATGTTATATCTGGTATCTCACCAAATGCTATGCGCAGAGTATTTGGCGGCTGGATATTTTTCGCAGCTGTTGTCGGCGTTATTGTAAGCGTAGCACCAGATTTGAGCGCTCAATTTATCGGTTTAACACTTTTCGTTCTTGTTGCTTTTACACTCGTAATGTTTGGACAGAGCAGAATAACGGAAGGCTGGCCAGCTATAATTTGCGACAACAACTACATCGGCGTGGTGAGAGACCCTGTTAAGAGAGAGTATATTTGTGTGAACTCTGCTCTGGTCAAAGAAGCTAACCCCACATTAATAAAACCCAACAAAAAAGCGGTTGAGATTGTGTTAGATAGCGAACAACTATCGGCAGAAGATCAAGAGGTGCTAAACCAAGCGGTTTGGCCTCGGGATAACAAGCTAATAGGGCTAGCCCATTTTAAAAAGCGTGAAGAGGCGTGTGATAGCCTCATGTGGTGTGTCAAACACCGTAGCTCTCATTAGATTTACAGTCTTGAGTATTACTCTTTGTCCGTGATTAGCGCTAGTTCGGTATAAAGCGGGTAGTGGTCTGAGCCTATGCTTTCAAGCTTCTCTATATTGACCAATGCAAAATGTTCCGAGTGAAATACGTGGTCTAACGGCCATTTCACTAAAGGATATTTCGCGTGAAATGTATTGAAAAAACCGCGCCCCTCTCGTGGGTCTAAAAGTCCGCTTATTTTCTTGAACTTTCTGGTAGTAGGTGACCAAGCCACATCGTTAAGATCGCCAGCGACGACAACAGGGCCCTCTGTTTCAGCTATTTCTTCCCCCACAACAGTAAGTTCTACGTCTCTGGGCTTTGCATACGTGTTTTCTGTTGGGCTTGGTGGTTTTGGATGAAGAAAATATAGCGTGACATCTTGTCCGTGGTGATTGATTTTAACTTTCATAGACGGCACATCTTCTTCTATTAGAAATCGCAATGAGATCTCTTCAAAGGGAAGCTTACTATAAAGATGCATACCGTAGAGGTTTTCGAGTGGGCAAAATTTACGATACGGGTATTCAGATTCAATTTCACTGATGCCTTTCTGCCACTTCTCATTAGATTCCAACGTTACGAGAAAATCAGGTTGCTTATTACGTACATGTTCAATGAGCTTGCGAAAATCGTCATTAGGCATATACACATTGCTTGATAAAACACTTAGCTTTTGGCTCGCACTCTCAACCTCGACGTGCCTAACTTCTCTTTTATACAGAGGGGTATAAGGAATGATCCAGATAACCTGATAACTAAGGCTAACTGTTAATCCAGCGACAATAATTACTGCTAGGCTATCTATCTGTGCGTAATAGGTTGATTCAAAAATATGCCCAGCAATTAACAAAGAAATGATAGCTGCTATTTGTAGTCGCGGAAATTCCCACACTCTTACTAACCAATGAGAAGAAGGAAGCAAAGGGGCCCAGCTTACGGCTATAAATAAGACTGAAACAGCAGTAAGTGCAGTATCCATGTCTAGTTGGTCCTTGAGTTTAATTAACGAAAAACACTCCACCTGTTGCTTCTGTCTGCAAAACTAAATTGATGACTATAGCTAGGGCCTGTTGACCTTTGGTGTACAAATTTTGGTCTAAATGGAAGCCTTTTAATCGCGAAACAGTCCTGCAAGCCTAGCGGGCTAAGTTAAAGGACTGTGACAAAGAGTAAAAGGCTTCCATAGCGACCCCTTCGGGCAGCGCCTTTGTGCCATCTATACTGCGTTGAATGTTCTCGATTTAGAACCACTAAACCGTCAAACATTCGCCTTGTCTAGATGGCACACAGACCGCTGCAAAAATGTACAACAAAGGTCAACAGGCCCCAGTGAAGCGACACAAATCGTTATAACTACGGCAGCTTTGTGAAATAAGTTTAACCTAAGTATCACTGCAACTTAGCGGCGGCCAACGACAAAAAGTTATCCCTTAGTACAATTGATAGGTGCTTTTCTTAAGTGAAGTTGACGAGTTTTGGGCATTAACAAAATTAAGTAAAAAGTTCTCAAACAAAGGCAAAGTTTGCAAAACAAAACTTACTTAACTAGCCCTGGATATTAATATTTGTCATATAAAACAATGCCTTATTTTGTTGGCAAGGAATTGGCATGACTATCTACGAGTTTCGACAAAGGAGAAATGTTATGAAACGTTCACTTATTTCTATGATTGTTGCTACAACTTTGACTACAGCTGCATATGCAGGTGACATGGACACAGACAACAAATGGGAGAAAGGTGCCAAAGACGCATGGATTGATGGCAAAGCAGAAGCAACGCTGTTGTTCAATGGTAACCTTGATTCATTCGACATTAACACTGACGTTAAAAATGGTAATGTCGTTCTTACTGGTAAGGTTGAGAACTCTGTTGATAAAAAGCTAGCGGAAGAGCTAGTAGCGAATATTGACGGTGTAACGTCTGTAGACAACAAGCTAACGGTTGTCTCTGACAAAGATATGGAAGGCGACATGTCAGATGACATGGAAGATACTGTTGACGAAGGCACAAGCGAGTTAACTGACGCCAAAATCGCCACAGTAATCAAAACTCGTCTTCTTATGGATACCGATATTTCAGGTTTCGACATCGATGTTGACGTAGAAAACGGTGTAGTAACACTGACTGGCGACGTTGATTCTGATGCTGAGCGTGACCTAGCTGTGGAAATTGCCAAGAATGCGTCTGACGTAAAAGATGTTGAAAGCAACCTTCGTGTAGTTACTGAAACTGCGATGAACTAATATCATTGTTGCTTTACACAAAAAAGGGGCCTCGGCCCCTTTTTTTCTGGTCACGTTTTACAGAGCTTTTCAAATCGCAATAAACAAAGGAAGCACAGCTGCTAATATTTGTCAGGAGGACTCATTCACCATTCTCCACCTTTTTTCCATTTAGTATCATCTTACGTGCTCTAGCATCCGAGTGGCGTATCATATCGTTAATAAGCGACGTCTCAGGCATATTCTTCCAGTATTTTTTTGGCATTGAACTTAACATTGCCTTTGTTTTTACGCGGGCAGGATTAAATATATTTGCATAATACGTAAGCCAGTATTTTTCAATTCTGTCATCATTTGGAATAATACTTGGGTCAGGATTATCTTCCAAAACAAGTGTTTTAGTATTCCAATGCGCAGCTCGATAAGGGGTAAGTATTGACCAACACATATTTTTAAAACGAGTCCGAAAAAAATCGAGCTTCAATTCCAAGCTGAAGTGTTCTGGTTCATACCACGCAATAAAATGCTCTTGTCCGTCAAGTACAACTTCTCGAAATCTCAAAAAAGCACTTATCTTATATGCATCGCGTTTTACTGCTTTAGCCAGCACGTTGAGACGCAACACATCTTCGTCAGTTTTTAAGTGAATAAGGTTTCTGTTTTCGAAAACTACTCGCCATAAAACGCGGTAACATAAAGCGAAACGATCGGGGGCTTGGTGGCATAACGCATACTTCAACAGCGTTAAAACTGATCTGGGAATTCTGAAATTCGTTTGGCTTTCACCAATAGCGTTGGCCGAATCGGTCACGGCAAACAAGTCGTCTTGGTTAGATTGCGAAGTTTGCCATGTAACGTTCTCCGGAGGTATGTGTTGGGCTAGACATTCTCTCGATGCTTTTCGCCATTCGTCGTATCCGGGCACTGATGAAATTGTTACTTTTTTCATTGCGGTACCAATTAGATTAGGCGCTGAACAATTCAAACTGTTTTGGTTGTTTAAATTGCTGTTCAAAGTTACTGCTATCGAGCAAATGGATAGCGGGGGAATAATCACTAACAGTAATGAAGGGTTTTAATTTTTGTAAGGGTAAACGCATTTTTGTGAGATCGAACCAGCTAAGCTTTGTGTAACGTCGAATAGCCAGAATTTTTTGTACCGTGCGTGCTCCCAGTCCAGGAACTCGCAATAAAAGTAGCTTGTCAGCTTTGTTTAAATCGATGGGAAATATGTGGCGATTGCGTAGCGCCCACGCAAGCTTGGGGTCGTGCTCCATATCTAGCATGTCGTTGTGTACAATTTCATCTAAACCAAACCCATAAAAGCGCAAGAGCCAATCGGCCTGATAAAGTCGGTGTTCACGGATAAGTGGCGCCGGTTTAAGAGGCAAGACTTCAGACGCATCTGGGATGGGCGAAAATGCAGAATAGTAAACGCGCCGCAATTTTTGTTGACCATACAGTTTGACACTCGTGCCAAGGATAACTTTATCATTTGAGTCATCGGCGCCTATGATCATCTGAGTGGACTGTCCGCCAGGAGCAAAGCGAGGTGGGCGTTTACCCGAGTAGGTTTTATCTACTTTGTGTTCATTTATTTTGTCTTTCAATGTATTCATTGAACCGTGAATTTCTCCAAGGTCTTTTTCCGGGGCGTATTTGTTTAACGAATTTTGTGTCGGCATTTCGATGTTTATACTTAGCCTATCGGCATACAAGCCAGCTTCAGCCTGTAGTTCAGGAGATGCATTCGGAATGGTCTTAAGATGAATGTATCCTTTAAATCCGTGATCAAGACGAAGAGACTTCGCGATGCGTACCATGCTCTCCATAGTCAGGTCAGGAGAACCGACAATACCGGAACTTAGAAATAATCCCTCAATGTAGTTACGTTTATAAAAATTAAGCGTTAAATCAACCGTTTCTTTAACGGTAAAACGCGCACGTTGAACGTTGCTAGACACCCTATTGATGCAGTAATGGCAATCGTATATGCAATAGTTGGTCATTAGGATCTTAAGTAATGATACGCATCGACCATCAGGGGTAAAGCTGTGACATATCCCTGACCCTCCTGTGAGCGAACCTATTCCTGTTTCGTCAGTTTTACCTGCTTTTCGTTTACCGGCGGAGCCACTTGCGCAAGAAGCGTCATACTTAGCGGCATCTGAAAGAATTTCGAGTTTTTGAATGAGTTTGTCATGCATCGCAAATGGTCACTTTCTCTAGGCAAATGTACGTGGTAGACGGTCGGAAAAAACAAGATTCCATACCAGTCCAGTACATTGGTTGTTGTGGTACATCTTTATACTGTATAAGTGTACAGCATTGAGGGGAGGGAGTTTATTAAATTTGAAAGGAAAATTTTATCTTGCTGTGTGTAGAAAGTACCTTGTACAACTTTAGTATACGTTTTGATTTTGTCTAAGCTGTTGAAAAATATAAAATATTAATATGGTACGGAAGGTGCATTTAGTTAAGGAGACACGAGTGAATTACTTGATGTATTGAATAGACGAAAGTTTGTATTGTCAGGCAAAACTCATCTGCTGCAACGTGAAAGCTAGAAACTTAAAAAGTCGAATGACTCAATACATTAGTGATAAAAAGTTTAATTAAGTGGATTGTAGCGAGCTTATCGATACAAGTGCAAAATCGTTCAAGGAGTGGGGTATGAACTTTTTAAAGTGGGTTTATTCAGGCTTAGTGGTATCAGCAATCATTGTTATAGTCGGTGTAATTGGGCAAGGAAAGCTATCCGTAAGCCAAGCATCAGCTGATGACGAACAGCGCCCCGTTCACATGGATATTCAAAAAGTACAGCGAAACTTCTCATTGGTAGAATTTGATTTGTCGAAAAAGGCACATCTATTGAGAAAAACGCGTCTAGAGCACTACATTGCACAGGCTAAGCAAGCCGATTTAAGAGGTTGGAAATTTAAGCGTGATGAGTTTGTTGAGCGCGCCGAAAATATTCTAAATCACCATCTTACTCAATACGCGAATGATGTTAGTCAAGATGCGGAAACTTATACCGCTCAAGCAATCTAATACAAAGGCTATACATGAAAACGCGCCTTACATTTTTACAATGTAGGGCGTGTTTTTCGTTTGAGTGTTTTCCAATTTTATTCCGACAGCGCAGAAATATAAGCTTTTACCACTTTTTCAACAAAGGCCTGACAATCTTTGGCCGTGGTTGGGTCATATTCACCATGGTTGGTAATGTTGTTCGACAATACGCGAATACCTAAAAAGGGAACGTGGCCACCGGATGTTCCCTGATTGATGATAAGGCGAGGGTGGTATCTCTCTATGCCAATAGCGGTGGCGGCCGCTGTATTTTCTAAACCCTTACCGGTTTTAGCTACCACAATGGGATACCCGTGTAGCGTCCCTTTATAGAATACGGCATTACCTGAATACTCTGTTGTAGTGTTATCCAAAAGCGCAGCAAAGTATTCGGCAAAAAAAAGCGAAGCATTTGCTTCGCTTTAATAGTGTATTCGTCGCTATTCGACTTCTACGATTTTAAGGGT
Organism: Alteromonas sp. CyTr2; assembly: GCF_947311905.1. Classification (NCBI taxonomy): domain Bacteria; kingdom Pseudomonadati; phylum Pseudomonadota; class Gammaproteobacteria; order Alteromonadales; family Alteromonadaceae; genus Alteromonas; species Alteromonas sp. CyTr2. The sequence continues at coordinate 8,526 of NZ_CAMZMZ010000031.1, read as the reverse complement.
ATTGGTCGCGCCCACTTTTTCCATTTCATCGCCGTAAGTCAGGATGATACTGTCGCCGCTTTTCACTAACCCTTTCTCTTTAAGTGATGCAATGACATCGTACTTCAATTTGCCAGGTTCACTGTTTGAAGAGTCAAAGAAAACCGGCTTAACGCCGCGGCAAAGCGCCATCGTGTTAAGCGTTGATTCGTGACGAGACATCGCAATAATTGGCAGAGATGTAGTAATGCGAGACATTAACGTTGGTGTAGTTCCACTTTCAGTTAAACCTACAATCGCTTTAACACTTGGCAAGTGGTTCGCAGCGTAAACCGCTGACAGAGCAATTGACTCGCTAGTAGAAGAAAACTGCTGATCCATGCGGTGCTTGGAAATTTTAACGCTTGGATGTGTTTCCGCGCCTTCACAAACACGAGCCATAGCTGCAACTGTTTCAATAGGGAAATTACCCGCCGCTGTTTCAGCTGAAAGCATTACCGCGTCAGTGCCGTCTAGTACAGCGTTCGCAACGTCCATTACTTCTGCACGTGTAGGCATAGGGCTGTCAATCATCGACTCCATCATTTGCGTCGCGGTGATCACAACCTTGTTGAGCTGGCGAGAACGGGCAATCAGTTTCTTTTGAACACCAACAAGTTCCGCATCGCCAATTTCTACACCCAAGTCACCACGAGCAACCATTACCGCATCTGAAGCGCTGATGATATCCGTCATGGCTTCGTCAGACGCCACCGTTTCAGCACGCTCGACCTTTGCACAAATTTTTGCGTAGCAGCCAGCTGCTTCGGCAAGTTCTCGCGCGTAGTTCAAGTCTGCGCCGCTGCGAGGAAATGACACTGCAAGGTAATCAACACCAATTTTCGCGGCGGTTTTAATGTCTTCTTTGTCTTTTTCGGTAAGTGCATCTGCAGAAAGACCACCGCCTTGACGGTTAATGCCTTTATTGTTTGAAAGCTTGCCGCCTACTGTTACTTCAGTAATCACTTTGCGGCCTTCAACGCCAGTTACTCGAAGCTGAATACGACCGTCATCAAGAAGCAGAATATCGCCTGCTGATACATCATCAGGAAGCGCTTTGTAATCAATACCTACTTGATTAATATCACCTTCGTCGCGGCCTAATTCAGCGTCTAGAATGAATTTTGCGCCAACCTCTAGACGAACTGCCCCTTCGGCAAAACGAGCAACACGGATTTTAGGGCCCTGAAGATCACCTAAAATCGCTACGTATTTACCTAGGTTCTTTGCTGCCTGACGAACGCGCTTTGCACGTTCAATGTGGTCTTCGGCTTGTCCGTGTGAAAAGTTCATGCGCACAGTGTTTGCGCCTGCGGCAATAAGTGCCTGAATCTTTTCAAGTGAGTCGGTTGCAGGGCCTAAGGTGGCAAGAATTTTCGTTCTTCTGGTCATGTGATTCCGTCGCTGTTTCTAAGTTAGAAAAGACAAAGAGTGATAGGCTACGCGTTTATACTGTATGCCTGTAATCGCTTTACGTAATTTTATTACAGAATAATAGTTGAATTTGACAAAAATGTGAATGAAATAAACAAAAACGCCTAACTGGCTCGACCAGTTAGGCGTTTTCGCTGATTTATTGAACCACTATTGTTACGGTAAGTGGTTCTTATATGATCACGTGGGAAGAAAATTACTCACCACGCTTTTCATAACGTGAACCACGCAGCGTATCTTTTACTCGCTTCAGATTCTCTCTGAACTTGTTGCCGCGGCGCAATGTAAAACCGGTTGCCAGGACATCAATTAGCGTGAGCTGCGCGATGCGAGAGGCCATTGGCATATACATATCAGTATCTTCCGGCACCTCCAGCGATAACACGTAACTGCACTCTTGTGCCAGCGGGCTATCTGCTGAGGTAATTCCTACCACAGTAGCGTCATTCATGCGGGCAATTTGCGCTATTTCTACTAAGCTTTTAGTTCGGCCCGTATGGCTAATCAATACAACAACATCGCCATCTGAACAGTTCATGCAGCTCATGCGCTGCATCAAAATATCTTCAAAGTAGACCACTGGAACATTGAAGCGGAAAAACTTATTGAGTGCATCGTGTGCCACTGAAGCTGAAGCGCCTAAGCCGAAAAATGAAATTTTCTGTGCCTGTGTAAGTAAATCAACAACGCGATTTACCACGTTCACATCCACAGATTGGCGCGCCACTTCCAGAGACGCCATGGTCGATTCGAATATCTTATTGGTATATTCGTCTGGGCTGTCGTTTTCATCAACATGGCGGTTTACATAAGGCGTGCCGTTAGCCAGGCTCTGCGCTAAATGCAGTTTAAAGTCTGGGAAGCCTTTAGTATCAAGTCTTCGGCAGAAACGGTTTACGGTAGGCTCACTAACATCCGACATCTTAGCGAGGGTTGCTATACTCGAATGAATGGCCGTTTGTGGGTTAGCTAGAATGACTTCAGCTACCTTTTTCTCAGATTTACTGAATGCCGCTTGGTTTTGTGTGATTTTTTCTAAAATGTTCATACAGATATAGCAATTAGTTAGCACAATTTATTGTAAGGTACACCCGTAATAGTACCCAATGTGACGTCTGTGACAAGAAAAATGTAATTTTTTGACAATTTTTGTTATTTCAATCGGGTTAAATGAGGGTAAACTGAGGGAAACAGTAAAGATTCAGATCCTATAGTTAGTATAAGTTGTAATTTTACTACATTTGGTGTTAACTATACGGTAAAAATAGTCGTTAGTGTTGTAAATAACTGTACAATACGCCGCGGACACATACATTTAAAAGGTCGACGAATATGGTATTGGATAATTCCTACGAACCCTGTGATTTTGTACTTTTCGGTACACTGGGAGATCTTTCACGACGCAAGTTATTGCCTTCTTTATATCAGCTTGAGAAAGCAAACTTGATGCACCCAGACACCACTATTGTGGGTGTTGCGCGTCAAGAAATGGAGCTGGATGCCTATATTGAAGAAGTTCATGCCAACCTAATCAAGTTTGGCGAAAAGAACTTGTGTGAAGCCACTTGGGAAAAAATGAAAGCGCGTTTGCACTATGCGTGCGTGGACATGAAGGACGTTGAAAGCTATTGCGTATTAGACGACCACGTTGACTCAAGCCGCACCATGGTTTGTTATCTAGCGACACCACCGGCGATATATGGTGATATCTGTCGTGGCCTGCATAGCTGTAAAATTATCGACTCAAGCGTTCGCGTTGTGCTAGAAAAGCCAATTGGTCACGATTTGGCATCGTCTAAAGTTATCAATGAGCAAGTTGCAGAATACTTCGACGAAAAGCAAATTTACCGCATTGATCATTACCTTGGTAAAGAGACAGTACTAAACCTCGTATCACTGCGTTTTGCCAATTCTATTTTTGCTACTAACTGGGACCACAACTGCATTGACCATGTTCAAATCTCAGTTGCAGAGTCAGTGGGTATTGAAGGACGTTGGGGTTACTTTGACGACGCAGGTCAAATGCGAGACATGGTGCAAAACCACTTGCTACAAATTCTGAGCTTGGTGGCGATGGAGCCTCCAACAACGCTTGATGCCGACAGCATTCGAGATGAAAAACTCAAAGTACTTAAGGCGCTTCGTCCTATCAACTCGTTTAATATTAACGAAAGCACAGTTCGCGGTCAGTACACGTCTGGCTTTGTAAAGGGCGAGGAAGTGCCTGGATACCTTGAAGAAGAAGGTGCCAATACGCAAAGTAAAACTGAAACCTTTGTTGCGATTAAAGCGGAAATTGATAACTGGCGTTGGGCTGGTGTGCCGTTCTACCTACGCACAGGTAAGCGCATGCCAACTAAGGTGAGTGAAGTTGTTATCTACTTCAAGCGTCAGCCGCACAACTTATTCGGTGACAGCTTCAAGAATCTCCCACCCAATAAGCTCGTTATTCGTCTACAGCCAGACGAAGGTGTAGAAATCACTGTAATGAACAAAGTGCCTGGCTTAACTAGCTCTGGTTCTATGGATCTACAAAAATCGAAGCTTAACTTAAGCTTCTCTGAAGCGTTTGCCGACGAGCGTATTCCTGATGCATACGAAAAGCTACTTCTTGAAGTTATGTTGGGTAATCAGGCGCTATTCGTTCGTCGTGACGAAATTGAACAAGCCTGGACATGGGTAGACTCAATTCTTGAAGCGTGGAAGCAATCGAGTGAGCCACCAGAACCGTATCAAGCAGGTACATGGGGGCCGGTAGACTCTATAGGTCTTCTTGCTCGCGAAAATCGCAGCTGGTACGAAAGCAAAACAGGGAAGAAAAAGTAATATGGCGTTAACAACTCTATCATTCGAAACACCTGATGCATTGACTGACGCATTTGCGCAAGACTTAGTCAGTATCTTAAAAACAGGTATTAAAACTCGTGGTCGCGCATCGCTTGTAGTGAGTGGTGGTCGCACGCCTCTGGCGCTTTTCAAACAACTAAGTGAAACCGAACTTGAGTGGGATAAGGTTGATATCACCCTTGCTGACGAGCGCTGGGTTGAAGAGGGCCACGAGGCCAGCAACACCAGCCTAGTCAAAAATAATCTAATTCAAAATAAAGCCGCAGCAGCTCGTTTTATCGAATTGAAAAGCGATGCTGATGATGCAAACGAAGGCGTAAATGCTGCAGAGTCAAATTTGGCTAGCATGTCGCAACCTTTTGATGCATTGATTCTTGGCATGGGGGAAGACGGTCACACTGCATCGCTTTTCCCTTGCTCTGAGCAAGTACTTGACGGCTTAGATATGAGCAGCGGCAGAACCTGTATCGCTGTTCAACCTACAACAGCACCTCATCAACGTATTTCATTAACGCTACCTGCGTTACTCAATAGCCGTAATATCTTTTTGCATTTAACAGGCGAGAAGAAAAAACAAGTCTTACTTGACGCTATTGAAAATGCCACCGAAGCGCAAAAGCCCATCACCGCCGTAGTTAACCGTGCGCCGGTTACTTTGATGTGGGCGCCATAGGAGACAAACATGAATCCAAAAATTGCTGAAGTTACGCAACGAATTATCGAGCGTAGTAAAGAAACGCGTAAGGCGTATCTAGAAAAAATTGAGAGTGCACGACGTCAAGGACCACACCGTGGTGTGTTGTCATGCGGTAACCTTGCTCACGGCTTTGCAGCATGTGGAACAAGCGAAAAATCTGACCTTCGTTCAATGACTAAAGCCAACGTGGCTATTGTGTCTGCGTATAACGATATGCTTTCAGCGCACCAGCCTTACGAGACTTATCCTGCGTTAATTAAAGAAGCAGTGAAAGAAGTAGGCAGTGTAGCCCAGTTCGCAGGTGGCGTACCTGCTATGTGTGATGGTGTTACACAAGGCCAGTCTGGCATGGACTTAAGCCTAATGAGCCGTGATAACATTGCTCAGGGGGCTGCCATTGCGCTTTCTCACAATATGTTCGATAGCGCATTGATGCTAGGTATCTGCGACAAAATCGTTCCCGGGCTACTAATGGGCGCACTAACGTTCGGTCATTTGCCAACCGTTTTTGTGCCAGCCGGTCCAATGCCATCGGGTCTTCCAAACAAAGAAAAGGCCCGCGTTCGTCAAGAATTTGCCGAAGGTAAAGTAGGGCGTGACGCGTTGCTTGAAGCTGAATCTCAATCTTACCACTCTGCTGGTACCTGTACGTTCTATGGAACGGCAAACTCGAATCAGCTAGTGGTTGAAATGATGGGCTTGCACCTTCCGGGTTCGTCGTTTGTTAATCCAGGCACACCTTTGCGCGACGCGTTAACTAAAGCGGCTGCGGTCCAAGCGACACGCCTAACTGACCTTGGCGACAACTATACGCCAATTGGTCACATTGTAGATGCAAAAGCCATTGTGAACGGCCTTGTAGGTCTTCTTGCTACGGGTGGTTCTACTAACCACACCATGCACCTTATTGCGGTAGCTCGCGCTGCAGGTTACATCGTAAATTGGGACGACTTCTCAGATATCTCTAATGCTGTGCCTCTTCTTACTCGCATTTACCCGAATGGCTCAGCTGACATTAACCACTTTGTTGCAGCAGGTGGTATGTCATTGCTAATTAGACAGCTGCTTGATGCGGGTCTACTACATAACGACGTTAAGACTATTTGTGGTGAAGGCTTAGACTTCTACACTAAAGAGCCTGTGCTTAAAGACGGCGAATTAGAATGGCGAGATGGCCCAACTGAATCCCTTGATAAAGAAGTGCTAGCAACTGTTGACGCTCCGTTTAAGCCAGATGGTGGTTTGAGTGTACTTGACGGCAATCTTGGTCGTGGCGTTATCAAAACCTCAGCGCTTCGCACGCCTCACTGTAATATCAAAGCGCCAGCGGTTGTGTTTGAAGACCAGTTTGAACTGGATGACGCGTTTAAGTCTGGCAAGCTAGACAAAGACTGCATTGTAGTTGTTCGCTTCCAAGGTCCTTCTGCGATTGGTATGCCAGAACTTCACCGCTTAACGCCACCTCTTGGTGTGCTTCAAGATCGCGGCTTTAAAGTGGCGCTAGTTACTGACGGTCGTATGTCTGGTGCATCAGGTAAAGTTCCTGCAGCTATCCACGTGACTCCAGAAGCTTATAAAGGCGGTCTACTTGCTAAAGTGCAAGAGGGCGACATTATCGAGCTAAACACACAAACTGGTGCACTAACACTGCATGTGGATGATGAAACACTGGCTGCACGTGAAGCAGCGCCAGCGAACTTAGCTAAGCATCACGTTGGAATGGGACGTGAAATGTTTGCGGGTATGCGCGCTATTCTGACAGGTGCAGAAGAGGGTGCATGTTCACTGTTTTACACGCAGGAGCAAGCATAATGAGCCAGAAGTTTGTGGCTGATGTTGGCGGTACGAATATTCGCGTTGCAAGGGTAACCGAATCAGGTGTGGCCGACATCAAGAAATACATGTGTAATGATTTTGCCAGCATTGACCTTGCTATTGCACAATACTTTAGCGACATGCCGGAATACAGCTTTTCGCAGGGCTGTATTGCTATTGCATGTCCAGTATTGGGCGATCAAGTCGAGATGACGAATCACAGCTGGGCATTTTCGCAAAATGCGCTTCGCTCGCAGCTTAAACTAGATGCGTTGTTCGTTATTAACGACTTCACTGCCGTAGCGCACTCATTGCCTGTATTAGGCGAAGAGCAAGTGGTGCAAATTGGTGAAGGCACAGCGAAAGAAAATGGCAACATCGCTGTTTTTGGGCCAGGTACGGGATTAGGTGTTGAACATATCACGATGACCTCAACCGGTTGGCAGACGCTAGACGGAGAAGGTGGTCACGTAGACTTTGCACCGGTAGATGAAACCGATGTTGTTGTATGGCGTCACCTTCAATCTACCTTAGGGCGTGCTTCTGCAGAAGAAGTGATGTCTGGTCGTGGTCTACACAATATCTATACTGCGCTAGCCAATCAGGCTTCAACGCCAGTCGTATTTACCGAGCCCGCTCAAATAACTGACGCTGCGCTAAACGGTACCTGCAAAATTGCTGAAGCAACGCTTACCCAATTCTGTCGAATTATGGGAAGTTTTGCGGGTAATTTAGCACTTAACATGGCAACCACGGGCGGCATCTTCATTGGTGGTGGCATTGCTAACCGTTTCCCTGAATTTATTCAAAACAGCGATTTTAGAGCGCGTTTTGAAGCGAAAGGGCAAATGAAGCACTACGTGAAAGACATTCCCACCTATTTAATTGCAGAACCTGATCATGGTCTATTGGGTGCGGCTGCATATCTGAATCAAAATACAGCGAGCTAAATTATGACAACGAAATGGAAATACTCTCCAGAGGAAATTTTTGCGGCCGGTCCAGTTGTACCTGTTTTGGTAATCAATGACGTAGAAAAAGCGGTTCCTCTGGCAAAAGCGCTGATGGAAGGTGGTATTAAAGTACTAGAAGTAACGCTACGTACCCCAGCGGCTATTGACGTGATTAAGCGAATTGCACAAGAAGTGCCTGATTCTTTAATTGGTGCTGGAACAGTGACTAACGCTCAGCAGCTTAAAGCCGTCGTTGAAGCGGGCGCTAAGTTCGCAATTAGCCCAGGTATGACGGCTGATTTGCTAAAAGCGGGTATGGATTCAGAAATTCCACTTATCCCTGGTATCTCTTCAACTTCTGATTTGATGAAGGGTAAAGATGCGGGTTATACCCACATGAAATTCTTCCCAGCAGAGGCTTCAGGCGGCGTTAAAGCCATTAAGTCTATAAGTGGTCCTTTCCCAGATGTGACGTTCTGCCCAACGGGTGGCATTGGTCCAAACAACTACAATGACTATTTAGCGCTTAACAACGTTAAATGTGTAGGTGGTTCATGGCTTGCCCCAGACGACGCAATCGAATCAGGTGACTGGGCGCGTATTACGCAGCTAGCAAAAGAAGCTGTTGCGGGTGCTAAGCAGTAATTTGCTGAACCTTTAATTAAAAAAACCTGCTCATTGGCAGTAATGCCGATCAGTTAAGAATTTAATGATCGGTTGACCGATCTTTTTAAGGCTTCAAAATCCGGTATCAGGTAACTG
>NZ_CAMZMZ010000030.1:0-54468 GCF_947311905.1 Alteromonas sp. CyTr2 | reverse complement strand
TTCCGGCCATTTACTTTCTCCAGCTAAAGTTCAATTATATCCTTAACTGGACTGGTCAACTCAATTAAACCACCTCATATTAAGAACAAATAAATAATTGTGGCTGTTTTGGTATTTTAAACTTTCTTATCAGCAATTGAGGTAAGTAATTTCGTTATTCATTGTGATATGTTGTTCTTGGTTCGTGTTTTAATCTTTATAAAATAGTGACACGCTTTACAGGAACTGTTGGTTAAGAGCATAAGGAATAGCGCTTTTTGACAGAGGTAATCTTCCCCACAACAAGCACAATCTCTTTCAGTTATTGAAATAAGGATATTTATATTGAAAAAACTCTCTTTTGTTTTGACCGTAGTATTGTTCACTACCGTGGGTTACTTTATCGGTTCGTTAACCAGTGAGCCACGTATTCAGAAGAAAGACCAAGCAACTAACCTGAACAATACAGCAGTTCCCCACGCGGATAAGTCAGATTCAACTTCGTCCCAAGAACACACTTCAGCGGAAGAACTTATCGTGACGAAAATTGGTACTGACGCTGAGCTAAAAAATGAAAAGCTAACTAGTAATGAAACCAATGTTCATCCTCTAATTGAACCAGAAGAACCCATTGACGATACAAGTCACATTTTGCAGGTCAATAACGACATTGCCATATTGGATACTAAGCGCTTAGGCTCTTTAACTATTACAGAATTAAGAGGACTCGTAGAGACAATAAAGTTCGCTCCCAAAACTAGTGAGACCCTTTTAATAGAGAACGAACTGCAAGATTCACTCTACGACAGACTAGAAGAGCACGACGCAGCACTGTATCGAGAGGCCGTTTGTAATAACGACCTTTGTGCAATAGAGGTGGCGTCAGGTAATTTGGAAATATTAAATAGTCTAGTTGATGACTTAATGTTTGATGCAGACATATCCGCCAGTATGCAAGGAGGCTTTGTTAGGCTGTACAGTGAAGATAATCAACACTTTGCTACATTTCTTGGCGTTAGAAAAGGTAAGGCATCAACCGTAAGAATCGCCAACTAAATGCTCTCTAATTGCTTATTTTACGAATCAACGCCTCACTGTTGTCAGGCTCTGTCTAGCATTCTGCAGCTTTCACTTTTATTCATCGCTCGATCAATTCAATAGTTCTAAAGACAAGACGAGCTTTAGTATCATAGCTGAAAGGTACAGCCCAACGCCAAATACGACGTGATTAATAATACTGTGTAACCGAGCGGTATTAGGGTTAGGCGTTTTCGATGCGGCAACACCAGCGCCCATACCTGGCTGCAATATAAAGAACGGTGCAACGACCGTAGCGATACCGAGCGCCACTGCTGGACCCAGCGTCGGTTCGAACAACCAAGATTCTCCGCATATGAAAATAAGCAGTGCTGCATAGGCAATTCCAATTAGGTAATGGGCTGTCCACCCAATAGTACTTTCCCCGTGAACAGCATGGGCACTTGAAATAGAAGTATGACGAAACTGCCCTTTTTTCATATGCCCTATCCAGCGCCCCACCATGCCCCAATTGGTAGGGGCAATATCAAATAATTGCTTTCTCAACAAGGCCCATAAATCCATCACTAAAGTAGCTCCAATACCTATCAGCAAGATAAAAACAATACTTTTCATATTCACTCTCAATAACTAGTTTCAATTGACATGAGATGCTAGCCTACAACTTCAAGTTAACTTTAAGTCAAGTGCCTTTATGGGTAACAAGTATGGAAATATCTCGCGTAGCAAAAAAGTCAGGAGTGTCGGCATCAACACTGCGCTTTTATGAAGAAAAAGGCCTTATCAAATCTATTGGTCGACAAGGTATACGTCGCGTATTTAGCTCAAACGTTTTAGAGCACCTTGAATTAATCGCACTAGGCCGCGCAGCTGGTTTTTCACTGGAAGAAATTGCAGGAATATTAGGAACCGATGCAAAGCCTGATATAGATCGCGATCTACTACTTAAAAAAGCGAACGAATTAGATGGAACAATCAAAAAATTAGAAGCAATGCGTGATGGTCTGCAGCATGCAGCTGCTTGCACAGCACCGAGTCATTTGGAATGTCCGAGGTTTCGTCGATTGATGAACCTTGCAGCCGCAGGGGTGATTGAAGGCGTTGCCGCGAATAAAGCAGTAAAATAAAAATCCGTATCAATGGAAACCACTCAGCGCTTTGCGGGTACTAAAGTCACCATCGCAGAGCTACCTCAAAATGGCAAAAATATGGCTATCGTAAAACAGTCCATTTTTAAAAATGGCGCGTTGCAATATCGCTTCTTGCTTAAACCCTGCATCTAACAGCAGCTTTTGCGAAGCAAGATTGGATGAAAATACGCAGGCAAAAATGCGCTCTATACTTGTGTTTGAGAAAGTAAGGGCGATAATTTGGCGCAGCGCGTCACGCATAATCCCTTTTCGCCAATGTGATGAACAAAGCCAGTATCCGACCTCTCCGGCTCTTTCATATTCAAAGTTTCCTGGGTTAACACCAATACATCCTACTAACTCGCCGTCGTACTCTACAGCTCTTATAAAACCCTCTTTGCTCCCTTCTTGAATCCACCATGTTGCATCTTCTTTTGTATAAGGGCTGGGAATTTTTGTCGATAGAAATTGCGTGACCGACGGTTGATTCAAAATATCTACCAGTCTACCTACATCGCTCATTTTAAAATCTCTGAGTGTTATCACGCGCTTTACTTCCCACCCGCTAAATCAATAAACGACCCTGTAACATATGAAGACTGAGGTGATAGAAGCCAGGCTATCGCCTGTGCGACTTCATCTGCTGTACCGCCCCGCTGCATAGGAATTTGTGAGCTTAACCGTTCTACTCTGCCAGGTTCACCACCATCGGCATGAATGTCTGTTTTAATAAAACCAGGCCGGACGCTGTTTACACGAATGTTCTTCGCAGCAAGTTCTAATGAAAGCCCTTTGGTGAATGAATCCATTGCCGCTTTCGACGTCGCATAGTCGGCGTATTCAAAAGGAGCACCAGTACGAGAGGCAATGGACGAAACATTAACGATTGCGCCCCCTGCAACGTTTTGTTTTACAAAAGCCTTCGAACACAAGAATGCGCTAAGCACATTGGTATTAAGTACTTTGGTGAAGCGCTCTGCAGTGACGTTAATTAACTCAGTTTTGGTGAATAAAACACCCACATTGTTAACCAAATGCGTTATTTCACCCCATCGGCCGTTCACAGTCTCAAACATGTTCAGCACTTGCGCTTCATCTGAAACATCGGCTTTATGAGCAAATGCAACGCCACCGTTGTCAGCTATCGACGCACACACGCTATCAGCTGCGTTTTTATCCGAAAGATAATTTACGCAAACTTTATAATCGCTACTTCCCAACAATTTAGCAGTCGCAGCACCAATACCACGACTAGCACCTGTGACAATAACTACCTTGCCCACAATTTGATTCCCTTAACTGGCCATTGAACGTGGCGCTAACTTTATAAGACTAACTTACCAGCTAGTTCTGGCTTCAGAAAGTCTTATTCACCATTGACACGTAATCAGAAAACTTCACAATGGTTCTACTTTATATTCACTCGCGATCATTAATGCTGTACCTTTCTGAATTTCAAATAAAGCTTCCTAATCAATACATTACTCCTGCATTTTCGCTAGCGCTCTGTACTGAAAGTGCGCCGTCGCACTTCCTTATCGCAGGTAGAAACAGTAGCGGAAAGTCACTCTTAATTTCCGCGCTTGCCGGTAATGGGAAGGTAGCAAGCGGTAGTCGTGAATGTACTTCGGTTGTTGCAGAGGTATCGGTTTTTAAACAGCAAGCGATAATTGAAGAAGAAAAACAAAAAGACAGTGCAGATATTTTAGACGTAATAGCTGAGCCAACACAGGTTCGCGAACTATTCGCACAGACTAATGAGGATTATAAAAACCACCCTTATTACGACGAACTCGCCTCTGCGCTTAGAATTGAGCATCTGCTAGATAATGCGTTTCTTTCACTTTCAACAGGTGAAACCCGCAAGATTATTATCATGTTGGCATGGTTAAGTAATGCCTCTATTATTTTGCTTGATGAACCCTTCGAAGGTTTAGATGTTGAAGCGATAAGCGCATTTAGTCTCTTTCTTGTCTCTCAGCAGCAAGCTTCTTTAGTACTTACCGCCAACAAACTCGCAGATATTCCCAAGAATATACAAGCTCAGTTGATTGTCATGGATGACTTGGCCATTACGTGGAAATCTGAAGATAAACTTAACTATGACGGTTTGCGCTCAGAACTAAGCACCTGGTTTGCACTAGAGTCTGATGATATCGATGTTCCCTCAGCCCTAAACGCTAAAGACAAACACGGCGATGACCCCAATCGCAATGACCGAAACCTCAATGAGCAAAACAGTGAGTTAGATTCACTACCTCATACCTTAATTCAGCTTAAAGATGGGTTCGTGCGCTTCGATGAGCGAACCGTATTTGAACAGCTTAACTTTACGCTTAACAAAAATGAGCATTGGCAGATCACTGGTCCAAATGGGTCAGGAAAAACCTGTTTGCTTCAAATGTTTACCGGTGATAATTCCCATTGTTATACCAACGATTTAACAATGTTTGGCATAAAACGTGGCACAGGCGAGAGCATATGGGACATTAAAAAGCACATTGGTATTATGTCTAACGCGCTCCACATGCAGTACAAAGTGAATGCAAGTGTTGAGCACGTTATCATTTCAGGCTTTCACGACAGTATTGGTCTGTACACTCGCCCCACGCTAGCGGAACGCATGGTGGCAGAGCAGTGGCTTGAAGTACTGGGTTTGAAACAGAAAAAGAACACGCCGTTTCAGTCACTGTCTTTTGGTGACCAGCGATTAGTACTTATTGCACGTTCTATGGTTAAGCACCCCGCCGTGCTTATTTTGGATGAACCTTGCAATGGTTTAGACGACTTCAACCGCCAAAAAGCGCTTAAGCTTATTGATATATTGGCTAGGGCTGGCACAAGTACACTGCTGTATGTGAATCACCATGAAGAAGAACGCATTCCTAGCATTCACAATACGTTAAATATGAAAGACTATAATGTTTAAGGGTATATGTTGAAAAACTTGGCCTTTGAGGTCTTCGCTAAAAAGATATGGCACTTGCCTGTTAGACTATTTACCTTAACGCTGGAAGCTTAAAAGGGGATATTTAAGAAGATAAGCGAGGTTAGGTACCGAGAAAGAAAAAAGCGCTATCACAAGGGAAAACTCATGGAAAAAGTGATAGCGCCGAAGTAACCGAGGGTGAGGTACAATAAGAACTTAAAAACTACATGGGATCCAGGGTAAGCAACACGCGATGAGCACCAGGTATGACTTTGCAGGACCGATGCACGGCGGCAAATTCTTCATGGCCCTGCCACGACTTACCTTTAAGTAAACCCACATCAAACGCGTTCATTTGCCTAACGCTGCTCTCTCGATAGTGCTGGCCCAACCTATTCTTAGTAAGCCCTTGTGTATTCGCGTCGTTAAGACCAATCATTGGGCGTGTAACCACACTTTCTTTCGGCAGCCACTCTGTACCTTCGCCTAAATAAGTATTCACCAACCGAACAGGAATATTGTCCACATGAAAGCTTGGGCACATTGCTGATGAAAGGGGCACTAACCTTACGCCCACACTGTCACAGTCAAATAACGTGGTGAGCATGTCAGACAGCAAATAAATATCGTCAATGGCAGCCTGCTTTCCGGCACTATTTCTTCCATCAGGTAAAAGCTTTGCGATTTCCTCTTTCAGTGATGTTAAAGAGAAAACACCGCGAATCCCCATTCCTAATAATTTAAAAACGTCGACATAATATTGCGTGACAAGTGGTACTTCAGGCCTTGTCCATACCGCAACGCTAATACCTTTATCGAAGATATCGCCCAACACCATAGCATCGGCGCTTGAGCGCCAAGAACTGCTGCGTTCGAATACGGTATTGTAGTCTTGTAGCGCCTGCATATTAGTGCTCCCACGCAGGAAATGGGTCAGGCATTTCAGCCCAAACATGATGGCCTTGAATAAGCTGATCGTCTGTTAACAAGCAACGATCTAACCGCTCGATAATGTCGTTTTTATTAAGCCCTTGTCCAATGAAGACCAGTTCTTGACGCATGTCACCGAAGGGCTCCATCCATTGTTCTTCAATCGCTTTAAGGTATTCAGGGTCTTCAGGCCACTGCTCTTTGGGTACGGCTTTCCAAAACAGCCCAGCAGCCCCGTATCTCGCCATACCGCCAGCTTGGCTCCAACTGCCCGCTAATTGAGGGCGTGTTGCCAGCCAGAAGAAGCCTTTTGAACGAATTAACTTACCTGCAATGTCTTTACTATGAATAAAATCATAAAACTTCTGCGGATCGAACGGACGTCGCGCTTCGTACGAAAAGCTGCTTATACCAAACTCTTCAGTCTCTGGTACGTGCTCGCCACGCATTTCTTTCAGCCAACCGGGCGACTGCTGAGCACGCTCGAAGCTAAACCGCCCTGTGTTCAGCACTTTGTCGAGGGGCACTTTTCCATGCTCGATAGGAATTTGAATAGCCTCGGTATTAAGGGTTTGCAGAATACTTTTAAGGCGCGCCAACTCTTGTTCAGAGACTAAGTCGGTTTTGCTCATTAGCAATATATCAGCAAATTCCACTTGTTCGACCAACAAGTCTGCCACGCTTCGCTCGTCTTCCTCCCCCAAGCTCTCACCCACTTCGTTGAGAAACTTAGCTTCGTCATAGTCTTTAAGAAAATTCAATGCGTCAACAACGGTAACCATCGAATCGAGGCGTGATATTTCCGACAAGCTTTTACCGTCTTCATCGGCAAACGTGAAGGTCTCAGCTACAGGCAAAGGCTCCGAAATACCTGTAGACTCTATTACCAGATAATCGTATCTACCTTCATGCGCTAAACGCTCTATCTCTTCAAGCAAATCTTCTCGCAACGTGCAGCAAATACAGCCATTGCTCATTTCAACCAGCTTTTCTTCAGCTCGATTAAAGCTAACTTCATTTTTCACCGTAGCAGCATCGATATTGATTTCACTCATATCGTTAACAATGACGGCTACTCTTAATCCATCACGATTATTCAGAATATGGTTTAGAACCGTGGTCTTACCGGCGCCTAGAAAGCCCGATAGTACGGTAACGGGAAGCTGAGTTTGAATAGACATAACGACTCGCTAAGTTTCATTTTAAATCTCGAATTCAATAAATGTTATAACATAACAATTAAAATGAAAATAACGATATGATTAATTTATTGCAAAACGCTTGCGGTATTCCACCGGACTAAGCCCATACTCTTTACGGAATATCTTCCTAAACGCATTGACGTTTTGATAGCCAACGTTGAATGCAATATCAGCAATGCTACGCGTTGATACTTCAATTTGCTGACAAGCATGATGAAGTCTCAGCTTCTGCAGATAGTCGATGACTGACATACCTAACGCTTGCGTAAATCTTCGCTGTAAGGTTCGCTGACTAACGAAAGTGTGGCTAGCTAAATCGCTAAGAGAAATTGGCTGACTGTAATGGTTTTCCAAGTAATTTTGCGCTTTAACAACGAGAGCATCGCCATGATCTTTTTTAGGTGAAAACTGGTGATAAAAGCCTTGCTCCCTGTAACCTGTATCCACCACCATCTCTTTAGAAAGATTCAAGGCAATGGTGGGTGAACTTAAGGTCGATATGATTTCAAACACAAGATCAATCCACGCCATTCTCCCGCCAGCTGTTATTACACCCTCCCCGTTTACCACGATAGCCTTAGCATCTAGCTTTGCTGTGGGAAAGGTTGCCATGAAGTGATCGGCAATTCGCCAGTGTGTAGTACACACTTTGTTATCTAAAAAGCCCCCTTTGCCAAGAATAAATGCACCTACGCAAGCAGATGCGAGCAATGCACCTTGGGACTGCATGACTTCCATATAGTTGATGAGTGATGTGAAGTCATGCTCAAAAAATGTTTCACTCATGCTTGGCGGCAAGATGACGACGTCAACCAGTGCATTTGAGTTTAACTGTTCCGCTTTGTAAATACTCGCGCTAAATGCCACATCAGCGTTGATTTGCTCACACATCGTATTTGCTAACTCTAACATCTCAACGATGCCGTAAAGCGCAGATTGGCTTGCGGTTGGATAGTTTATTACTGCTATTTTTATTTCTTTCATCGTTTCATTGTCGTTCTGTGAACGCTGTCGCATTTGGCGCGCTTTTTGTCATTATCGTCACTCTCTATTACACGTGAAAATCTGCAAAATAGTCAATATCGAGTAAGCACAACTTAAACCGTGCTAGAGACTATTTCTTGGATAAAGAGGGTAAGACCGTGGTTAAACAAGCACTTATTGTTATAGATATTCAAAACGATTACTTTCCTGAAGGGAGGTATCCTTTACACAAACCAGAGCTTGCGATGCAAGAAACACTTAAAGCGATGGCTATTGCAAAGGAAAAGAGCATTCCGATTATTCACATACAGCACCTTGTGCCTGTTGAGGCCGGAGAAGGGTTGTTTTTCTATGAAGGATCTCATGGCGCTGAAATTCATAAAGAGGTGATAGCCGCTGCCCCGGATGCGCCAATCATCACAAAGCAACACGCCGATTGTTTTGAGAACACCAACTTAGAAGAAACCTTACAGTCATTGGGCGTGGATGAAATTCTTCTTGCAGGTGTGATGACGCACAACTGCGTAACTCACACAGCATTATCACCAGCTGCTGCCAAGTATTCCCCCAAAGTCATTGAACCTTGCACCTGCACGCGTGACGCCATTGGTCATCTATTGGCGCTGGATTCTATGCAAGTGCGTGGTATTGACATTGTATCGATAGAAACCGCATTCGCTTAGCTCCGACTTGTTTCGCTCATCACGTTGTTCGACTACTTGATGAGCGCTAACACTTCTCGGAATTTTGGATGTTGGCATGATTTTAAAAGGCCAAAAAGTGTCATCTCAAAACTGCTGATCCGTGCGCCCTGCTCACGCATATTTTGGATGGCGAGCACAGCATTTGAAGACTCTCTTGAAGAAATGCAGTCCTGTATTACTTCCACAATGTGATTATTTTCCAATAAACCCGTTACCGTTTGATAAACGCATACGTGCGCTTCAATTCCCACAACCAGCCATCGACTTAATTCCATTTCACCAATGTACGCCAGTATTTCGGACGACCACTGGTCAGTACCCGCTACAGCGTTAAAAGTAAACTTCTTAAAGTGAGGATCGCTTGCGACATGAGTTTCAATTTCAGGGACCGTTCTCCCCAAGCCATCAGGATTTTGCTCAAGTACAACTACGGGAATATTGAGCAATTTACAACACTGTATTAACTTCACCGTTTTGCAGATCATTGTCTGGCTATCATTGACTTTTCGAGCCAGCGCACCCTGAACATCTACGATCAACAACCCTACCTTTTCTTCGTCTAAATGCATCATTCACACCGCTTGTATTTAAGTTGTGGCTTCACATTCGGCTCTTTTCGCTTTGTTTTACGGCGTTAAATTGCTCTCGAAATCCTCACACAAACCGCAATACCAAGGAAATAATGACACCGGTTACGATAAGCTGAACCAAGCAAAAGCCCATAATGTCTTTGGCTTTCAGGCCGGCTATGGCAAGTACGGGGAGCGCCCAAAATGGCTGAATCAAATTGGTCCACGCATCACCCCACGCTACCGCCATGGCAACTCTATTTATTTCGGCTCCAAGTTCAGCGGCAGCAGGCAAGATTACTGGGGCTTGCACTGCCCACTGCCCTCCACCCGACGGCACAAAGATATTAACAATGCCTGCGCTAATAAAACTCCATACTGGCAGCGACTCTGCAGATGCAAAGCTAATCAGCCACTCTGACATGGTTTGGGCCAATCCTGATTGAACCATTACCGCCATGATCCCCGCATAAAATGGGAACTGTATAACAATACCACTACCGCCCTGAACGGCTTGCTGCAGGCTGTGCAGTACATTGCGTGGTGTGCCGTGAAGGACAATAGCGAGAAAGAGAAATAGCATATTAACGATATTGAGATTAAGCCCGCCCCCTGAAGCAAAGTAGTTAGTGAGATACGCAAGCCCGGCAAAGCCTACAAGCAACCCAAGAGCTTTACTATTTTCAAGCTTGTCGGCGGGCCGCTCGTTTTCTGCTGAAGGTAAAGCATCGTCTTGTAGCTTTGTGCTATCAACAATCACGCTTTCAGATTTAGGAGGTAGCATTAAGCGATTTACAAGGGGGATAACTACAAACATAATCGCCAACAACAGCAAGTTAAACCCGCTGAATATAGTCTCGCTTGTACTCATTACGCCAATTTGTGCTTCTGAAAAATGGCCCGGTGTTGCAATTGTTAAGGGCACAGAGCCCGCTAAACCACCATGCCACACAATAAAGCCTGAATATGCGCTTGCTACTAATAACCGATAATCCACCGTCACTTTTCTTGCCAAGGCCTTAGCAAACAACGCACCTACAACAAGGCCAAAGCCCCAGTTAATCCAGCTTGCAATCAGCGATACCAAGGTGACCAGAACAATGGCGCTTCCTGGACTTTTCGCTACGCTGGCGAGCCTTTCAAGCAGTGCCTTTACTAACGGCGTGCATGCCAACATAAACCCGGTTACTAGTACCAAGAGCATTTGCATTGAAAATGTGAGCAGCCCCCAGAAGCCGTCACCCCACTGTTGAACTGTGGTAAGTGGTGATTGGCCTTGAATGACCACTGCAAAGACAAGCGTTATGAGCGTTAACAATAAAACGAAAATATAAGGGTCGGGAAGATATCTTTCGACGAGTTTTACGAAGGGTTTAGATGCACGATTTAGCATTAACGCTCTCACAACTTGTTAAAAACTTGTTGCATATTAACGCGTTTACTTCCTCGTTGGCGAGAGGCTAGTTAATTTTGCTTAGCCACTTCTGTAAGGTTGAAGTTACTTTTTGGTGATCGATAGGCTTTGTTAGAAAGTCGTCCATACCTGCAGCCATGCACATATCTTTATCTCTCTGCATGGCATTGGCCGTCATCGCAATAATAGGCGTACTTTTATAGATATCTCCTGCCGCTCCTTGGCGGATGCATTTCGTTGCTTCAAATCCATCCATTTCTGGCATTTGGCAATCCATAATAATTGCGCTGTATTGTGCTTCAAGCTTGCGGTTCTTCAACATATCTAACGCTTCTAAGCCGTTGTTCGCCACATCTACCTGATACCCTTCGCTTTCGAGCGCATTAGTAGCGACCAGTTGATTTATCACGTTATCTTCAACTAACAAAATTCGTGGTGCTTTTATAGTAAGGGGGCGGTTTTCAGTTTCTTGCTCTGCCAGGCCTTCATTTGGACGTTGCTCTGCAAAGTCTGCAGTACCCATACCCAACTGCCCTGGATGCACATCGTTTTGTGTGCCGGGTTTGCCTACCGTATTTTCTAGTATTCTTAGTAAATCTGTTGTCGTTATGGGTTTTGGCAGACATTCGTTAATTGGCAGACCTCTAAACTCGCTATAGCTATCGACATCGCCTAATTTGGTCATAAGAATAGTACGACTGAACCTTAAGTTTTCGATACCCTCAAGGTTCAGTAAGTGATTGTCTTGCTCGTGGTCATCAACGACTTTTTCCAAAAACAAAATATCAAAACTTAAAGGGCCTTGTTCACTAATCTCATCAGCTAAGTAAAGCGTGGCAGCCTCTTGTAATGACGATGCAGTTGACGCATTCACACCCCACAGCCCAAGCTGATTTTGCAAGGTATGTCTTGTTGATGCATTGTTATCCACTATTAAGCAACGCGTGTTCTCTTTAACAAGTTCAGATTGCAGTTTCGTGCTTTCCTTCGAGCACGTAACTTTGCATATAACGTTGAAGCAGCTACCTTTGCCAAGCTCTGACGCAACGCTTATGTCACCACCCAATAAATGACACAAATTCTTTGTGATACTTAAACCAAGTCCAGTACCTCCGAAGCGCCTCGTTGTAGACGCGTCTACTTGGGTGAAAGCGTCGAACAAATGAAGAAGTTTGGATTCCGGGATGCCTATCCCCGTATCTTTTACAGTTAAGTGAAGCATAGCTTCATTTTCAACATCACTTGGAAGTAACTTTGCTGCAATGTAAATTTCACCCTGTTCAGTGAATTTAACGGCATTGCTTAAGAGGTTAGTCAGAATTTGTTGAATTCGGTTTGGATCTGAATATATCTTTGTTTCGCTAATTTCAGAGACATCAACGATTAGCTCTAGTCCTTTTTCTTGTGCTGAGTGCGCTACTGATAGCGCGACACTCTCCACCAGTTCCCTTAGGTCAAAATCCAAAGACTCTAATTCAAGCTTACCCGCTTCTATCTTTGAAAAGTCTAGAATGTCATTGATAAGCACAAGCAGTGAGTTGGCACTGGTTTTAGCAATACTCACGCGCTGGCCTTGTTCTACTGTTAGGTCGCTTTTTTTCAACAGCTCAAGCATGCCAATAACTCCGTTCATTGGCGTCCTAATTTCATGGCTCATATTGGCGAGAAATTCAGACTTCAACTTCGTGGCCTCTTCAGCACGTTCAAGCGCTTGTTTTAAATCGTTCGCCTGCGCTTTTAGCGACGCAGTTTTTTCAGATACCTGCTGCTCTAGTGTTTGAACAAAGCGCTTTTGTTTTGTAATTTCCGTTTGTTGTAAGCGGGTGCGCAGGTAAATCACCGAAACAACCATACCTAACAAAAGTAAGCCATAGATAGTGTATGCCCACCAGCTTTTCCATGGTGCTACTTCCACATGTAAATTCAACGAGAGGGGATCATCACCCCACTCTCCATTTGGTTTCTTGGCTTTTACGAGTAACCTGTAGTCCCCCCCGTTTAAGTTGGTAAACGACACCGAAGTATGATTTCCAATATCAATCCACTGCTCATCGTACCCTTCTAACTTGTATGCAAAGTGGGCGCGCTTAGGGTCTGAAAAATCTAAAAGTGCAAAATCTAATGAAAAAAAGTAGTCTTCATAAGAAAGGTCGATATCAGTGACATAGGACAGTGGATTATTAAGCTCTACTGATTCCCCCATCTTTTTAAAATCGGTGAGAACTATTTTTGCGCTAACGGCGTCAGTTTGCTCTTGGTTATATTTGAAGTACTCTATTCCCCGCTGACTACTCGTAAAGAAAGTTTTTCCACTCGCTTTAATTAAACTACCTGAGTAAAAGTTTTTGCCTGCCAAATCTGTAGTACTGTTGTAGCTAATAACATTTTGTGTGTCGGGATTATAAAGAAAAACACCTTTATTGGTGGTAAGCCACAGCCTGCCGTCCTCACCATCGGCGATAGCTCTTATTAAGGTGGTGGGCAGCCCATTCTTTTCACTAAAATGCTTAAAGGATTTAGACTCTGCAAAATACTGGTACAACCCCCTTTGGGTAGCTATCCATATTTCTCCAGCATTTGTTTGGTGAATATCTTCCACAATGCTATCGACCAAACTTCCCTGCTGGCCCTCTGCGCCACTAAAGTTCGCGAAACTTTCACTATCAGCTGACCACAAATTCACACCTCCGCCCGAGCCAACCCACATATTTCCGCTGGCGTCTTTGTATAAGCTATGAATTTCTGGGTGCGTTAAACCGTCTTCGGTTGTGAGATGCTTAAATTCCTTGGAATGCTTGTTGTAAATGTAGATACCGTGCTTATAGGTACCAATCCAAACGTTGCCATCATTATCTAGTTCAAGTGCTCTGAACTCACGAAACTGGCGATAATTACTGTCAGTCTTAGAGTATCCAATGCGGCTTATTGCTTTAGTACGTCGGTCAACTTTGGCCACAAAGTCATCTTGCGCTACCCACAGAAACCCGTCTTGATCCGGAACTATAATAGGTCTTTCTATAACCCCACGCTCTTTATAACCTTTAAACTCTTTAAATACCGAGCCGTATTCTTTTTGCAAAAGCTCTTCTTTCACTTTCCATTTGAATACGTCGGCATTTGCCGTAACGATGAGCACATCGCCACTTTTATCTTCATTTTCATCTACATTATCAAGTGCGATACCACTTGGTGCTGTTAGTAATTCACTATTGATTTGTTTAATTTTACCGCGAGGGGAAAATTTAAAAATTCCATGAACCTCACTGGTAATCCATTTGGTTTTAGTATGGTCTTCAAAAATTATGCGAAGGCCATTTTCATAACCAAAGTCAACCTTTTCAACGTAATTCCCCTCTCCGGTATGTCGATACACCCCCTCGGTAGTAACGAACCATATTTGACCATCATGATCCTCAATCATAGAGTTTACTTGACTTAGTGGTTTACCTTCTCGTGTCGTTTGAGGCAGAAAAACACCGGAACTTGGAAAGAATAAGAAAGGCCCGTTTTGCGTAGCGACAAATAGCTGATGAGAAGATGTACGAAGTAAGCTGCGTATTTCATTTGCGCCTGTCGCAGTTTTGTTTTTGGGTTCAGGCAAGAAATGCTTGGCGTTTAGCGTCTTTTTATCGAGTAAATTTATCCCATAGCTGGTTGCTACCCAAAGGCTATCAGCGTCGTTATCAATAATGTCCCAAATGCGATTATGGGAAAGACTGTTTTTATCTCCTGGTATTTTTTGAACTCGCTGAAATTGCCCATTGCCTAGAAAACGGTTAAGCCCTTTGTCGTAAGAGCCTAGCCAGATATCACCTGCGTTATCTTGGAAAAGTGACTGAATTCGGTTTGATGACAGAGAATTTACATCATCAGCCACATTTAAATAGCGCGCATACTGACCGGTCGTAGGGTCGTATCGGTTGACACCACCGCCCCACGTACCCACCCAAATATTGCCCTCTGCATCCAACATTAAGTTACCGGCATCGTTATGAGAAAGGCTTTGGTCGTCTTCACTGCTCGACTCAAAGAGCTTAACGTTGCGACCGTCGTAGCGCATTACGCCATTTTCTGCTGTGCCAAACCAAAGGAAGCCTTGGCGGTCTTGGACTATGGAATAGATTTCTGATGAAACGAAGCCATCTTCAGCTGTTAAAAGTTCAACAGCATATTCATTCATTAACTTGTTCGAACCAGATGCGAGAGCAACGCTAATGTAGATTACATTTAGAAGAGCTACTGCAAACACGCGAATGGGTGAGAGTATAAATTTTGTCGTGTTCACCAGAGACGTTGTCTTCAAATCAAAAATGGAACTGCTAATTAAACTTGTTTAACTTTAGTACATGTTGCCGCCGCTCACCATTCTACAAAAGGCGCATTTGTACAATATCCTTAACAGTTATTGACTTACGTCATAGCGCACTATTAACTTTAGACTAAAATAGATACGTATTGAACGATAAGATTTGCTTTGAACTTTATTTAGATTAAGCCTTAGTATCTATAGATGTTCAAGCCTAATAGGCTATTACATTTTCATCAGGGAAACTCTATGACGAAGTCATATAAAGAAATTACAGATAACTTAAATCCATATCTAGCCGAGGTTAAAAAAGGCGTGCCAGAAGTCATGAAGGGGTTCTCAGATATGGCCAAGGCGGCGACCGCCGATGGTGCGTTGGATAAAAAGACGAAAGAACTTATTGCCCTTGCGATTGGTATTGCAACGCGATGTGATGGCTGCATAGGTTTTCATGCTAAAGCGTTAGTGCATTTAGGTGCTACCCGTGAAGAAATAGAAGAAGTGTGCGGTATGTCGGTATACATGGGCGGAGGCCCATCATTTATGTACGCCGCCGATGCTTTGCGTGCGTTTGACGAATTTAGCGAATAATTCTGAATAAAAAAGGGCCGAGAAATTTCTCGGCCCTTTCGCTTGCTTTGCAGTGTCGCTTATTACAGTGAATTCATGCTTTGCACGCTAACAGGCCCGAGCTGAGCCGCTTCAACTTCTGCTTTAATCTTCTCGGCATCTCCGATGATTATCCAGGTTAATTTCTCTGGGTGCAGCACTTCTTTCGCCGCGTTACTCAAATCGTCTAAAGACAAGCTGTTGTATTTCTCGACCAAGGACTCTGGGTAGTTATATTGTCTGTTAAATCTTTCACTCGACAGTAAGCTATACAATACCGCGTTAGCCGTCTCAAATTGACCTGGCAAAGAGCGAACTTCGTCTAACCGCGCCCTTTCAAGTTCATTCGCCATTGGCGGCTTTTCACCTAAGTAAGCGTTAAGCTCTTTCTTAAGCTCAAGCAGTGATGGACCTGTTTTATCGGTTTGCACCGGCGCATAAACCATAAACGGACGCTGTCCCCTAGCATCTTGCAGGAAGGTGTACGCGCCATAAGACCAGCTTTTATCTTCACGCAGGTTCATATTAACGCGAGCAGTAAAAGCACCACCTAAGGTTAAATTCATGGCATTAATTGCAATATTGTTGTCAGCCCCTGTTGGTGGCGCTAAATGTGCAGCCAGAATAAGTGACTGTTGTGCACCAGGGCGGTCGATAATAATCGCTTGGCCTTGCTCAGGCATTGACGCTTCAGCAATTTGCTTCGCACCTTTGCTACCTTCTACCTTCCATTTTCCAAACTCTTTCTCAAGCATGGGTTGAATGGCACCTAACGTGGTGTCGCCAACAACAAAAATTGTCGCATTGTCTGGGCGTAGCCACGTATTTTTAAAGTTAACAAGGTCATCTCGCGTAATCGCTTGTACGTCTTGTTCAGTTCCGGTACCGGTAAACGGAATACCGTACGCATGGCCTTCACCATAAATAAGAGGCGGAAGTAACGTAAGCGCAATACTTACAGGGCGTGTTTTTTGCTGTGCAATATTACTTAATATAAGCGCTCGTTGACGCTCAATCTCTTCCTTTTTGAACGTTGGTGATTTCAAGATATCACCCATTAGCGCCAAAGAAGGCTCCATGTTTTCCGTTAACATTGACATGCTAACTGTGGTGGTATCTAGGTTTGAGCCAGCGTTTAAATCAGTACCTAACTGCTCAAGCTCTGCCGCAAGCTCCAGCGCGTCATATTTTCCCGCGCCTTCGTCGAGCATCTGTGTGGTGAAGCTCGCAAGTCCTAACTTGCCACCCGCATCAGCAGCGTAACCTGCGTCGAATTGCACCGCAACATTCACCAATGGAACCGTAGAGCGTTTTGCAAATACTACCTTTACACCGTTAGAAAGCGTAGTTTCTGTCACCTCAGGAAAGCTCAGTTGAGTCTCTGCATCGATTGAAGGCAAGCCAGAACTGCGGTCAACGCCTTCGGTAGATGCTGTGTGCTCAATAAACGGAACAACCGTGATTTGATGCCACCCTTCTTTTAGCCATTTATTCGCAGCCGCTTTAACCCCTTTAGGAGTAGCCTGTCCTAGCTCACTCAATTCAGTTTTGAAGTAGTTAGGGTCGCCAGCAATGAACTCACCACTAGCAAGCGTATCGGCTTTACCGCCAAAGCCCCCAACCTCTTCAAGCCCGCGAATAATTGAAGCACGTCGCTTAGTCGACACCAATTTAACTTCGTCTTTGCTTGGACCTTTACTCAAAAACTCGCTAATGACTTTATCTATTTCTTTTTCCACTGTCGCAACGTCAACGCCATCTTTTACGTCAACCGTCACACCAAAAATAGACGCCATTTGTAGCTCGTAGTTAAACACCGAGGCATTGGTAGCAATTTGTTGGTCGTACACCAGTTCTTTGTAAAGGCGTGAGTTTTTACCATCGCCCATGACACTCGCGGCAATGAACAAGTCTGTTGCGGTTGAAGAGGTATTTTCAGGTGAAACCCAAAGGCGGTAAATGCGCGATTGAGGTACTTTGTCTTGAATCACTTCGCGGGTGTTTGCGCTACGCTTTGGCACCCATGCTTCCCACTTAGATAGTGCTGGGCCCGGCTCAATGTCAGCGAAATATTTGTTAACCAGAGGTTTGGCTTCTTCTGCGTTAATGTCGCCGCTTAGCACCAGTATTGCGTTATTCGGTCCGTAATATTGGTTAAACCAGCCCTTAACGTCGTCTAACGAGGCGGAGTTAAGATCTTCCATCGAGCCAATCACCGTATGATGGTAAGGATGCCCTATGGGAAATAAGCCTTCAAAAATATGTGTGAATACGCTTCCATATGGCTGGTCTTCGCCCTGACGTTTTTCATTTTGTACAACGCCACGCTGTTCGTCTAATTTCTCTTGTGTTACCGCACCTAACAAGTGCCCCATGCGATCAGATTCCATCCAGAGAATACGATCAAGTGCAGGTGTCGGAACGGTTTGGAAATAGTTAGTACGGTCAAAGTTTGTGGTACCGTTTAATCCTGTTGCCCCAGCTTCTTGTAACGGCCCAAACCATTCATCGTCATAGTTCTCCGTGCCGTTAAACATTAAGTGTTCAAATAAGTGCGCAAACCCTGATTTGCCGTTTGGTTCGTCTTTTGAACCCACCTTGTACCAAACCGCAACGGCAACCACTGAGGCCTTGCGGTCTTCATGAACAATTACGGTTAACCCATTATCAGTAGTGAACTTTTCGTAGTCGATATTGATATCATTTTTAGCAAACGCTGAGCCAACCAGCGTACTACTTACTGCCAGCACACCTACACTTACTTTTAAGCGCTTGGTGAGATGCTTAAGTACAGTCATTTCGTCATCCTTAATCTTATTATCTGTGCTGAACACTAAAATGTGCCAGGCACCACAAAACGGCTTTACGCCAGTACTAAACATAAATCAATTTGGTAGTTTATAAAGAGTTGCGATGTAGAAAACTGTAACGGATTGTAAAAGAGAGGATAAACGACGAACGAAGAAATATTGCTAGGGGAAAGTAGAGAAGAAAGTCGCAATTATATTGCGACTAACCGTGCCCAAAGCGCTTTTACTTGTTTAGCATCTTCACTTTCTAATTCGTTGTTGGCGAATGCGCTATTAAGGCTTTCGAGCATTTTATCATTAAGCATCGTAACCGTAGCATCTTCTTGCATTTCTAACTGGCGAGCCTCTACTGCAAAGTGACCTTGCAAGTAGCTGGCTATAAACAATTCGTCATCACTACCGTGATTTACCACGTCATCAAGCGATGCCTCAATATCTGCGATGGCGTTAACGACACTTTCTGGTGCTGCAGCAGGTGGTAACACGTCTTACTCCTTCCTGTTTTTAAATATCAAATCTTAGTTCGAGATAAACTCATTTTTTATGGCTATACATGTGCTGTGTTGTATCAAACTGCGTCTTTAAACAGCTTGGCAAAGTACTTTATCTTTATACCCAGTGATAACCGTGAACGCGCCTGCGAGTTCAGCGTCTAGCGTTGCATCGCTTGAGTCTAAGCGAAGCGGCTTACCGTTTAATGCCTGTAGTTTTTGTTTAGTGGCAACAACGAGCATATTCTGCTTGCCAATTTGACGGATAAAAGCAGGGCTAAGCTGCTGATTTCCGCGACCTAATATGTGGCCCTGACCACCGATCACCGTCAAAATGACTTTAGTGGGCTTGTCATGAGTCAGCGCAATCAGTTCGCTCGCAGTAACGTCACTTGCGATTAGCTCACCTTGTTTAACCACATCCACACCTAACAAGGTATTTTCTAGGCCAAGAAAGTCCATGACCGCACCTACGGTGGAGCCGGATCCCATGACAAAATAGGTGTCAGGCTCATCGTCAATAATTTCACCAACGTAAGCGGCAATGTCGTCAAGCACTAAGGCCTCGTCTTCTTTCCCGCCCATTTTTACTGCTTGAACGTAAGTGAGCTCTGCGGGTACGCGCATTTCACCATAGTGTTTGGCAATAACTTTGCCCTCGCGAAACGCGTTTTCGTCAATATCACGCACTTCGGCGTCCATTTCACTCACAAGCTCGCCTGCGATCATCTGACTTACTACCTGCCCTGCCGCTGACGGCGACACGCAGTAAACGCCAGAGTGAATTTTGCAACCTGCAGGCACACCTAGCACGGGCACCTGTGTGCCAACTACGCTACAGATATTACGGGCTGTGCCGTCGCCACCGGCAAAAAGCAGTAAGTCGACGTTGGCGTCCACCATTGCTTTAGCTGCACGCTCTGAATCTTCGCCCTCGGTTTGCACGGCATCAGCCGTGTAGATTACCTCATAAGGAATACCTAGAGATTCACAGATTGTTTCACCCATATCGCCCGATGCTGTCACGACGGTAAATTGACCAGATAAGGCTTCTAGAATACTGAGCGCTTTCGCCATTTTTTCGTTGGCTTTTTTCTCTGCTCCCATAGCCAGTGCTTTTTCGCGAATTTCTGCACCGTCGCTGCCTTTAAGCGCGAATGCTCCGCCTATGCCGGCAAAGGGGTTTACCACAACACCCAGTTTGAATTTGGGTTTGTTATCAAACGTTGATTGGTTAAGATCAGTTTGATTCATTCGGCATCTACTCCTATCCCGCCACCTAATTTGCTGTTAGCGTATTTTTTGACGTGTCTGTTACCGTACTATTTATTATGCTGCTACATGAACCAGACGACTTACCTTTACCAAACGTAGATGACAGCGCATTAATAAATTGTTCAGCCCGAGGCGGAAAGCCCTCAGATTTATAGCGTTCAAGCTGTGCGGCTACGTTTCGCGTAAAACCTTCTCTGTCGGGCTCAGCGCCGTTTAAGTTATCCGTGCTTACCTGAAACTTTCTTCCTGCTGCTTCTGTAAACGCCCACTCAATGGCCTGGGGCTTAATTTCTACTTTTTCGAAGTCAGCTTGCTGTGATGCATCGCGGCCATCTGGGCAATACCAGTAACCGTAATCTTCTAATAGTCGACGCTTTTCACCCGCAATACACCAGTGCGCAATTTCATGCAAAGCGCTTGAAAAAAATCCATGAGCAAACACGACTTGATGATAAGGTGTTGCGCTGTCTGCTGGGATGTAAATGGGTTCGTCATCACCTAAAACCAAGCGCGTATTAAAATCTTCAAATGTCGAATTAAACAACGCGATTAACACAGGTACATCAACGTCTGCTTCTGAGTGATCCGACCCCGTAGTCGTTTCTCGGTGCATGCCCGGATATTCACTTTTTAGGCTTTCAACGTTTGAGCCTTTAGTATCGGTATTTTTAGTTTCAGTCTTGGCAAACAATGCGTGATGACTTGCGATATTCATGGCGGCTAATAAATTCTACATAACAGAGCTATTTCAATGGCGGTGGAGTATACCAGTAAAACTTTGTCTTCTCACTTGAAAGGCTCGCTTGCTTAGGTCAATCTAGGTTTACAACAACGAATTAGCCACACTATCTCAACAGGGAGTTTGTCATTTGGCGCAAGAGATAATTAAACATATTCATCGGGTCAATGCCCTTCGTGACTTAGCCAATCAGTTGGGTGTAATGCCTATCATTCATCAATTGCAACACTGGCAATGCGAACGCTTACTGGTCACCCACGACGATTTAGCACAGCAAAAACGTTACCAAAAAGCCATGGCTTTTTTTGTAGATGAATTGTACGGGCCAAAAGATTTTAGCCAACGGGACGCTGATTTAGTGCGAGTTATTCCGAAGCTCGCAAAAGTATTGCCTGACAAAGCTATGAACGCCATGGACGACGCATTGTCGTTAAATGCACTATCGTTCGATTTAGATATGGCGATGGCTCAGTACTTACAAAGCCATTTTCCCGGAGAACCTATCAACCGAGATAACTACGCTTTGGCGTATCGTAATGTGGGCAGAATTGAGGATAGAAAGCATCAAATCGACATAATTTCCCATTTGGGCGATCAACTCGCCGACGTTATAAAAATTCGTGGTATAGGTATGTTAATTTCACTGTCCCGTCGTCCAGCTAAATTAGCAGGATTACTCGCATTGCATGAATTTTTGGAACGAGGGTTTGATGCGTTTAAAGCGATAGGTGACGTGCAGAGCTTTATTGACCCCGTATTGGTGAGAGAAAAAGCGATAATGCAATTATTGTTAAACGATGATTTAACGTTACCTGAAGATAATCCCCTGCCTGTGGTATGAGGCACAATACCTGAACGTGAAGAAGCAGAGTAGATCAAAGCAAAAATATGAATAAGGAAAAGATTTGAGCACCCCAACGCTTAATTGGATGTTAGACGCCCCCTTTGTGCAGCAGTGGCATATTGATGAAACGCACATCGACCACTATCAGCACGTTAATAATGTGGCATACCTGTCGCAGTTAGAAAGCCTAGCATGGGCCCATTCAAACGCGCTTGGCTTGCAGTTTGCCGATTATCAATCGCTTAACCGTGGCATGGTCATTAAGCGCCACGAGCTAAACTACCACCTGCCAACACATCTTGGAGATACGTTAGAATGCGCTACATGGATAGTGCATTGCGACAGCAAACTTACTTTGAAACGCCAGTTTCAATTTATCTGCCCAAAGCGAAACAAAACCGTATTTGATGCTATGACCACATTCGTATGTGTTAGCCTTGATACTGGCGCCCCAAAGCGAATGCCTAAACAATTCGTGGACATCTATGGCAAAGCGTGTGTGGCGCAATGAAAACGTGGCTAGCGATAGTGCTTTCGCTCTTCCTTATTGTGTCGTTAGGCATAAACGTTTACCTATGGCTTAGTTTAAAGCAGCACAATGATAAAGCTTATGCACTAGAGGCCAGTTATGAACACCGTTTAGATAGTGACAAGCAGCTAGAAACCCAAGCACAGTTGGTGGATGAAACTCAGGTAAACGAAAAAGCTGAGCCCTTCAACAATGAACGCTCTCCCGCCAACTTTTCACCTATGACAGGCACTAACACGGCACCCAACGCACTTGACGATCTACGCACCTCTTCACCACTCGTTAATCAAGAGCAATTAGAGTCACTGACTACCCTACTCAATAACGAGCAATACGCGTTGCTCGCCACTGAATTAACAAACCTTTTAAAATATGACCCGCTCAACGAATCTCTGTTGTTGCTAGAGGGTGAACTGATTGAGTTAACCAAGCCTCTTTCAACGGCCATAGTGCACTACTACGACTTGGCCGAACTGCCTCTTTCAACTGAAACTCTCTCATTTATTGACGCAAAAATTGCCACTTTGTATCAACAGGCGCAGACGCAGTTAAGTCAAGACGAACAATGGGAATTGGTTGCCAGATTAAATGAGCCACTGTATCAACGCATACCTGACGCTAGGCACTACACCCTTAATTTGGCTGAAGCGTACGCTTATCAGCAAAAGCTTACGTTAATGGAAGACGTGCTTGCTGCCCTTCCATCAAACGACAGAGACGCGAATATCATTCGCAATAAAGCCTATGAAATGCGCGATATTGCCAACGCAGACGCTACGCCGAACAAGAGTGAAATAGAGCCAACAGGCGCTGAAGCCGCAGGTTATCAAACCCGTGTAGCCTTAGAGCGCATTGGCGATCAATATCGCCTTGATGTAAAGGCGCTTAACCAAAAAGCCACCATGATTTTAGATACGGGTGCCAGTACCACCGCAATATCATCGCGACTCTTTGCGCGTTTAGGCCGAATGCGAAACCTCACGTTCATTGGTAACTTCAACATTAGAACCGCGTCAGGAACCATTGAAGCCCCTCTGGTACAAATACCCCGATTTTACTTTGCTGGCTACGAGTTCAACGATGTTTCTGCCGTCGTGCTGCCCGAAGACGCTCTACCCGATGCCGACGGATTGTTGGGAATGAACGTTCTAGGTCATTTTGACTTTGCAATAATGCCCCAGTCTAGTGAGTTGATTTTGACAGAGCGTGATGAGTAACACTCTAATCAATGAAAGCGTGCAATATAAAAACTAATATTGTGATAAAATATTAGCTGTAATCGAAAGTCATGGATGTAGTAGTGTCGCGGTTGTTCTCACTCTTCGTTTTATTAACGCTAACAACAAATATCTTTGTTGTCGCACAAGCACAAGAAGCAGCAAATTGCGTAAACTGCCACAAAGAGCAAGTTGAACAGTGGAAAATATCTGACCATGCCAAAGCGATGGACCATGCTACCGACTCGTCAGTACTTGGTAACTTTGAAAAAGCGACCATCACACACTTCACACAAACCTCGTATTTCTTCAAAAACGGTGGCGATTTCTTCGCAAAATTAACTGAAGCCGGTGTTACAACAACCTACCCCATCACCTATGTCTTTGGGCACTATCCGCTGCAGCAATATCTAGTAGAAACGCAGAACGGGCAATTTCAGGTTTTTCCTTTCGCATGGGATGCACGTGACAAGAAAGAAGGCGGTCAACACTGGTATCCCAATTATTCATCAGAAGATATAGCGACCAACGACAGGTTGCATTGGAAACAACCATTGCAAAACTGGAACGGTATGTGTGCTGACTGCCATTCTAGCGGCTTAACGCGTAATTTTGATACAGACTCCCTCTCATTTAATAGCCAGTTTGATGAAATCAACGTCTCATGTAAATCTTGCCACGGCGAGATGTTGTCACACGCTGACGTTAAAAACAGTGAATTTGAGAAAAACGAGGGGAACCACTACCGCTTAAGTGAACCTGCTGATGAATTTCACAAAAGTTCAGGTACCACGCTTGCCAACACTTCTCCCACGTTATCCCGAAATGAGCAAAAGTCGCTAGGAAAATGGCTGTTAAAAGAAGGAAGTCGTATTGCGACATGGCATGAAGAAAAAGATGGCGAATTTGTTCCAGCTTCCCGGGACAATTCGTTTATGGATACCTGTTTCGCCTGTCATTCACTTCGCAGTGCACTTACTGATGGTATCGAGCCACAGCAGCCTTTCTTAGACCAGTTTTCCCCTTCGCTGCTGCTTCCCCCTCTTTACTTTGCTGACGGCCAGATTCGAGAAGAGGTGTATGTTTATGGCTCGTTTTTGCAAAGTCGGATGTATGAGGCAGGCGTTAACTGCAATGACTGCCACAATCCCCATTCTATGAAGCTTAAAATAGAAGGTAACGGCTTATGCTTGCAATGCCACTCAGTCGCCACGTATCAAGGTAAAATCCACAGTAGACATGCTGAAAGTGAAGGTGCTAATCAGTGCATAAACTGCCATATGCCTAGCCGCACTTATATGGGGGTTGATGCTAGACGAGATCATAGCTTCAGTATTCCAACTCCGCAGGTTTCTGCTATAACAGGTTCACCCAATGCATGTTTGAATTGCCATAACAAAGACAACGCGTGGGTATCGAAGCAGCTAACAAAATGGTACGGAAGAGATTCTACGCTAAGTAGTATTGAAGAAGATTACGTGTCACTTATGCACGGCGATAGTTTTAGCAATCAAGCTATATTACGTATTGCACATTCAGCATCGTTGCCTGCAATAAAGCGAGCAACGGCGATAACCATGCTCCCTTTAACAAATCAGCCGCTCAGTAACAAAGATTTACGACATTTCATTCAAAGTAATGAACCGCTAATTAGATTAGCAGCAGCGCAAGCCGGCCGAGCTCTTCCACTTCATGAACGGATGAAATCGTATGTCAAACTGCTTGATGACCAATATAGAGCCATTCGCATTGCGGCGGCAAACAACCTAATTGGCTCCGATAAAAAAAGTAAAAGCTTTAAGAGCGCACTGTCGGAACTTACGCTGTCAAATAAGGTAAATCAATGGCGTGGTGAAGGTAGCCTGAATCAAAGTTTAGTTGAATACCAACTAGGAAATGTTGGTCAGACAGAAGTATTATTAAAACAAGGTGTCAGAGTAGACCCATACTTTGAAGCCAACTATATAAATCTTGCAGAGCTTTACCGTACTCAACACAAAACACAGTTGGAAAAGCAGATCTTACTAAATGGGACAGAAAATATGCCCGAAAGCGATCTATTTAATTACGCTCTCGGGATGTTTTATATTCGAAATCAAGAAAAGCCAACTGCGATTACTTACTTTAAGAAAGCCACAGAACTTGCACCGGATAATCCACAAAATTGGTATATCTATGCACTTGCACTTGATAGTATCGGAGAAACTGAAACTGGGATTAGTATTTTGAAAAATGTCATTATCACAACCCCAGACAGCTCTCTTGTTAAACTAGGCTTGTCGTTGTCACGGAAACTCGGCGATGATGCCTCAACCCTCTTTTTTCAATCAAAAATGAGACAATAGCCTGCTCCCTCAGTTTGACTGTGAGGGAAACTAGCGGCCGAGCTATACTAGATTCAACCACTACATAGCAGGAGTGGGTACCAAAGGAAACGTCTCAAACACCACCCCTTCATGCCCCGTTTTCATAAAATTGCGGATATTAGCGTGATCGCTACCGTTCGGATTATTGAGCACGTCTTCTCGATAAAAACGCCCAAATAAGTCTAGCGTTTGCGCTTGATTGAGGTTTAAGTGCTGACCGAGTGCGAGCAGTTTGCAAGAGCCGTTATTCTGATTGGCTTCGTTTTTCACGTCTCCATTAGTGAAAGCGGTGGGCGTGAAAACAAACGCGCTATCAACGAGCGTGATAACGTCGTTAAATTCGATAGTATCTGGGGAATTAGTGACTGCTTGAACTAAGTCTTGGGTGCTGCTGTATGCCATGTTTATCTCAAAAAAAGAAAACGATAATAACAGGTCTATGTCTTTACAAAAGACCACAACAGGTTCACTTTTGATATAAACAGAAAAAAGCGCCTCTCCATGAGGCGCTTATAATGCTAACAAGGTTGGGTTTACTAGCTCGTTAAACCGCAGCGCACACGCGCGTACCTTGGTCGATGGCCCGTTTTGCATCTAGCTCTAATGCTTCGTCTGCACCACCAATTAAGTGATAAGGCATTTTTAAGCCTTCAACAATATCACGCATCGGCTCTTGGCCTGCACAGATGATGATGTTGTCTACCGGCAATATTTGGCTGTTACCATCAACCGTAATATGTAGCCCTTCGTCATCAATTTTATCGTAACTTACACCTGGGATCATGGTCACGCCTTTGGCAAGTAGTCCTACTCTGTGCGCCCACCCCGTTGTTTTGCCTAGACCCGCGCCAACTTTGGTTGTCTTGCGCTGCAACAGGAAAATCTCTCTTGGCGATGGCTCAGGCTGCGGCTTAACGCCTTCGATGCCCGCGCGAGCAGAGAAGGTCATATCAATACCCCACTCTTTCATAAATGCAGGAATATCTTGGCTTGGCGTTTCTTTGCCATGAGACAAGTACTCAGCGGTATCAAAACCAATTCCACCAGCGCCGATAATGGCCACTTTATTGCCAACGGGTTTCTTTTCCTTCAATACTTCGATATAGGTCAGCACTTTTTCGTGCTCAATGCCTTCAATCGCTGGCGTACGCGGCTTGATCCCCGTCGCAATCATCACTTCATCGAAACCTTCGTCGTTTAGCGCAGCCGCATCAACATAAGTATTCAATTTAAGGGTAATGTTCTTATGAAGCTCAATTTGGCGCTTGAAATAACGCAGCGTTTCGTAGAACTCCTCTTTGCCTGGAATTTGTTTGGCGATATTAAATTGACCACCAATTTCACTAGATGCATCATAAATCACCACGTCGTGACCGCGCTTGGCAGAAGTCACTGCCGCTGCTAATCCAGCTGGGCCCGCACCTACCACTGCAACACGCTTTTTGGTTTCTGCAGGCTTGATGTTAATTTCAAGCTCGTGACAGGCTCGTGGATTTACCAAACAGCTGGTCATTTTGCCGTTAAAGACATGGTCTAGGCATGCTTGGTTGCAGCCAATACAGGTATTAATTTCGTCGGCTTTATTTTGCTGGGCTTTGCGGACGAAGTCAGGGTCTGCCAAGAACGGACGTGCCATAGACACCATATCTGCATCGCCGCGAGACAACACTTCTTCAGCAACTTCAGGCGTGTTAATACGGTTCGATGTGATCACTGGAATTGAAAGCGCCTCTCTGAATTTTGCGGTAACCCACGTAAATGCCGCTCGCGGTACTTTAGTGGCAATGGTTGGAATACGCGCTTCGTGCCAACCAATGCCGGTGTTAATAATAGTTGCACCGGCTTTTTCAATTTCTTTGCCAAGCTGCACGACTTCATCATAAGTAGAGCCACCTTCCACCAGGTCTAGCATCGATAAGCGATAAATAATGATGAAGTTCTTACCTACCGCCTCGCGCACGCGGCGTACCACTTCAATAGGCAGACGGATACGATTCTCGTATTCGCCTCCCCACTGATCGTCACGGTGGTTTGTGCGCTTTGCAATAAACTGATTAAGGAAATAGCCTTCAGACCCCATGATCTCAACACCATCATAACCCGCGCGCTGGGCTTGAGTTGCGGCTGTAATGAAATCTTTAACTTGCTTCTCAATCTCGTCAGCTTCAAGTGCCTTGGGCTTAAACGGATTAATAGGCGCTTGTACCGCAGAAGGTGCAACAAGCTTAGGGCTATACGCATAGCGCCCCGTGTGCAGAATTTGCATACAGATTTTACCGCCAGCAATGTGCACCGCGTCAGTCACTTCTTTGTGATTTTTCACTGCTTCGTCTGTATCTAAACGAAACGTTGACGGATGGGTAGCACCCTCTTCGTTTGGTCCTATACCACCTGTAACGATAAGCCCTACGCCACCTCTGGCACGTTCACCATAAAATGCCGCCATACGTTTATGGCCGTCGGGTAATTCCTCTAAGCCTGTATGCATAGAGCCCATTAGCACGCGGTTTTTAAGGGTGGTGAAACCTAAATCTAACGGACGAAATAAATGAGGGTAAACGGGATGATCGGTAACGGTCTGATTCATGATACATTCCTGAAAGTCGTTTTGGCTTGGTAAAAGCCGTTAAAAAGCCTGTTTAAATATTCTTATCTAATGCGCTCTTTCTCTGAAGGCGCTATGTAATTCAACGAATTACATAAACTTACGAATTCATTTTCTTAATGGCTGGGTGCAATGGCGGATATTCTGGCAGCGTTTTGGTTTTCTGTGCTTCCATGGCTTTAAACACATCTTCCATTTGGAACATGCCCGCTTGCCATGTGGCCATATAGGTCAAGCTCTCTGCCACCGTGTGTTCTGCCGCGTAGTTAATCATAGTCTTAGTGCCTGAAACTGCTAACGGCGAATTCATTGCAATCTGCTGCGCTATTTTCATCACTGCGTCTAGCAATGATTCTTGGTCGTCAAATACCTGATTTACAAAGCCAAGCTGCTGCGCTTCTGCTGCACCAAAATTGCGACCTGTATAAGCCAGTTCTTTAACTATGCCAATGGGAATGAGTTTTGGAAGTCGCTGAAGCGTGCCGACATCGGCTGTCATGCCTAATTGGGTTTCTTTAATAGTAAAAAAAGCATCTTGTGTGCAATAGCGCATGTCACATGCACTAAGCAAATCTACTGCACCACCAATTGCCCCGCCCTGCACGGCACCAATAACCGGCATACGTGCCTGCTCTATGGCGGTAAAGCTATCTTGAAGCAACATCACCATACGGCGCATACGCTCTGCTCTGCGCGACGGGTCGCCCTTAAAGTCTTCTTTCATATTCAGGAACACCGATAAGTCCATACCGGCAGAGAAATGCTTACCCGTTGATGAAATAACAATGACACGGGCGTTGCCTTCATCGTCTATTTCACGAATAGCCGCTGGCAATTCGGTCCAGAACTCTGGGATCATGCTATTCATTGCGTCGGGGCGGTTTAGTACTACGTGGGCAATATGACCCTCTTGTTTTACTTCTAATGTAGAGTACTTCATGGTTTGCGCTGTCTCCTTGGGCTGTTCCTGTTAACAAATTTGCAAACTAGACAGCGTCAAGATAAAAGGCTATGTTGACAGTGTCAAGATAAAACGTTATCTATTCGTCTCAATTTGAAAATGGAAACATCGGGTTTATGGCTAATGCAGTACAAAGCTACCATCACGGCGACTTGCGCAGCGCACTGATAGAGGCGGCAACGGCGCGTCTGTCTGAATACGGCGTTGATAGTTTATCTCTCAGAAAGCTGGCAGAAGATGCCGGAGTGTCACGTACTGCGCCCTATCACCATTTCAAAGACAAGAGTGCGCTTTTAAGCGCCATTGCAGCCAAAGGCTTTAGCGATTGGCATACCGCAGCTAAACGAATCTTCGAACAAGAAGACAAAACACCGCAGGCACGTTTCCGCGAATTTGTGCACGAATACATTGGCTACGCTGCCGACAACCCAGAGATGTACGAATTGATGTTTGGTCGCACAATTTGGCAAAACCAAGCGGCGACCAACGATCTGAAAGAGGTTGCATTTCCCTGCTTTCAGTTTCAAGTGACGATGACGCGCTATTGGCAAGATAAAGGGCTTCTCCCAAATAATCAGGATGCGCTGAGACTCGCACAGGTTACTTGGGGCACGTTACACGGGATTGCACGATTGCTTATTGATGGTATCTACGCTGACAGCAGTCATATCGAGGAAATGTGTGATTGTGCAGCAGATTTATTTATGCAAAAGCAAATGGATGCTTAGAACGGATGAATTGCCAGAGCGAGACGAAGACTCGCTCGTAGCACTTTTTTAGTTACGCCGATTCCGCTTTAGCCATAGATACTGGCTGGCCTTCGTGCGTCGCTTTAATAAACTCAGCAGCACGTTCAGCAATCATGACGGTGGGCGCATTGGTATTGCCGCCAATTAGGCTGGGCATCACAGAAGCATCTACCACTCTAAGACCTGCTATACCTCTTACCCGCAATTGGGTATCAACCACTGCCATCTCATCGTCATCACTGCCCATTTTACAGGTACCAATTGGGTGATAGATAGTTTCAGCACGCTCACGTAAAAACTCTAATATTTCTTCATCTGTTTGTGCTTCTACCCCAGGATATAGCTCACTGCCTTGGAACTTGTCGAAGTCTGGTGCAGATAGCAGCTTACGAGCAATGCGCACACCTTCAATCATGACTTGCTGATCTTCCTCTGCAGTCAAATAATTGGGGTCAATAAGGGCTTGATCAGCAGGATGGTTGCTTTGAAGCGAAATAGTGCCGCGACTTTTGGGGTATAGACAGCATACGTGAAGGCCATAACCGTAACCAAAAGCTAACTGTCTTCCATGGTCGTTTAAAATTGCCGGTAGAAAGTGAAACTGGATGTCTGGACCTTGTGTCGCTAAGCTTGAGCTAACAAAGCCACCTGCTTCGGCAATGTTGGACGAGAAAATACCTTTGCGCCTAAACGCATAGTCTGCGGTGGCTTTTACGTAGGAAGGCAAGGCCCCTAACGCCACGGCATAGCCCTCTCTCGCTTTACAAGTATATTGTACAATTGCATCAAGATGGTCTTGTAAGTTTTGACCCACACCAGGCAAATCTTGCTGAACAAAAATCCCCTTTTCTTCTAGCTCTGCTCTGGGTCCTATACCTGAAAGCATAAGAAGTTGTGGTGAATTAATCGCGCCGCCACACAGGATAACTTCGCTTTTAGCAAAATAGCGATTTACTACGCCTTTTTCACGTACCTGAACGCCAATTGCACGCCCCTCTTTTAACAGCACTTTTTCGGCTGCGACTCTAGTAAGTACAGTTAAATTGTTGCGATGCTTAGCCTGCGTTAAATACCCCTTCGCCGTTGAACAGCGTTGCCCGTTGGCCTGTGTAACATGGTAATACCCTAACCCTTCCCTGTCGTTTCGGTTAAAGTCGTCCAGCTGTTGATAGCCTGCAATCGACGCTGAGTTCACAAATGCGTCTGACAGCACGCTGGTATGCCTAAGCTTGCTAACATTGAGTGGGCCGCCTGTGCCGTGGTATTCATCAGCACCTTCTTCAAAGTTCTCAGAGCGTTTGAAATAAGGCAGTACATCATCAAACGACCAACCTTCAGCCCCTTCTTCGTTAGCCCAGCGGTCGTAGTCTTCTTTTTGCCCGCGAATATAACACATCGCATTAACCGAACTGCTGCCGCCCAAGGTTTTACCGCGGGGCCAGAACAGTTCTCTGTCATACATCTCTTTTTGGGGTGCTGTGTGATAACCCCAGCCAATCCCCTCAAATCTACTGAGTAAAGACAACCCAAACGGGATATGAATAAGCGGATTAGTGTCCTTTGAGCCAGCCTCTAATAGCAAAATATCTAACGCGGGGTTTTCTGATAAACGGGTGGCAAGCACCGCGCCCGCAGAACCGCCGCCTACAATAATGCAATCGTATTTGCTCAGTACTTCGCTCATTTCGCCAACTCCTTGAGGGCAAGACTATTAAATGTTAAAAAAACGTTGTGGTACGACCAGATTACCAAACAACACTTCGCCAAGAAAAGACTTAAATTGTAAGATTTAAAAAATCTAATAATCCTGATAACTTAAGTGCTATATCGAAGTAGCCCCTACTCTGAAAAAACTAACAACAAGCCACCGCCTAGTAGATTTAGGCTAAGAATGAACGTTGACCAAAAACCTATCGTTTAAAGACAAATGTAAAGTCTACCTTGCACAATGGCTTGTGAAATGGGGCAAGCTGAAGCACGACGACTTCACGAAATCAGAGCTTCATGACCTCGTAAAAGGCAGCTTTCCTTACTCATTCACTTTCGATATCCCCATGGGAACTGGCACGGTTACCGTGCTTGAAGGAAACATCACGCTAGATAGTGAAAGCAACCGTATTGGTCTGCAGTGCCTCGCTGCGCTTAATATTGTGGTTGCCACCACGACTATTTATCGCGCTCATGTTGTATTTACCGTGTCAGCTTCACCCTATTACGACAAAAATATGAGTACACTCTATTTGACAGGCGTCGCCACTGACAGCGTCACCTTAGTTAACGATGATTACGCGTTGATTAAAGACACGCAATTTCTGATGTCGCGACTCTTCCCCAAAAGCGTTAATTCTTTGCTTGGTGGCTCTTTAAAATCAGCGTTATCACTGTTTAGCGCCGGCACATCCGATATAGCTGCAGACTATCTAAAGGTCTATTTATCTGGCTCGAAACAAGCCGTGTTGGACTACCACATCCCTCTCATTAACAACGCCATTAAAAAGCAAATTAAGCAGGAAGACTTAAGCCATACCATGCGTAACGACCATTGGCGCGAGGTTCTGTTCTCAAAAGCTGGCCAAAACGTGCGTGTAGAAGACGACGTACTGCGCTTTTACCTCATTGAATGACAACGCTTACTGTTTGAAGCAATGCACGCTAGTGATCTGACACAATAGAAACAGGGACGGTATCCACCTGTTCGCCAATATCGTCGATGTTTAGCCTGGGATCGTCCACACTTGCTTCAAGCATATCGAACGCCTCTTTGACGTAGCGCGCTAACGGCTGTAGCGATTCAATATTTTTATTGCAGCACACTAATCCCACATTTGCCGTGCCTGCATATGTCATAAGCGTAATATTTACCCCGCCACCAGGCGTCATGGTAGAAATGGGGTAACAAGCCAGAAGCTCTGCATCTTTTAGATACCGCGTATCTTTTGGCCCAGGTACATTGGAGATTAAGATGTTGGCAATGGGTTTGACTACGCTAGATAGCCTTAACCACTCAAAGACCAGTGCAAGCGATTGAATAACAATAGTATAGCCGCTAAATGCTGCGGGCCGCGCGTGCTGCGCTGCATGTTTTACAATGCGGTGATTCACTACAATTTGGCGCAAACGTAAATAAGGATCGGTTTCGCCGTGAGCAAGCTGTACCGGCACAATAGCTATCTTATTGCCCGTGGTTTTCTCGCCGGGTTTAC
This sequence comes from Alteromonas sp. CyTr2, assembly GCF_947311905.1. Lineage (NCBI taxonomy): Bacteria > Pseudomonadati > Pseudomonadota > Gammaproteobacteria > Alteromonadales > Alteromonadaceae > Alteromonas > Alteromonas sp. CyTr2. The sequence continues at coordinate 20,885 of NZ_CAMZMZ010000030.1, read as the reverse complement.
GCAAGTTAATTGGCATATTGGTGAACAAGGCTTTTTTAAATACTTGCCCGTGGTCTTGCAGCAGTTTATGTACGCCAATATCGAAGGCACAAAGCAACACCTCGTTTGCCGTAGAGCGCGTTCGCCTTGCCAGGGCTTTTACACGCTTAAAGTCTAAGTCCATGGTAGCCACAGCCCTTCCCGCTTTCACTTGTCCAGTCAGCACTGTTTTCGTACCAGTGAAAGGAATAGGCATATAATGTGGGTTCACTCGCAGCACTTTCATGAATATACGAATAAAGATAATTAGCAAATCAAGCGCGGTTTTAAGCGCGTAACCCACTCCCACTAAGCGCTTGTAAAAGCTCACAGGCTCTCTGCGCTTATGGCGCAGTCGTTTTACTGCCCATACTGGTGTGAACTTAGTCTCGTGAGAGTTTGATACATATCCCGCTTGGAACCAGCGCACTAAGGTTGCCCCATCGCCATACATATGATGAACCCGCGCATAAATAGCAAACGTCTCGCTGTTGTCATCAAAGATGAAATGGTATTGCCAAAGGGGCTTGTCGGGATCTAACCGCGAAGCATGTAATCTTGCTACAAACGCATCGAGTGCTTCGCGGTTTGTAACATCAGCCACACGATGAATTTGAACGTGATAATCCATGTTGAGCTTTTTTACCGGCGCAAATCCCACCGGGTACCCCAATACCGTTTTTACCGCACAGTTGAAGGGAGAAGTAGCACGGGCATAGCTTCTTATTTCCTGGAATAATTGAGGGACATATTCGGTACTTTTTGCCCCTTTAGGTATGGCAAGTAGCTGCAAGCAAGCTACGTGTTTTGGGTTCTCGTCTGACTCGGTTATCCAAAATGACTTATCTAAGAAACTGAGCGTTTTTGCCATTACTATTCCTTTACGCGAAGTCGAGGGGTGACGGGGTTGAGGCATCTCTCATAAAGTCATGAGAGTCGAGCATCTGTTCTAACTGCTGTTTTTGTTCATCGGACAGTGCCAACCTTGGCAATACGCTTACCATCATTAGCGACAAAGCATGATAGCGCTGCATCGTACTATCCATATGGCTGTTTAATTCATCAAATTGACAAGACTGTGTGATGATTAAGGACATTAAATCCACCATAAGTGCCCTGTCGGCCTTTGAGGCAATAAGAATGTCTCGTTTCGATAGTGACTCAAAAAGAAACGCTAATTGTTTATTCAAGCTAGACAATATGTGCTGTCTAGGGCGCACGATACTGGGATATTTCTCTGCTAAGTCAGCCGGGCTACGGTAGAAAAAGCGAAATACATGGATACTGTCTATAAGCAAATACAGGTAATACATAATTTCTTCAGGATGAAGTGTATCGAGCTTTTCTCGGCTTAGTATCTTCTGCATCTGCTGTTCATGCATTTTCATCAACGCGTTAACCAGGCTGTCCTTGCCTTTAAAGTGGTAGTAGAGATTCCCCGGACTAATATCCAGCTCAATGGCGATATCAACACTGGTAACAGTGTTTTCGCCGTGCTCGTTAAATAAGGTTAGCGCGGTGAGTAGTATTTTCTGCGCGGTTTTCATAATTTAATTCAATCCTTTGCCAACCCAGTGCGTTAATTTTTTATTCGTGAAACACGCTACATAAACACCAGATAGAGTTGAGCAATACCAGCTACCATACCTAGAATAGCGCCGGTTACGATGAGCTTCCACTCATCCTGTTGATAAGCTGGGCGCAAAACGCCTTCAAATTCTTCAACACTTAACGCCTGCATGCGCTCACTTAAATCGTGCCCAATCTGCATAGCATTATTAGCGTAATCAAACGCATAAAGCAGATACTTATCAGAATTATCAAATATCTGACGCACCGCTAGTGCCTTCATTTTATGGTAATTTTCTGACCCCACACCCAACGCAAAATACGGTTGCGCTATAGCAACATAGCGTTCAATAGCGTCGTTGACATGAAGCTCAATGAGTTCTAAAAGCTGGGCTGAGCCTGAACCATGCAAGATTACATGGGTGATGTTTTTAGGCGTTATAAGCTTTTCTTCAATAATGTTTGAATAGACTTCGGACACTTCTTTTTGGCGCTTTAAAAACATACCTTGAATAGTAATCGGCCCCAGTTTTCTTGGGCGTTTGGGTTCGAATATGATTTTGATAGCAATCCAATTAGTGGCATAACCCACGAGCAGCCCACCTAACGGCAGAATCCACCATGCTTGGTAGAAATACCAAAGTAGCATGGTAGGCAAACCAAACAAAAAGCCAAAATAGAAGCCAGAACGCACAATAAACGGAAACTCTTTGCTGCCTGCCGTTAAGAAAATTTCATTAACGAGCTCGGGCGCATTCACCAGCTGCTCTACCACCAGCTCTTTAATATCTAAAATTTCTGAGACATTGTGCTGAAAGTCGTCCACCATTTTATGAACCACATTAGGAATGTCGTTTTCGATGCGTTGATAGACTAAATTTTTGCCCTGTACAGGCAACGCAGCCCAAAGTTGAGGCGCAGATTCTGCCATTACATCGTTAACGACTTTGCGAATAACTTGACTTAAACGCCGCTCAATTGCTTTAGTGAGCTCGTCTGCATCTAAACGCTGCGCTAACTCTTCAACACTAAGCAGTTTGCCTAGCACTAGCTCAACCTCAATCTCGGCCATTTGGCGGCGCTTCGCAGGAATGAGTCCCTGCCACCCTAAGAAAGGCTTAATACCAACAAACTCAATGGGGTAAAACATCATTTTTACCGCCAGATAGTTGGTTAGCCATCCAACAATAGCGCTAATTAAAGGAATTGATAGCAGACTTAGCGTTTCAAAGTTCCATTCCATACTACGAACATGTGGTCCAATTTGTTATTTTCTCTCTCAGGCTACTGAGTGCTTATGAAATGGTCAATGTAAAAAGTGAAATTACTGCTAATTGTTGATTGAAAACAGCTAAATGAAAGTCTAAAAGTTAGAACGTTTGACCTTATGTGATTCACCTAATGTGCATCAGTTTTCTCAACAACAAACGATTAGGTAGTGAATTCTAAATTTACGCCATACACTCAAAATAGTGTATGAACCGCTGTTCTCATGCCCGTGCTTTGAGTCTTCGTTATATGGACATTTAAAGACCTGTAATTTTTGAGAACTGCGTTCTAAGTGAAAACTATCGTTTTGCTGGTGTTTTTCGGGTCAGTGTACTTTTTCAAATGAGTAGAAGGCACAGCCCTCATCAATCAAAAATAGGTACTCGTCATGGCAGTATTCGACTTGCGGTTAAAAAAGCTTGAACATGAAATCGAGCATGCAGGCAATTATGATGAATATGAGGCCGCGTGCTTAGCGCACGATGCATTGTCTGGTGCAGAGGAATGGAAAGCCGAAGACGCTAGCGATGATTACGACTACAAACTAATTCGCAAACGAGTTCAGCGCCTACAGCTTGCCAGAAGCAAAGGCGATTTACATGCGCTTATGTCGATTCTGCACGAGGGGCTACACGGCAATTTAGGCAATATTGCCAACCCCGTATTACTTACCCAGTGTAAAATAGGCACTAAATATCTTATTGAACAGTTTATTGACGAAGTGATATTGGCGCTAGAGCAAATTTATCACGCCGATGAGCAAGATGTAGACTTTTACGAAAAACTGTCATTTTTTGAAGAGACTGCACACGCCTTCGGGCGCAGCTGCCTTATGCTTTCAGGTGGCGCAGGCTTAGGCTTTTTCCATGCTGGCGTGGTTAAGTCATTAAACGAAAAGAATTTGTTACCTACCGTAGTGTCTGGCTCTAGCGCTGGTTCTATCATCGCAGCCATGTTGGGTACACGAACTCACGACCAATTATTAGAAGCACTCAGCGCCGACTTTATTTATGAGACTTTTAAACACTGGCGAAGCTTTGCCGGTCTTGGAAAGAAAGGGCTATTTGATAGCTCAGTACTTGAAAATGCACTGATTGAACTTTTCGACCTTACCACTTTTGAGGAAGCCTTTAAGAAAACAGGTCGACACATTACTGTGACGGTATCCCCTGCCGACCTCCATCAACATTCGCGCTTGTTAAATGCTAAAACCTCACCGAATGCAATTATTACTCAAGCGGTACGTGCATCCTGTGCAGTTCCCATCATTTTTAGCCCTGTACAGTTAAGAGCGAAAACGCCTTCGGGCGATATTGTGCCTTATATTCCCAACCGTCGTTTTGCCGATGGCTCATTAATGGCCGACCTTCCCTTCGAGCGCTTAGCGAGGCTATATGGCGTAAATCACAGTATCGTGAGCCAAACAAACCCGTTGGCAGTGCCATTCATTTCCGCAAACCGCATTGACCCCAACTCGCTGTGGGATATGTCTGCGCGCCATCTTGGCCAACTAGCGAAAACTAACAGTATTTTCGCCATTGATATCATTGAAAGATTAACCGGTAATAAAAGTGCCAAATTGGCTATTCATAAAGTTCGTTCTATCATTGATCAGCAATACGTAGGTAACATCAATATTTTACCCAAGCGCCAAATTAGAAATTTATCGCAGGTGTTGTCTAATCCAACGCGCGAAAGCATCAATCAGTTGATCGTCAGTGGCGAACGGGCATCATGGCCGCAACTTCATGTTATTAAAAGAAATACCAAAATTAGCGAAAATTTACGGTATCATCTAGGCCAATTGAAAAAACGTGAGGCAGTAGAGCTTGGGCACGAAGTAAGATAGCGTGTGCGTCGCTTGACCTGTCTTGAATTGCCAATAGCAAAGTAATGGCAATTCGCAGCATCTTTTGAAAGGAAAACGGTGAGCGCACAAAGCCAAAACCCCGACAGCATTTACACGCAGCAAGTAAAACAACTAATCAATATGATTTATCCTCAAGAAACGGGCTACGGTTCGGTGTTCGAGGATGCGAGTCACTATTTTTCGCTTACCCCCTCTCTTGAGCAGCACATTGAAGACTTGAAAGCTCAGCTTAAGAAAATTGAGGGAAATAAAAACAAAGAGGTGCTTGCAGAGCAACTGACCAAGCAAATAACAAACAGCACTGAAAAGCTTGAAGAAGAGCGTCTGGCAAGGATAGAGCGGCTTGACGCTGTAAGCACCAAAATTATTGAGCTTTGTGAGGGCGATAACTGGCAAGAAACACAACAGCTCAGCGCTAAGTTGCTTGGTACACTTATGCTGCTCACACGAGGACCAGAGGGCAACTTTGCGCGTGTGCACATGCGCTTCAAACCGCTCTACAAAGCGGTGCTTACACTGCGCTTAGTCGATAGACTGTTAGAGCACGACACGATTGCTCACAAATATCTCTCGAAGTATCGCGAAGCTGCATCCCGGTTTCGTGGGAACCGCTATTGGCGCGATAAATGGAAAACTGAGCTTGGGCGACCGCTAATAACCGCAGCGTTACTTCAAGATATTGGCCTGCAAAGCCCTGCCGCACTCACCATCTTGAAAGGGGAAAATGGCGATCTAGACGAATTTCGTTTGCTGGAAGAGTCGCAGCGAAAGGATCTTCTGAAGCTAAACTATCACTTCACTTTAAAGTACTTGTCTGAGGGGTTAGGCCTACCTAAGTATGTAGGAAACAACAAAGAAGAAAGGGATCGCTTTGTTCAAACTCACAAAGAAGCCAATGAATTTTTGCAGCAGCTGGTAAAAGATGCATTTGTGTCGAAAACGGGGCTGGGAGAGATTGTAAAGATCCCTCAAATTTATGTTTCGATTGTGCTTTCAACTAAGTCTGACTACTCACGTATGAGCTTGCCTAAAGGCTACATGCTCATTGAACAATTAGCGAAAAAAGGCGGCTTAAATAAGCAGTTAGCGCAGGACTTTGTTGAGCTTGTGGGGTATTTCCCACAAGGGTTCGGCATTACCTACATACCGATGAATGAGAAAGGTCATGAAAAGGACCAGTACGAATGTGCAATAGTGATTGGCCTCAACCCTGCAAATCCAGCTGAGCCTTTATGTAAAGTGGTAACAAGAAATCAGAAGTACATTACCAGCGGTACGCAAGAAATCATTCCCAAAGGAAGAAACCTTTATTTCCCAGCTAACCGCAAGAAACTCATGCGCGTAGGGAAAGACAGGTTAAGTGAAATTATGAGTCAATTGTCGAGCAACTTCACTCCAGACGCACTTGACGATTTAGTACCGAGTTTCTGGGAACCCTATGACTTCTTCGGTTTTAAAAAGCATCAGAATTTGTGGGCGAAAAATAAATAGTGGGCTTAGTTACGTGAAGTTTGTGATGGAAAAATTGAAGTTTCACTTCAATAAAAGCTCATAGTACAACTTCTACAAAACACCTCTCAAGAAAATGTAAAACTAAACTTAGCTATAGCTATCACTATGTCTATCTAAAGCGTTTCTGGACGAAGCTGCGCCAATTAACCACATATGTAGTTAATTGGCGCTCATGCCGAAAGCGAGGTTTATCTTTAGGAAGTGCTTTTATTCGTCGTTCTTGGTTGTATCAGTCGCGCTCTTAGTCGACGTTGCTTCTGCACTAGCCGCTTTCTTTTGTGCCGCACTCTTAGTAGTTGTCAATTTGGCCGCAGTACGCTTATTAGTTGTTCCCGCAGAAGCTTTTTTAGTCGTACTTGATGATGCAGATGCCGATTTGGTTGTACTGGCTTTGCGAGCACGAGAAGTTGAAGAAGCGGTCGAAGACGACTTTGTCGATGTACTCCTCGTTGCTTGCGTAGACTTTGGTGAGGTATTCTTGGGCGCTGCAGTCTTGCTAACGGCGCTTTTCGCCTCTGCTTTTTTAGCCGCCTCTTTCGCAGCTAAAAGGGCTACCTGCTCTACAAGCAAATCAACTTTTGCGCTTAATAGTTCAAGCTGCTGCTCTTTTTGCTGGCGCTTCTGGCCGCCTGAGAATGCAGAAAAAAGCGGCGTTGACGCCACTAATTTCTGAGCAGCATCAACCAAGGCAAAGGGATTAAGTGTTCGTCTTAACTCGCTTTCAACCTCAAGCCCTTTCGCCTGCATCGAATTTATGGTTTCTTGCGTGTCATCAATTTTCTGACTAACAACGCCTACAGCGTGGTCTAATTTCGCCGATAACAAATCTGAGCCAGCGTAAAGCCAACCAAATAGAGGGGACGATTTAAGAGGTGAAGTAGCAGTACCGTTAAGTACTGATGAATCTTGATCGACTGTCGACACAGATTCTGTAGATGAAATTTTTTTGTTGCTCATAACGCCTCCAATACGGAGATTTACTAAGCATGACAGCATAAAACGGTTTCTACAGTCATTGAACTTTGTAAAAATGCTTCGCTGTCACTCAATTGCAGCTTTTAACACGCACTTTCAGCACTGAAAAGCTTATGAAAACTGCATGGAGGGCACCACAAAATGGTGCCCGGAAGGAAAACCGTTTTACTTGCTGGCAGCTAGCTTTGCAACCGCTTCAGTCAAGGCATCGATTTTTGCTGAAAGCTCTTCGATGCGCTGATCAGCTGGCTCTGAATCAAGGCCAAGCTTCTTGCGCACGTCTGCAACGCGATTTTCAACATCGTTAGTCGTAGATTTGAACTTACTCTTTGCGTCTTCTTCTAGCGTTTCGCCCTTTGTCACTAGCTCGTCAAACATTTTGTTCGCTTCTTCGCTTAGCTTCTCGTAACGCCCCTGCGCTTCTTCAACGCTCTTACCATAAGCGCCTAGGCCTGCTAACCAAATTTTACGTGCCATTTCTTCGGCTTCGTTGATTTTACCTTTAATTGTGTCAGTAGTCGTCATGTTCAGCTCCTATGAATGCTAAATGAGAGTGTATTTCAACACCATGGCTTTACTTTACGATTAACAATTAGAATCCGCATACTAAAAACACAAAAAAATAAAAATGCCCGAAAAAGCGCTAACTTGCTCGGGCGAAATACCAGAGGAGACTGGTTTTAAAAAGGTAGTTGTAAAGTTAGAGTGGAACACCTGCAAGATGCAATACAAACGCATATTCAAGCGCGGTAGACTCGAATCGTTTGAAACGTCCTGAAGCTCCACCGTGACCCGCTTCCATGTCGGTTTTGAATAGCAGTAAATTATCGTCTGTTTTGTATTCTCTTAGCTTCGCCACCCACTTCATTGGCTCAAAGTACTGCACTTGTGAGTCGTGTAGTCCGGTTGTGACCAACATATGTGGATAGTCTTTTGCTTCAATCTGATCGTAAGGCGAGTAGGAAAGCATATAGTCAAACTCAGCTTTGTTGGCTGGGTTACCCCACTCGGTATATTCGCCGGTAGTCAGCGGAATAGACGCATCGCTCATCGTGGTCACTACATCAACAAATGGAACGTGCGCGCTCACACCTTGATAGAGTTCAGGTGCCAAATTTACGATTGCGCCCATTAATAAGCCACCCGCGCTGCCGCCCATAGCAAAGACGCGGTCTTTGTCTGCGTATTGCTTTGCCATAAGTCCTTTTGAAACGTCAATAAAGTCAGTAAAGGTATTTATTTTCTGATGCATTTTGCCGTCTTCATACCACTCGCGCCCCAACATTTGACCTCCGCGAATGTGTGCGATCGCGACAACAAAACCTCTGTCTATCAAAGACAACCAGCTGCTTCTAAACGTTGGGTCTACAGTCGAACCGTATGAGCCATAGGCGTATTGATATAATGGATTGGTACCGTCTTTCTTAAACTTATCTTTGCGATAAACTATCGAAACGGGAACCGACGTACCGTCTCTCGCTTCAATCATCACGCGCTCAGAGGCATAGAGAGAGGAGTCAAAAGTGTCAGATACACGGGTTTGTTTCATCACCTCGCTTTCAAGGGTATCTAAGTTGATATCAATGATAGAACCAGGCGTGGTCAACGAGCTGTAATAAATTCTAAGCTTATTGGTATCCATTTCAGGGTTTGCATTAAAATACGCACCGTAAATTGGATCTTGAGTTGGAATAACTTTCTCTTCGTTTGTCGTCAGATTGTGAACGACCAAGCGCAGCATCCCGTTTTCTTTTTCTTTAACCACTAAGTGGTTGTTCATTACTTCAATACTTTGAAGGAAAACGTCTGGACGATGTGCAATCACTTCTTGCCATTTCGACACATCGTTAGTGGCGTCTGATGGTGCTTTCATCACTCTAAAATTCTTCGCACCAATATTAGTCAACACAAAATAACCGTCACTCGCTTTTGCTACACTGTATTCTTGTCCGTCTTCAATTGGCAAGAATACTTTTGTTTGAGACGTTGGGTTATTCGCATCAATCAAAGTCACACCTGTTTTTTCGGTGTTGTCATGGTGAATGTATATGACACTATCGTCTTTACTTTTACTGATATAGGTATAAAAGGTAGGGTCGCTCTCTTCATAAACTAAAACATCTTCGCTTTGAGACGTGCCCAATTTATGGCGATAGACTTGGTATCCCAAAAGAGTCTGCGGGTCTTTCTTCACGTAAAAGAGGTGGGTATTGTCGTTCGCCCAAACTACACTTCCAGATGTACCTTCTAATACGTCATCAAGCTTTTCTTCACTCTCTAGGCTTTTGACATACACAGTGTAGATGCGTCGGCTAAGCGTATCTTCAGAATACGCAAGCAACTTGTTGTTGCTGCTCACCGCATAACTGCCAATACTGAAATAATCATGCCCTTCAGACATTCGGTTTGCATCAAGCAATACTTGCGGTTCAGCGTCAAGTGAAGGTTTTCTTAAATAAATAGGATACTCGTTTTCACCTGAGTAGCTGGTGTAGTACCAGTAACCATTGTCGAGAACGGGAACGGTTGAGTCGTCCTTCTCAATCCGAGACACGAGCTCCTCATAAAGCGCTTCTCGGTTTTTCTTAAGAGGAGCCAAAACAGTCTCAACATAGCTGTTTTCTTGTTCTAAATGGGACAATATCTCTTCGTCGGTGCGGGAGTCATCACGCATCCAATAGTAATTGTCATTACGGGTGACACCATGCGCGGTCATTTCATGCGGCACTTTTTTCGCCACAGGCGCACTTACTTGAGTATTTAGCATAACGGATGGCGCTGCACTTTCAGCTACTTGTTGAGGATTTTCAGTTTTATTTTCGACGCCACAGCCTGCTACCAAGCCACCTGCGGCAAGTGCTATCCATAGATATTTCATTATTATTCCTGTTGTGCACTTTTATTGGCGCTTTGTTTACCGCCAAGCGATTGAAGACAATCGACTTTTGATCATTGAAGATTTAAGAAAGCAGCTAAACTAAGCGAAGTTTATAAGTAAAGTGAGTATATATAAATACGATTTAGGGTCTAGCGTTACTTAACGCGAATGAGACTAAGTAAGGGTTAAAATGTTACAAGATATGTGAAACTGTGTTTCATCGCTGTAAATTCACCAACGAGCGTTAGTAGAAAGCGATAAAAAACGCCGCATATTCAGAAATAATGCGGCGCTTTTGTTGTTTATTGTAAAAGTCGTCGTATGGAAACCAACAGCCCTTGGCAGCCTAGTGTTTAGTCGACCAAATCCTTAGGCATGTCATCACGAATAGCAAGCCACACCTTTCCACTTTCTATACCGTACTTTCTAACTACTACAGGGACACGGTCGTATTCGCCTTTCTCAGCAACATCAAGCAAGTCTGCGTAATACTTGTTTGCCACGTCGCGTGCTTGTTGGTGCGAGAAGAAATAGCCACCAATACGCGAGTACAAACCACGGAAACCGTTCATCATCAAAACAAATACGTTATTGTTAGACGCTAACGCCAAGTCATGTGACATTTGATAGTCGAACTGGGCAAAAGCTAAACCTTCTTGCTCCACATTTTTATAACGGGCAATAATTTCAGCAGACTCTTGAGGGTTGTTTCGAATTGCGCCTCGAATGAAAACCGCACTTAAATTAGTGCGCGCTGCTAATAAATTATCAACCAGTTCAGGGATCCCTTCTTGGTCTAAACGAGCGAGAGTTTCTAAAATGTTTAACCCACACGTTTCCCAGAAATTGTTAACCTTGGTCGGCTTACCGTGTTGAATTGTTAACCAACCATCACGAGCTAGACGCTGAAGTACTTCACGCAGTGTAGTACGCGTTACACCAATTAACTCAGAAAGCTCTCTTTCTGCAGGCAAAATGGTGCCAGGTGGAAATCTTCCACTCCAAATAGATTCAACAATATATTCTTCGGCGAATCCAGCTGGACTCTGTGCCTTATAAATCATAACTAATCGCCTGCACGTTATTGTTATTTTGCAACTGATTGTACCAGATGCTGTTTTATTATCACAATGAATTATGCCTCGTCCACTAAAGCTTTTAACAACTTGTTAAAATTAAAGTGTTATTTCAAACACCATTAAACACTGCTTGTACATTTTATGTTCGAAATATTACGTATTTTCAAATTCAATGATAACTATCATAAAAAAAGTGATAAATATTCAGTGACTTTCACATGGTGGGGTCTGTGAATTGCTTTCTCAAGACGTTAATATCATGTACGCTTAATTTCCGACTATAATGACAGCAGCAAAACCGCGGTAAGGCGAAATAAATCGCATAGCGCCAGCAGTTTATGTATGCAATAACCGGAACTACACAGTATAAAGATGCGCAAAAACGCGTGCTTTGTTGTAAAAGGAACAGGAACTCATGCAAACCTCAATGATCGCGGCGATCTATAAGAATTTCCTGGGACATGCGCCCGACTGGTATAAAAAAACCATTATTGCCTTTCTCATTGTTAATCCCTTTATCTTTATGGTGGACCCATATGTAGCGGGCTGGACGCTTGTAATCCAATTCATCTTTACCTTAGCGATGGCATTGAAATGTTACCCGCTTCAACCAGGCGGCCTGCTTCTCATCGAAGCGATGTTTATAGGCATGACATCGCCTGGCCATATGATGCATGAGATTGAAGTTAACTTAGAAGTGTTATTGCTATTGGTATTCATGGTAGCGGGCATTTACTTCATGAAAGACCTGCTTATGTACTTGTTCACCAAATTGGTGATTAAGGTTCGCAACAAGCTAATTTTATCCCTATCGTTTATTTTTGCATCTGCATTTCTATCGGCGTTTCTCGATGCATTAACGGTTGTTGCAGTAATAATCAGTGTAGGTCTGGGCTTTTACTCTATCTATCACAAAGTAGCGTCGGGCAAGGAGTTTCATTCTGATCACGACCACACAAGCGACGACGAGCTGGGAAGCCACGACTTAGAAGACTTCAGAGCTTTCCTACGCAACCTTATGATGCACTCAGCGGTAGGTACTGCCCTTGGTGGTGTTATGACCATGGTAGGTGAACCACAAAACCTGATTATTGCAGACAAGGCCGGCTGGGACTTCGTTGAATTTTTCATCCGTATGGCACCTGTTACTATCCCAGTATTCGTATTTGGACTACTTACCACCGTAATTCTGGAAAAAACCGGTATGTTTTCATACGGCGCAAAATTACCTGCAGCGGTAAGACAGATCTTGGTCGACTATAACGACCATATGGACAAGGGCCGCAGTAAGCGTGAAACCGCTAAGCTGGTAGTACAAGCACTAATAGGTGTTTGGTTAATCATTGGTCTTGCAACGCACATGGCGTCAGTGGGTCTTATTGGTCTGTCAGTTATTGTACTTGCTACTTCTATGAGCGGTGTTATCGAAGAACACGCACTTGGAAAAGCGTTCGAGGAAGCACTGCCATTTACCGCATTACTTTGCGTATTCTTTGGTGTAGTAGCCGTTATCATTGACCAAGGCCTTTTCCAGCCGGTAATCCATTGGGTACTGTCGTTTGAAGGCGAAACGCAAATGGTTATGTTCTATCTTGCTAACGGTGTGCTTTCGATGGTGAGTGACAACGTGTTTGTGGGCTCTGTTTATATCACTGAAGTAACAGCTGCTCTACAGGCCGGTCAAATCACACGTGACCAGTACGATATGCTTGCTGTAGCAATCAATACGGGAACCAACTTACCCAGTGTGGCAACACCAAACGGTCAAGCTGCTTTCCTATTCTTGCTGACCTCAGCCATCGCGCCACTGCTTCGTTTGTCGTACGGCCGTATGGTTATGATGGCATTGCCATATACCATCGTGCTGACCATCGTTGGTTTGTTAGCAACTTACATTGGACTTGCTGATGCTACTCAGGTGCTTTACGACATGCACCTCATTGAACACCACACCGCTGCTGAAGCGGGTGCTCAAGCGGTAGGTCACTAGTCTATGCGCGGAATCATTCACAGCATTAGCCAATGGGCAGAGCACAAGTCTTCATGGCTTGTGCTTTTCGCCACGTCATTGGCATTAGAAATTGCTGCGCTTTACTTTCAGTATGGCATGGGTTTAAAGCCGTGCATTATGTGCATTTATCAACGAACCGCCATGTACGGTATTGTGTTGTCAGCACTTATTGTCGTTATTAAAAACAATGGCTTTACACGCATGCTTGGTTTCGCTGGTTGGGCTGTATCTGCAGGATGGGGCTTCTTAATTGCCAAAGAACACGTTGGCATTCTCAATGCTGCGAACCCATTTTTTGCCAGCTGCGAAATTGTGCCAAACTTCCCTTCGTGGTTACAACTTCACGAGTGGCTACCCGCTGTATTTGCTGCTGAAGGTGACTGTTTAGAAGATTCATGGCAGTTTTTGTCTATGGGGATGGCTGAGTGGATGCAGATTATTTTTGCTGCCTACTTTGCTGTATTCGCTATTGTGTTTGCATGTCGATTATTGGATAAGAAACCCTTTTGATCGACTTATCCATTCTACCGTCACGCCTACCTCCAATACATACGGAGCAAGGCCCCATTTCCATTCAGCGCATTGCGGAGAAACACTGCTATGCGCTTTGTGAGGCTGGGCAACAGTCTATCCATCACGTAAAACCTTGGTTTGGTTCAGCGGTTTGCCCTGTTACGCCTGCACTCTCCAAGCAGTGCATCGCCAACATGGAAAAAGCACGAGATACAGGCTATGGACTTACCTACTTGCTAATGCACGACGAAAAGTGCTTAGGTATGGGCATTATCAATCATATTCACCACACGCACCTTACCGCTAATCTTGGCTACTGGCTCAGACCAGATGCGTGCGGAAAAGGTTTAGCTACCGCGATTTGTGAAGCCTTGAAGAAGCTTGCGTTCTCTCAAATGAATTTGCATAGATTGGAATGCTTTATAGAGCCTAACAACAAGGCAAGTATACGTGTAGCAGAGCGAATTGGTGGTACAAAAGAAGGGCTTTGTCGCAAACGCGTATTCGGGCGCGATGCGTTGCTTTATGCGATTGTTAATGGCAATTAACGCGCGTTCTGCGCGTTAATCTAAGTCTTCTAAAGGCCAAATGGCTATATAGTCTTCAAAGTTATTTAAATCCACATCGGTTTCAAAAACAGTCTTGTTGCGTACCGACATGCCCTTTGCGTGCATCACGTGTTTCTTCCCCTTGTTTAACAATGGGTGCCACGACGGTATGCCCCTTCCCTCATAAAGGCGACGATAGGTGCAGCTATTTGGCATAAAAAAGATATCCTTCAGATTCTCTTTTGTCAGCTTCACGCAATCAGGCACCAGCTCTGTGCGCCTTTCATATTGGGTACATTCACATTTTTTTGTGTTCAAATACGTACACACAATATTGGTATAGTGAATCTTCTCATTATCGTTAATGTGGTCGGTCACTTCGTATTCTTCTACCGCGTCATCATCGATAAATTTTTGCAGACAACATTTACCACATCCATCACAAAGTGATTCCCATTCCTTTTGGGTCATCTCCTCTAAAGATTTGGTTTCCCAAAACGCTGCCGTCATTCTGCTATTACCTCAGTTTCCACGGTTAAATGATTGTCTAGCGTTGCAACAATCGTATCTTGCGAACAAAGCTTACCTACCCCTTTGGGCGTGCCTGTAAGAATCACGTCACCACTGTCTAACGTAAATATAGATGACATATGGGCGATAAGTGGGATGATTTTGTGCAGCATCAGCTCGGTATGTCCCTGCTGTCTAACCACCCCGTTTATGGTTAAGGTAAAACGCAGGTCTTCCAAGTTTTCTATTTCACTTAACGGCACAAAGCCTGACAGCGGAGCACTGTTGTCAAAAGACTTCGCTCTTTCCCAAGGCTGGCCTTGCTTCTTAAGCTCGGCTTGAACCTCGCGAAGGGTTAAATCGAGACCAAGTCCAATACCCCATATCGCGGCTTTTACGTCATCTACACTTGCATTCTTCAATGATGATTTTAGCAGCACAGCGACTTCAAGCTCGTTGTGACACTCGCCTTTGTCGGTAGGAATGGCAATAGGCTTCTGCATATAACATAAGGCAGACTTTGGCTTCATAAACAGCAAGGGTGCTTCAGATACGGTAGAATTCATTTCTTGAATGTGGTCGAGGTAATTTCTACCTATACACACTACTTTACTAACGGGTAGTGATATTTCATTGCCTTGAGAATCGATGTGACGATAAGCCATTAGTAACCTCGTTTTATCCGCTCTGATAAATACCCAACCGAAACGCCAAAGTATGACGAGCGGTTCCACTTCATCAGTGTGTGAAAATTGTTATACACCAAGTAAATTCGACCTTGCTCACCATCTGGCATAATAAGCGATGCACTGATTTCTGCATTGGGGAGTTCATTTCCGTTGTAGCGCTTGACGCCATTCTGCTGCCAAAAGGCCAACGGCTTCATGTTAGATTTCGCTAACCCTGAAAAAGGTACTGGTTTGGTTAGTATTACTTGGCGTCCCCACGTCCCTTCACTATCCCAACCTTCAGATGATAGATAGTTGGCGATTGACGCAAATACGTCTGCCTTGGTCCCCCAAATATCCTTTCTGCCGTCGCCGTCGTAGTCCACTGCGTAATTTAGAAAGGATATGGGCATAAACTGTGTTTGTCCCATCGCACCGGCCCAAGAGCCTTTAAGCGCCTCTACAGAGATATGCCCTTCATCTAGAATCTGAAGTGCCGCAAAAAAATTGTCTTTAAACAGCTTTTCTCTTCGCCCTTCATACGCCAAAGATGCCAGTGCAGACAGCACACTAAAGTTGCCCTGAATTTTACCAAAGTTAGACTCATTACCCCACAGCGCAACAATAAAGCGGGCCTGAACCCCATATTTTTGAGCAATTTCGTCAAGCAGTACTTTGTGTTCATTGTACTGCTCAACCGCCTGCTTCACTTTCCAGTCGGGTACTCGCGTTGCTAGATAATCATCTAACGTAATTTTTTTCTCTGGCTGGCTTTTGTCAGACTTGACGACCGTGGGCCTGAAAGTAATGTCAGCAAACGCCAAGTCTAACTTAGTCTTATCTATGCCCTTTTCGGCCGCTTCTTTTTTCAGTTGAGCAACATAGCTTTTGAAGCCCGTCTCGCTAAGCTCACTGTCATTACTTGGTTGATTTTCGGCATGAACTGTCAGTGAAAAGCTTAAGGTTATACTCGATAAAACTAGGGCAATATTGCGCGGTTGAGGAAATAAGCTACGGTTTTTACGCTTAGCTATAAAGATAATTCGGTTAACTAAGCGGTTTAGAGTCTTTAATAACATGGAAATTTAAAACTTCTTATCGGGCGTTTTTGACAGCCCAAGAGATTCACGGTGTTGCTCTAGCAAGTTATCTTCTTTTGGCGGCATTTGAAGGTAAAAGCCTTTTTCATTAAGCTCGTCGATAAGCTTTTGCTTGTCAACCATGCCAAGTTTCTCGCGCTTTTCTAGGGCGATGATAGTCACTAGCTCTGGACGACCAAACTTTGCCATAAGCGGCTCTGGCACGTCTTCAAAATGGTCTTTCTTTGGCACGTACAAATACATGCCGTCTTTCTTTCGCGTTTTATAAACTGCGCATAACATAGAATTTTTGCTCTTTCTTAATTCGTTTGTTTAGTTCTTTTGGGGTCACTATGCAGATTTAATTGGCCAGAGAACATACACCTCTCGCCAATACTGCTCACCCATATTGCTTTTAAAGCACTATTGGGCCGGAGCGTCGCCAAGTAAACGGGTTACGTGTGAGCGAAACAATGGCTCTCTCCACGTCGACAGTACATCGGGCATTAGTCCCTGCACGCGGGTTTCATCAACCGAAAACCAGTACCATTTTAACAGTTGATTCAGCTGTTTTTTAGAGGCAATAACGTCACTATTTACTGCATTGTCTTTCGCTATCTGGTCGCTGATAACTTTAAGCTCGGCCAGCGTTTTTTTGTACTTGGCGATATCAATTAACCGCAGCACAACCGGAAGCCTGAGCTTTTCTGGTGTTTGCGCGTACTTTGCTCTCGCCTCTTCAATTAGCGTGATGATGGTGTCGCCGTAGCGGCGTACCGATTGATGATTCACGCCGTTAATACGCGAAAGGCCAGATTTACTATCGATAAGACGCTGCGCCGCTTCAAACAAATGCCCTTCTTTGAACACAAAGTTTAGGGCCAGATCTTTTTTTCGTGCGGTATTCAAGCGCCATGCCGCTAGTGCCTGTAATACGGTGAGCTGCTCGCTGTTCAATCGCCAGTTATTCTTAATGCTTAAGTACGCAAAATCTTCAGGCATTTGAGCGCGCTTCTTATCAACTAGCAAAGCGATCTCTTGGTAAATCCAGTGCACTTTCCCCGCCTCTTGTACTTTACTGGCTAACTGTTGGTAGCAAGGCAGTAAATACAGCACATCATTCGCTGCGTAGCTAAGCTGCGCTTCACGTAGAGGTCTGGCTAACCAATCGGTTCGCGACTCCCCTTTGTCCAAACTGATATCACACAGCAACTCTACAAGCTTTGCATAGCCAAGTGACGGTCCCATGTCCAAAATACTTCCCGCAAGCTGCGTGTCGAACACAGGCGTTGGTACGGTATCAAAAGCGGTAAGGAACGCCTCAATGTCTTCAGAACACGAGTGCAGTACTTTTACGACTTCGGTATTCTCCATGAGATCGATAAATGGCTGCATATTGTCTATGGCGAGCGGATCAATGAGTACCAGCTGATGGCCATCATAGAGCTGGATAAGGCCTAAATGAGGAGTGAGGGTTTTCGTTCTTACGAATTCGGTGTCTAAGGCTACCGCCTCTTGACGCTGTGCGGCAGTGCACACTTTTTCGAGTTGTTCAGATGTTGTAATTAATTGATATTGCATATTTTTGCACAGTAATAAAAAAGCCGGCTTACGCCGGCTTTCACAAAACTATTTCAACGAAATTAGTCTCGAAGCTCCCGACGCAGTATTTTACCTACATTGGTTTTTGGTAAGTCGTCTTTGAAAACAACTTGCTTAGGCACTTTGTAACCCGTTAAGTGATTACGGCAATGCGCGATAACGTCTTTTTCAGTAAGTGAGTCGCTGTTTCGAACTACGAATAATTTCACAACTTCACCACTGACTTCATGAGGAACCCCAACCGCAGCTGCTTCAACAATGTTCTCATGCATTGCAGCCACCTCTTCAATCTCGTTAGGAAACACGTTAAAGCCTGAAACTAGGATCATATCCTTTTTACGGTCAACAATATAGAAGTAACCTTCATCATCTACCGTTGCGATGTCACCTGTGGCTAACCAACCGTCTTTTAGAATTTCTTCTGTCGCTTCTGGTCGGTTCAAATATCCTTTCATTACCTGAGGGCCTTTCACCCACATTTCACCAGGCTCACCTTTTTCAACAGGATTACCGTCGTCATCAAGAAGCTTAATGTCTGTAGAAGGAACAGGCATACCGATTGCGCCTTTATAAGCTTCAATCTGTGGTGGGTTAACCGCTACCACAGGCGAACACTCTGTTAGCCCGTATCCTTCAAGAAGCACTGTACCAGTGACCTTTTCCCACTTTTCTGCAACAGGGCGCTGAACAGCCATACCGCCGCCTAAACCAAACTTAAACTTGCTGAAATCAAGTTCGCTGAATCCAGGCGTATTTAACAGGCCATTAAACAAGGTATTTACACCAGGTAAAATGGTGAACGGATATTTGCTAAGTTCGTTTACAAAAGCCGGCATGTCACGCGGGTTGGTGATAAGCAAGTTACGGCACCCGTATTTAACGAACATCAAGCAGTTCGCCAGTAGCGCAAAGATATGGTAGAGCGGAAGCGCGGTAACAACAAAGTCTTCGCCTTCTTCAATCACTGTTTCTAAAATTCCCGAGACCTGCTCAAGATTAGCCACCATATTGCGATGAGTAAGCATGGCACCTTTAGAAACTCCAGTCGTGCCACCTGTGTATTGAAGAAACGCTAAATCGCCGCTATCGATATCTGGGCGTTTATATTCAAGAGATTGCCCTTTTTTAACCGCCGACATAAACGATGTCGTTTCAGGAAGATTAAACGAAGGCACCATCTTTTTAACGTACTTCACTACTGCGTTCACGATCCAGCGCTTAGGTGCCGGAAGCATATCGCCTAAAGCGGTCAGAAAGACTTCTTGTAGATTTGTATCTGCGATGACTTCTTCTAGAGTACACGCGAAGTTTTCAACAATAACGATGGCTTTCGCATTAGCATCATTTAGTTGGTGCTTTAACTCACGAGCTGTATAGAGAGGATTTACATTAACCACAACCATCCCTGCGCGCAGAATACCAAACATGGCAACAGGGTATTGAAGAAGGTTGGGCATCATGATTGCCACAGCATCACCGCGTTTTAGTCCGCTTGCTTGCAAATAAGCAGCAAACTGAGCTGATAAAGTATCTAACTCTTCAAACGTGATTGAATGCCCCATATTAATGAAGACTTCTTTGTTTTTAAACTTCTTTACCGACTGCTCGAAAATGTCTACTACAGATGCGTAACGATCGGCATCAATTTCTGCGGAAACGCGAGGGTCGTAATGCTTAAGCCAGGTTTTTTCCACCAAAACCTCCTCTACTTTATTCTTATACTATTTTATAAGTGCATGGGGAGCTGCACTTATATAACTGGTCTGATAACTTGCGAATAGTATAGGATGTGTAAAAAAAAATAAACGGCACAATTTACAATTGCTCAACAAAATGACGAATTAATACCCCTACATCGTCAGTATTTTCCATGTGAATATGGTGACCGCCTACTAATTGTTCGTATTGCGCATTTAAAAACCACTCCTTGCGATTGGGGAAAACAGTCTCAAGGTTTTTAAAGCTGTTAGATGCACCAATAAAAAGAATTGGGCATACAATAGCACGCATTAGCGATTCTGCCTGTTTTTCTGTGAGTCTTAATGTAGATTTTGTACGAAGCTTCGGGTCGCTCGACCAGAAACAATGTCCCCCCGCATCTTGGGTCAAATTTCTCGATAAAATAGAACGCGCGTGTTCGGCAGGAATATCGGATACCTTGCACCTGGCTTTCACTGCGTCGTCTAAATCAACGATTCGCAGTTTATTTCGCGACTTCGCGTGACGACTCATTATTGCGTCACGCATTTGTGCTGCGGTTGTTTCTTCAGTTTCGGTAAGCGGCCCACAAGCATCAATACTTATTACAGCAGTGACTTTTTCCGGAAAAAGTGCAGCGAAAAGGCTCGCTAGTATTCCGCCGAGAGAATGTCCTAATAAAATGACTTCTTCCCACTCTTGAGATTCTATTAGCGCATAAAGGTCTTGCAGGTAATCAGCTTGATTGTAATGTGCGCCTAGTGCACGGTGACCAGAACGACCATGACCAGCTAAGTCTAGCGCAATAAAGCGGTGAGTTTGTAGGTAGGGTGCTAACAGCCGTAAGCTCTCTGCGTTATCCAAGTAGCCGTGTAAACCAAGTACGACTTTGCCGGCACCTTGATTATCTAACGCAGCTAAATGTAATGCCCCAATGTTAAATTCTGTTTCAATCATCTTTCATCCTTTGCGGCAATAAATCGCCGCGCGCTTTCCATGACCGTCCTAATGTGTCGTCCTAATATAGGTTGACAGTTATTAGGCCAGCTCTCGAAGCTGGCCTTTTCTATTATGCACTGCGTTAGG
>NZ_CAMZMZ010000029.1:0-55053 GCF_947311905.1 Alteromonas sp. CyTr2 | reverse complement strand
GCCTTACTGGATCTATGCGGTTACAGTTTTGCACCGCGATACGCGCAGTTCAGTAGTGTCATCAATGATCTGTTTGATGTGACTGAAAGTGAACAAGGCAGCACCATACTGGCGCTAAAGAAGCCTATCAGAACGAATGTTATTACAACGGGATGGCAAGATATCAGGCGTATTGTTCTGTCACTTCAGACAAAGCGGACGACACAAGCAATGCTGGTAAGAAAGTTGTCTGGTTACCCTTCTGGACACCCAATATTACAGGCTCTGACGGAGTATAATCGACTGGTTAAAGCGCAATATTTACTTGACTACATCGACGATGCCAGTTTGCGGCAGTATGTGCAACGTGCCCTGAACCGGGGAGAAGCATGGCACTTCCTTAGACGAGCCATTGCGTCGGTGAATGGTGATCAGTTCCGTGGCAAAAACGAGTCTGAAATCGCTATCTGGAATGAATGCGCAAGATTGCTTGCCAACGCGATCATCTACTTCAACTCCGCGATACTGAGTCATCTTCTGGGACACTTTGAAGCGAGAGGAGATGAAGAGAAAGCGGGTATCACTCGTGCTGTTTCGCCCGTTGCGTGGCAAAATATCAACTTAAGCGGAACGTATAACTTCACTAATACTGGGAAATTGCCCAATATTGGCGAAATAACAAGGCCGATAGTGGATGATTAGGCTCCAAGCTGAAAGTAAACCACCTCCGCAGCCATTTATTGGTGTGGTCTACAGAGGATTATGTCTTTTTAGAGGGGAAAATCCCTAGAACCCCAAGAAGGCAAGGTACAGGTTGGCTATAACTCAGAGCAAGGGCAAGAACTTGAATTCATGTATAACCAGCCTATTAACGACAACCACAGTTTTCGTATAGCAGGTCTTTATCGCGAAATGGACGGCATTGTAGAAAACAATGCCTGTAGCGCTGACTCCTATTACGGAAATGCAAATATGTACAACCATCTTGGTGAAGAAGTGCCGTGCAACAGCGAAGATCTTCAGGGTGTTTCAGTACAAGCACTACGTGCAACATGGCGAGCGAATTATGATCAGCTTGAAATCATTGCGCGCGCAGCCATGGAGTATAACGACCAGCCGGGCATTGTCTTCAAATCAGGCTCTATCGCCCCCAATGGCGGAGGTACTAGCCCTTTTACTGATGCCGAATTTAGTTTAGGCAGTGAACTAGGCATTGAACGAACGCTTCAAGCTTATGACTTAACCGTAAACTACGATTTCAACCAAATGCTCAGTCTGCATGCCGACGCATACTATAAAGATGTAGAGGTAAGCGAGGGATTTGACGCCGACGGTTCTGCTTTGCGTATTCAAGATGCCTATTTCGATAACGACGCTACGCTTAAAGGTGCGTCAATGCGTTTAGTGTATGACTCGGGTGATAAATTGGCCGCGTTTGTAGGTACGTCTATTACTCAAGACGATTCTATTTTGCCCTACTATGTGATGGTCGACCCATTTGTACGTGAAACCTTCGATGCGGTTAAAGCACAGCTTGAGGCCACCTCAAACATTCCGCTAAATCAGAATATCGCTACTGACGCATCGTTAGAAGAAATAGAAGCACTGCGTGCGATGTTAGTCTCGCAACTGTTTAATGAAGATGGCTCTCCTATTTCTAACCCTGCACTGCCGCCTATTCTGATACAAGGGCCGTTTATATTTGAAGCTGAACTTGATATAGCGTCTTATGTTGCTGAGGTGTCGTATTTTGTAACCGACGACATCAACATTACTGCTGGCATTCGCTATATCGACGAAACACGTTATACCCGTAATACTTATACTACTGCAGACGGTGCATTTACGTTCGATGCCGAGCGCGACTTTGACGATACCCTACCGCGATTTGCTGTAAGCTATGATGTTAATAACAACTGGAACGTATACGCGAACTACGCCAGGGGACGACGTTCACCAGTTGTGGATGCTAACGCAGGTGGCGTTAATGTGACTAAACCTGAAATAGTAGACAGTTACGATTTAGGTATTAAATACCAAAGCGCGAACTTCCTGTTCTCAGGTGCCATTTTCACCTACGAATACAGCGATTATCAGCAAAGCTTTACCGACGCAGAAACCTTACAGTCTATTACTGTAACGGTAGGCGACTCGACCATGTCGGGTATTGAAGGCATGGCGACCTATAACTACAGCGAGACGCTGACGCTAACAGCAAGCCTTGGTTTCCTTGACGCTGAATTTGCAGACAATACTGCTGATGGATCTGAGTTCCAATACGGTGGTAATAAGTTCCGCTTAGCGCCAGAAGTTAGCGGCGCGATAAACATCAACAAAGTATTCAATATGGACAGTTTTGACATTGATGTTAACTGGCTTACCAGTTTCCAGTCAGAAGTGTTTTTTGAAAGCAGCAATTACCCTGGTCTTTCTCAAGATACTTACTCACTGACTGATGTATCGCTGAAGCTGCTTCAAGACAACAGCAAGTTTGCCTATGAGCTTTACGTGAACAACCTGTTTGATAAAGAATTCTTGATTGATGCTGGTAATACGGGCGGTGGATTGGGTATACCTACCTTCGTACGCGGGATGCCACGCATTGCTGGTGTGCGTGTTTATTATGAGTTTTAGAAGTAAAGAATAAGAGAGTACCTATTCCCGTCAATATGCCCCTATCTTGATGGGAATAGGACGTAACTTAAATTGTATGGGTCACAAGAAGGAGTATCAGAGACTCTGATTTTATTCGGTGCGATTTAACTATAACGTCTTGCACTCTGTGGTTGGTGATGAAAAGCAAAAGAAGACATTTAATGCTAGTGCAGCTACAATAAAGATTCTCAAAGAACCTCGGAGAATCTACATGCCTTTAAAAGCTACCTCAGTAAGATTAGATGACGGAACACTTGCACGTGTAGGCGAAATGGCTAAGGCGATGGATAGACCTAGGGCGTGGCTGATGGCAGAAGCCATCAAGCAGTATGTTGCTCGCGAAGAGTGGTTTATCCAAGAGGTGGAAAAAGGAGTGAAAGCCGCTGATGAGGGACGTTTGACCGACCATACTGATGTCAAAGCCAAGTGGGAGGCTAAGCGTGCAGCTCAAATGGACTGATCTTGCAGGTACCGATTTAGAGAAAATTGAAGCTCATATTGCGCAAGAAAATAGCCCCTCTGTAGCTATCGACGTTGTCATGAACATTATTGATAGTTCGCACCTAGTCTTATCAGAACATCCTAGAGCAGGCCGTCATGGCCGATTGAAGAATACGCGTGAACTTGTAATTAATGGCCTGCCGTTTATCGTTATATATCGAGAAAACATCATTACAAATTGCATCGAAATACTACGTGTTCTTCATGATGCACAGCAATGGCCCAGCGCAGATTAAAAACACACTATTTGTGGAAAGCATTAAGCTCGTTGTCAGACTTGTAAGGTAGCGTTTGTAGCCTTTAACTTTATAAATAACGTGCATAGGCTAGAGCCTATACACGCTTATAAACTTGTAGAACGCTATGCCTTAATCTCATAGCTATGCGTGTTAACTACTTTTCCAGCTTTGGTTAAAATTGCATCCACATAGTGCCACGTGGCTTTTGCGCTGTCTTCGCTGACGGTCAATGTCATAAAGCCGCGCTGGTGGAGATTACAGTACTGCAAATCTTCAATTAGAAGCGGAAGATCGTTGGCAAGCGTTTCTGCCATGTCATCATCCATACTTAGGTAATGTTCCATACCGGGTGACGTCACGCCTGGTGTGGCAAGTTCAACCCCTACCTCTGTACCATCTTTAAGGGTTAATTTGTTGTGCCAAGCATTATGTGTATCACCTGCAAGGGCAATAACTGGCTTGGCGATGGACTTAAGCTGCATCAGCACCTGTTCCCGCTCAACAGGGTAGCCATCCCATGCGTCTAAGTTGTAAGGCATTACGGTATTGATAAGCGCAAGCTCTTGCTCACTAAGTGCGCCACCTTGCATTTGTTTGCGTTTAATATTCGCAAGTTTGTGTACATGGGCAGGTATTGCTTTGCGTTCAACGCCATTAAAAATAGATACAGGGAAAAGCATGCGGCCTATTAATAGCTGTTGCCCTAACACCTGCCATTTAGCCTGGCTTTGCTGCATAGATGAATGTAGCCAGTTGCGTTGGGTTTCACCGAGTAAACCGCGGTTCGGGTTGCCGATGTCTTTCATAAAGCGTGCTTGGTCAAACGTTTTAGTTTCAGCATCGCGATAGTTGGCGTATTCAAGCTGTTTGTCGCGTGCAAGAACGCGGGTGTCGAGCATGTATAAGTCAAGAAGTTTACCAAAAGTAAACTGACGATAAATTTCTAAGCGCTCGGTGCCAAAAGGTGGGCGAATGGGTAGCCACTCATAATAAGCTTGAACGGCAGCCGCACGACGTTCATAAAAATCACCTTCATCCTCTTGGTGATTTTCGGCACCATCTTTATAGGTGTCATTAGTAATTTCATGGTCATCCCACACAACTATAAAAGGCTTATTTTGATGTAGCGACAATAAGCCACTGTCTGTGCGGTATAGCGCATAGCGATTGCGATAGTCGGTTAGCGTATAAAGCTCGGTATCGTTATCAGGCGCATAGGTTCGGCCAATCTCTTTTGCGTGCTCAGTTGCGTATCCCTTTCCATCGTACTCATAAATGTAGTCACCAAGGTGCAATACATAATCGATGTTATCGTTTTTCGCTGCCTCCATGTATGGCGTGAAAAAGCCAGCAGGGTAGTTAGAACAGGAAAATATGCCGAACGTAACGTCAGACACATCGGCTTCAGGCAGCGTACGGGTTTCGCCCACAGGGCTTATATTATTGGCACTTTTAAAACGGTAAAAATAACGGTTAGCCGGACTAAGGCCTTTTACGTCTACCTTTACAGTAAAATCATGAGTGGCTTTCGCTTCAACAATACCGCTACTTATCACATTGGCAAAATCAGCATCGCTTGCCATTTCCCATAAAATATCGGCCTTGGCTAAACCTGATTTTGAGCCCGAGCCTGAGCCTAAATTTGCTGTGGGCACGGCGCGCGTCCAAATAATCACGGCGTCTTTTAATGGGTCTCCACTCGCCACACCATGGGTAAAGGTTGCGTCGGTTTGCGGTTGTCTGTTTGCTGAAGTGCTAACGGTACAGCCTGCTAGCCCTGTAGACACTGCTACGCTCGCGCCTGCGAGTGACGACAGCTTTATAAACGATCTTCTATCCATATGCCTGCTCTTTATAAGGTTTGTAAGGTATCCGGTGATGTCATTGTTTTGTTGAACGCTCATGCAACAAAAACGAAAACCCATTTTTATACTGAGTGTTTGTGACATAGAGATGTCAGGCTGAGAATCCATAATAACAGTCAATGTTTTACTGCAAATACTGTTATACTGTGCAGCAAATAACCACATGAACCAAAAATGGTTTGTGTGTCTAAACAATCATATTTATGTTTTCTACAGGGCTTTGAAGAACTAAGCCACAAACGAAAACACGTTGAACAAAATACGAAAGGTAAATTTAAAATACATGAGTGATGATCCGCATTATCAGCGCGAGAAAGAGAAGTACGAAAATCCGGTAGCCAGCCGCGAATATTTAATGAGTTTATTAAAAGAGCACGACAAGCCGTTGTCGTTTCTTGATATCTGTAACTTGGTGAACGCCTTCGACGAAGAAGCGCGAATTGGAATTCAGCGCCGACTACGTGCCATGGAGCGCGAAGGTCAGGTGCAATTTACCAAGCAGAAAAAATACATTCTCCAAAACCGTGATGAACTCATTAAAGGCAGAATTATTGGTCACCGTGATGGCTACGGCTTTTTGCGTCCTGAAGATAAAAGCGGTGATTTATTTATCAGTGCTGGGCAAATGAACCTGTTCCTTCACGACGATGTGGTAGAAGCACGTATTAGTGGTACCGATCGCCGTGGAAGAAAAGAAGCGTTTGTTACGCAAGTCATTGAGCCACGCAGCGAGCCAATAGTTGGCCGCTATTTTGTTGAGCAAGGTTTTGGCATGGTCGTGCCAGATGACAGTCGGTTGCAGCACGAAATTGTCATTCCACCAGAGAGCACACACGGTGCTCGAATGGGGCAGGTGGTTGTGGTAGAGCTTACCCAGCGTCCACGCCGTAAAATGAGTCCGGTGGGCAAAATTGTTGAAGTACTTGGTGAACATATGGCGCCAGGTATGGAAATAGAAATGGCACTTCGCACGTTTGATATTCCGCACCAGTGGCCAAATGGCGTAACCAAACAAGTGGAAAAGCTTACCGATCAGGTGCCCGATGAAGCCAAAAAAGGTCGCATCGATTTACGCCAGCTTCCGCTGGTCACCATCGATGGTGAAGACGCCCGCGACTTCGATGACGCAGTATATTGTGAACCGCTAGACGATGGCGGCTGGCAGCTGTGGGTAGCCATTGCCGATGTAAGTCACTATGTAAGAACAGGCTCAGCCCTTGATGATGAAGCGCAGCAGCGCGGTAACTCGGTTTACTTCCCTGACCAAGTAATTCCTATGCTACCGGAAGTGCTGTCAAACGGCTTGTGTTCATTAAACCCTGAAGTCGACCGCCTATGTATGGTGTGTGAAATGACCATCAGTGCAAATGGCAAACTAGAAGAATTCCAGTTTTACGAAGCGGTCATGAACTCGCACGCCCGTTTAACCTACACTAAAGTGTGGAATATTCTTCAGGGTGACAAAGAACTTCATCAGCGTTACGAGCCTCATGTACCTCATTTGCGCAATCTTCACGACTTGTACCGCGCGCTTAAAAAAGCCCGTGCTAAGCGTGGGGCGATTGAATTTGAAACCCAAGAAGTGAAGTTTGTTTTCAACGCCCAGCGCAAGATTGAAAATATTGTGCCGCTGGTGCGTAACGACGCGCACAAGCTAATTGAAGAGTGCATGATCATGGCAAACGTGAGTGCGGCTCTTATGCTTGAAAAGCATGAGGCGCCAGCGCTATACCGTGTGCACGACAAACCAGACGCCGACAGGCTTACCGCATTTACCAGTTACTTAAGTGAAATCGGTATTC
Organism: Alteromonas sp. CyTr2; assembly: GCF_947311905.1. Lineage (NCBI taxonomy): Bacteria > Pseudomonadati > Pseudomonadota > Gammaproteobacteria > Alteromonadales > Alteromonadaceae > Alteromonas > Alteromonas sp. CyTr2. The sequence goes on along the minus strand of NZ_CAMZMZ010000029.1, from coordinate 48,012 downwards.
CTCATCGCATAGTTGAAGACGCGGAGCCTGCCGCATTTACCGATGTGGTGCTTAAAACCCGCGGTCGAGTGGACGAAGAACTAATTCAAACCATGCTGCTGCGCTCAATGAAGCAAGCGGTTTACGACGGTGACAACGTAGGTCACTTTGGGTTGGCGCTAGAAGCTTACGCGCACTTCACGTCACCTATCCGTCGCTACCCAGACTTGGTCGTTCACCGTGCGCTAAAAGGCATTATTGCTAAACAGCAGGGCAAAAAAGCAGTCAGTGGCGCGAAAAACTACACCGTTGATGAAATTGAACAGTTAGGCGAGCAGTGTTCAATGACAGAGCGCCGCGCCGATGATGCCACCCGTGACGTGGCTGACTGGCTTAAGTGCGAGTTTATGCTCGACCACGTCGGCGACACTTTTGAAGGTGTGGTCAGCTCGGTTACAAACTTTGGCTTATTTATTCGTCTTACCGAATACCACATCGACGGCCTAGTACACATTACATCGCTAGATGATGACTATTATCACTATGACGACGTAAAACAAGCGCTGGTTGGTGAGTCGGGCCACCGCCAGTTCAGATTGGGTGATACGGTTGAAGTAACCGTAGCAGCGGTCAACCTTGATGAAAGAAAGATTGATTTATTACTCGATAAGTCTATGCTGCGCGGCACTAAGGGTAAGAAGGTAAAAGTGAGGTCTGCGAAAAAGGCTTCAGATAAACCTACTCGTTTTGATAACAAATCACGCTCTGATAAAGGCTCGCGTTCTGATAAAAAAGGGAACAAAGGCAAAGGCGGCTCAAGCTCGTCTAGTCGTAGCGGTGGAAAATCGTCAAGTCGCGGCAGCGCCAAAGGCGGTAGTAGCGGCAAAACACTGTCATTGAATAAAAGAGGTAAGCGTTAAATGGCGCAGCAAGAATGGTTATACGGTTTACATGCCATGCAGTCGGTACTTGAAAAAGAACCCGAGCGTGTAATGGAGGTGTTAGTGTTAAAAGGTCGCAATGACGAGCGCCTAACCAACATTGTTAACCAAGCCCGTCGTTTCGGTATTTCAGTTCAGTTTTGTCAGCGCAAAGCGCTAGATGACAAAGTAAGCGGTGAGCAACACCAAGGCGTGGTAGCAAGAGCGAAACCAGCCCGCGTGCTAGATGAAGCTGACTTAGACAAAATTTTAGAAAGCGAAGCGCAGCCCTTAATCTTGGTATTAGACGGTGTTACCGACCCGCATAATCTAGGTGCGTGCCTGCGTACTGCAGATGGAGCAGGGGTGCACGCGGTAGTAGTACCGAAAGATAAATCAGCAAGCTTAAACGGCACAGTAAGAAAAGTGGCCTGTGGTGCAGCTGAAGTGGTTCCACTTATTCAAATCACGAACCTGGCCAGAACCTTGAAGCACCTTCAAGATAAGGGCCTTTGGATTGTTGGCACAGCCGGTGAAACCGATAAGACCCTTTATGATGTAGACCTGAAAGGCCCAACTGCATTAGTAATGGGGGCTGAAGGTAAGGGCATGCGTAGGCTTACCAAAGAAACGTGCGATGAGTTAGTGAAGCTTCCTATGGCTGGCAGTGTGACAAGTTTAAATGTGTCGGTAGCAACCGGCGTGTGCTTATACGAGATCGTAAGACAGCGCAGTTTATGAGACTAAGTTGCTAGAATTGAGCCTCTAATGAGTTTTCAATTGGTTTTTAAAAAAGCGTGTACCTTTGGGTACACGCTTTTTTTATATTTAAGTAAAACTTATAAAGAGTTTAATATTTTGTTACATTTAAAATTGTAAAATTAATGTTAATTATAGTTTTTTATTCCTACCATGAATCTGCTCGTAATACACATTTGGCGCGCTCTTCATAAGTTGTGTTGTTTTTTTGTGCATTTTTAAAGGTATTAAAAATGCACACCAGGGTTAAGGCAACATACTCAACAGCCTGATTCGCCGCCTAATATGAGCTCTGTAAATAATTGGTAATACCGTTTATTTGCATACCTGACAAACGGGTAGGTCGTTGCAACGCAGTTGCGTCGGTTGTCATGGATGAGCTTTTCGTATGAGGTAATGGTTATACCTGTATGTCATTTAATAACAAATAGCTTCCAAAGCACGGAATAAAACAGTGTTGAAGTTAATAAGACAGATAAAACAGGAAATAAATTTTGAACTCAAAATTAAATAAGAAACACACATGTCTAACAGCAGCTGCTCTAGCTGTATCACTTGGCTTAATGGGTAATTCTGCAATGGCAGCAGGCGAAGGTCTGGTAAAAGTTAAAGAAAAGCCTCAAACCCTAAAACAAGCACTAGGTAAGCGATTGACTGTCGATCGTCTTGTCACCACTGACCAAGAGCGTTACATCATCAAGTTCAAAGATGAGATGACCAGTGAAACGGTTGAAGTGAGTGCATTAAAAGGTAAAGGTCAAATCTCAAGTGCCAAAGTAAAAGGTAAAAAGCCTTTCGATATCGCGTCTGCTAAATCAGAAGTTAGAAAAGCAGGTGGTGCAATTAAGAAAGAGCTTAAGAAGCATAAAATGGTAGCGGCTACGATGAGTAAGTCAGCGCTGAACAAGCTTCGTAAAAATCCAAACGTAGAAAGTATTGAAGTGGACGTTCGTCGTAAGCCTATGGCGCAGACCACGCCTTACGGCTACACCATGGTTCAGGCTAATCAATTTGCACAGTCAGATACTACGGCTCGCAAAGTATGTATCATCGATACAGGTTACAACCTGGGTCACCCAGATTTGCCTGGAACAAACGATGGCGTTACAGGTCAGGCAAACAATAGTGCTGTAGGTAACTGGTATAACGATGGTAACGGTCACGGTACCCACGTAGCGGGCACCATTGCAGCATACGATAATAACGAAGGTGTAGTTGGTGTGTATCCTGGCGTGGATATGCATATCGTTAAAATCTTTAACGACAACGGCCAATGGACTTACGCATCTGACCTTATCGATGCTATCACCCAATGTCAGGATGCCGGCTCGAACGTTGTTAACATGAGCTTAGGTGGCGGCAGTTCGTCAACTACCGAGCGAAATGCAATGCAGAGCTTCACAGATGCAGGCATGTTGTTAGTTGCGGCGGCAGGTAACGATGGTAACAGTGCGAAGTCTTACCCAGCGTCATATGATGCAGTAATGTCAGTTGCGGCAGTAGACTCAAACGAAAACCGTGCAAGCTACAGCCAATATAACGATCAGGTTGAAATTGCCGCGCCAGGTAGTGCAGTACAGTCTACCTATCCAACAAATACCTACGCTTCACTCAGCGGTACATCTATGGCGACGCCACACGTAGCTGGTGGTGCAGCATTAGTATGGAGTTATTTCCCGCAGTGTTCAAACAACCAAATTCGTAATGCACTTAATGCAACGGCAGAAGATAAAGGCAGTGCGGGTCGTGATAACTTCTACGGTTATGGTTTAATGCAGCTTGCTGACGCCTACAACTACCTTAATACCAACGGTTGTGCCGGTGGCGGTACTGGTGGCGGTGGCGGCTCTGAGCCTGGCGTAGAACCAGTATCAGGTCAGCTAACCGGCCTTTCTGGTACGCGCAGAAACTGGGACCGCTACACTTGGACGATTCCTGAAGGTGTAACGCAGATGACTATTCGTACCTCTGGTGGTTCAGGCGATGCCGATCTATACGTGAAGTTTGGCTCACAGCCAGAAACGAATAGCTATGATTGTCGTCCTTATCAAAATGGCAACAGCGAAGTATGTACATTCGATGCGCCTGCGTCAGGCACATGGCACATTGGTATTCGCGCTTACTCTTCATACAGCGGTGTGACACTATCATACTCATATGAGTAAGTAATCCCGTCTCCCTAAGACACAGTTAAAGCCTGCTTATGCAGGCTTTTTTTTGTTTCAGTTTTGTGCGCGGTTTGCTTACGTTTATTCGCACATCTATGCCTTTTAACAGCATTTTTAGAAGCTTGAATGTCAAGTTTCCATAAAGAAAGGTCAGCTTTGCAAAGTTGACGTAAAGCTGCGAACTAAGCCCTATTCACATAGCCATATCGCTGTATTGTGCGTGCCAAGATCAGCACTCTCTACATGTGCCTATTTGCTTTTACGCAGGCTTTATCCAACCAAGAACAACTTCAAAGGACATTCAATTTATGCAATTGACCTCTCAATCTTTGCTTCGTGGAACATGGTTCCAAACAGTGGCAATTGGGCTTATTGCACTGCTTGGGCTTACCGCTTGTGGTGGCTCAGGCAGCAGTAGCTCAGATTATTCGTATGCTTACATTCAGTTTTACAACGCTTCTCCTAACGGTGCCAATGTAGAAATGCGTGAAGTTGATGGCGATAGCTTTGGCTCTGCTCAATTTGGTGATACTACGTCAATGTACTCTATGGATGATGGAGAATTAGAACTCGAGTTCATTCGAACTGATTCAGACGACCAAGAAGTATTTATTGACGAGATTACCGTTAACTTAAAAACCGGTTATAAGACCATTGTTGTTATGAGTGGTGACTTTAGTAACCCCGTTTTTACCACCTATTCCTATAAGCGCGAAACATTGGAAGATCACTTCCGCCTATTCGCTTTGTCGGTAGCAGTAGATGAATCTTCTTATGATTTCTACATGAGTGAGTCTGGCGACCCGTTTGAAGCAGCCAACTTCCTTGGCACGGTTACAACGGGCGACATGATTGAATTTGACTTCTGGGATGCAGATGATGACAGTGAATACTTTGATGAGGGCGAGTACACGATTTATTTGACCGAACCAGGAAGTGACGATGTTGTCTTTGAATCACAAACCATCGATTTTGTATACGAAACTGAGTATCTAATGACACTGCGCGATGTCAGTGGCGCCATTCAAGAAGGGCTAGTTGTAGACACTATTCTTAACTCTTCATCAGTTACGGCGCTTACAGATGTAGAAGCAGATTCACAGTATCGTATTTACAACTCTACGAATCTGGATGCAGAGCTTCAGGTTACCTTTGGTGGAAACACTGATGAAGAGGACGTTAGTTTTACACTTGCGGCGGGCGAGTTGTCTGAGTTTAGTACTATCCGCTATGGCGATTATCGCGTTACCGTAACCGACCCATCAGGTACAGTGACGTCACTGAGCAACAAGCTAATTACGCTTAATCAGGGTGAGAGTAAGGCTATTCTTATCTACAACACCAACAATAAATTAGGCGCAGCAACCTTTGTAGAAAGTGGTTTGCCTCAGGCCTACGATAAGACAGTAAACTTCATCAACTTAGTTAGCGACTTTGATGACGTAGACTTCTACTTGGTAAGAAATGACGAAACCATTGATACTGCTGAGTACGATATACAGAATCTTGAATTTGCTGAAAGTACCAGTGAAGTGCTGCCGTCAGACTACTATGAAGTGATTGCCGTATACGAAGATGACAACGAGGAGCAGGTGCTGCTTGATAGAACCGCGCTGTTTGGCTTTACAGAGGAAGAAAACTACATAGTTACTGTTGAGTCAGCGGATACACCAACGGGATATGAAATTAACGTGCTTTATTAATCGGTTAGTACATTTATTATACTAATTGATAAGGGTGAAAACTTTCATCTGCGTGTATTTCACGTAAGTTTAAAAGGTCAACACTAAAAACGTTGGCCTTTTTACTTGCTGTCCGGAAGGGCCTAAATCCTCATGAGTATCATTAAAGAGCAACTAAAAGAGATAGGTATTACCGCCGATTTAGCAGAAAACGGTGAAGAGGCAGTAGAAAAAGTTAAAGGCGCATTAAAAGGAAAGTCACCCTACACAATCATTTTGATGGACTGCCATATGCCTGTAATGGATGGATTAGAGGCGACGAAGCTAATTAGGTCAATGGGAGACCAGGCACGGGACATCCCAATAATTGCATTAACCGCAAATGCGTTAACCGGCGACAAAGAAAAATGCTTGAAATCCGGCATGGATGACTTCATATCAAAACCTGTTGGTGTAAGCCGGTTGAAAGAGTGCCTTTACAGGCACTTGAGTAAGCAGCTTGTAAGTAATGAAAATCGCCTAAAAGATCCTGCTTGATAACCTATGACGTGGTTATCAGCCCCGACTTTTAGTCGGGGCTTTTTTATTGCTCACATAGTTTAAAAATAATTCAATTTACCGCTATCACTTCCAAATGTTTTCTGTTATTATTTCGCGCCCTTTTTATGGGGGTATGTACATAAAAGCAACGACATCCAGTTGTTTTTAGCAGCACTAACGACTCGGGAGAGTCTTAATTTTAAGAGCGGAGCACTAACATGATCCAAATGCAAACTAACCTGGACGTTGCAGACAACAGCGGCGCTCGCAGGGTTCAGTGTATTAAGGTTCTTGGTGGCTCGCATCGCCGTTATGCAGGTATCGGTGACATCATCAAAGTTACTGTTAAGGAAGCAATTCCTCGCGGTAAAGTTAAAAAAGGTGACGTACTGAATGCAGTGGTGGTGCGTACTAGAAAAGGCGTTCGTCGTGCAGATGGTTCTACCATCCGTTTTGACGGTAACGCGGCTGTTATGCTTAATGCAAACAAGCAACCAATTGGTACGCGTATCTTTGGCCCGGTTACCCGTGAGTTGAGAAGTGAAAACTTCATGAAAATCATCTCATTGGCCCCAGAGGTACTATAAGGAGTCACGATAATGGCTAATAAAATTCGTCGTGATGATGAAGTAGTCGTATTAGCGGGTAAAGACAAAGGCAAACAAGGCAAAGTCCTTAAAGTGCTTATTGCTGATAACCGTGTAATTGTAGAAGGTGTAAATCTTGTCAAGAAGCACACTAAGCCAAACCCACAATTGGGTGTAGCTGGTGGCATCGTTGAGAAAGAAGCTTCTATTCACGTTTCTAATGTTGCGATTGTTAACCCGGCAACGGGCAAAGCAGATCGCGTTGGTTTCCGTTTCGAAGATGAGAAGAAAGTACGTTTCTTCAAGTCTAACGGCGAACTTGTTTAATTATATTGGAGAGTACGATGGCGAAACTGCATGATTTCTATAAAGAAACAGTAGTAGCTGAACTTGCTAAGCAGTTCGGATACAAAAGCGTCATGCAAGTCCCTCGGATTGAAAAAATCACTCTAAACATGGGTTTAGGTGAAGCAGTTGCTGACAAAAAGGTACTTGAGAATGCTCAAGCTGACATGACGGCTATCGCCGGTCAGAAGCCTGTTGTTACAGTTGCTAGAAAATCAGTAGCGGGTTTTAAAATCCGTGAAGGTTATCCGATTGGCTGTAAAGTAACCCTACGCGGCGAGCGTATGTGGGAATTCCTAGAGCGTTTGATTTCAATCGCTATCCCACGTGTTCGCGACTTCCGTGGTTTGAATCCTAAATCATTCGACGGACGTGGTAACTACAGCATGGGCGTGCGTGAGCAAATCATTTTCCCTGAAATCGATTTCGATAAAGTGGATAAGGTTCGCGGTATGGATATCACTATCACTACCAGTGCGAATACAAATGAAGAAGCACGTGCTCTGCTGGACGCGTTTAACTTCCCATTCAAAAAGTAGGGGTGTAGGGTTATGGCAAAAGAATCAATGAAGGCACGTGAAGCTAAGCGTACTAAGCTAGTAGCTAAGTATGCTGAAAAGCGCGCCGCACTTAAAGCGATTATCAGCGATGTTAACGCTTCTGAAGATGAGCGTTGGGACGCTGTTCTGAAGCTACAACAACTGCCACGTGACTCTAGTAAGTCTCGTCAACGTAACCGTTGTCGTGTTACTGGTCGTCCACATGGTTACCTACGCAAATTCGGTCTTAGCCGTATTAAGCTTCGCGAAGCAGCGATGCGCGGTGAAGTCCCTGGCCTTAAGAAAGCCAGCTGGTAAGGAGTAGCTGATAATGAGCATGCAAGATCCTATCGCGGATATGTTTACCCGCATCCGTAACGGCCAGATGGCACAGAAAGTTTCTGTAACTATGCCTTCTTCAAAACTTCGCGTTGCAATCTGTGAAGTATTGAAAGCTGAAGGTTATATTACTGACTTCGCTGCTTCTGGTGACGTTAAGCCTGTTTTAGAAGTTACGCTTAAGTACTTCGAAGGCAAGCAAGTAATTGACACTATCGAACGTGTAAGCCGTCCTGGTCTGCGCATCTATAAGAAAAAAGATGAGCTTCCAAAGGTTATGGGTGGTTTAGGCGTAGCTATCGTGTCGACTTCTAAAGGTGTGATGACTGACCGTGCAGCGCGTAACGCTGGCATGGGCGGTGAGATCATCGGTTATGTAGCATAACGGAGGAGTTGAAATGTCACGTATAGCAAAAGCCCCAGTAGACGTTGTATCAGGTGTAGAAGTTTCTATCTCTGGTCAAGAAGTTACTGTTAAAGGTAGTAAAGGCACTTTGACCCGCGTTTTCAACGACGCTGTAGAAGTTGCACAGGAAGAGAACCAACTTAAAGCACTTCCACGTGAAGGCTTTGTTGACGGTTGGGCACAGGCTGGTACTGCGCGCTCTATCCTTAACGCAATGGTTCAAGGTGTTTCAGAAGGTTTTGAGAAAAAACTTCAGTTGTTAGGTGTTGGTTACCGTGCACAAGCACAAGGTAACAAACTAAACCTTACACTAGGTTTCTCTCACCCTGTAGCATACGAAATGCCTGAAGGCATTACGGTTGAAACTCCTAGCCAAACTGAAATCGTCGTTAAAGGCGCCGATAAGCAAGTGGTTGGTCAGGTTGCGGCGAACATTCGTGGTTACCGTCCACCAGAGCCTTACAAAGGTAAAGGTGTACGTTATGCTGACGAACACGTACGTCGTAAAGAAGCTAAGAAAAAGTAGGTGGGTGATACGATGGATAAGAAAACAGCTCGCATTCGTCGCGCAACTCGCGCACGAGCAAAAATTCGTGAACTGGCCGCGCATCGCTTGGTAGTTAACCGTACACCTCGCCACATCTACGCTCAGCTAATCGCTCCATGCGGTTCTGAAGTGTTGGCAGCGGCTTCAACTGTTGAGAAAGATCTTGCAAAAGATCTTAAGTCTACAGGTAACGCTGAAGCAGCGACGGTAGTCGGTAAAGCAATCGCAGAGCGCGCGCTTGAGAAAGGCATTAAAACAGTGGCTTTCGATCGCAGTGGTTTCCAATACCACGGTCGCGTTAAAGCATTAGCTGATGCAGCTCGCGAAGCTGGTCTTCAGTTCTAGGAGTTTATAATGGCTAAACAAGACGTTCAAAATGGTGAATTTCTAGAGAAATTGATCGCCGTAAACCGCGTATCTAAAGTGGTTAAAGGTGGTCGTATCTTTAGTTTCACTGCATTGACAGTAGTGGGTGACGGTAACGGTCGCGTTGGTTTTGGTTACGGTAAGGCACGTGAAGTACCTGCTGCAATCCAAAAAGCAATGGAAAAGGCACGTCGCAACATGGTTGACGTAGACCTTAACGGTCACACGTTACAGCACCCGATTAAAGGTCGTCACTCTGGCTCTAAAGTTTACATGCAGCCAGCATCTGAAGGTACCGGTATTATTGCCGGTGGTGCGATGCGTGCAGTACTTGAAGTAGCTGGTGTACAAAACGTACTTTCAAAATGTTACGGCTCTACAAACCCAATCAACGTTGTACGTGCAACAATCAACGCGCTGACAGAAATGAACAGCCCGGCGAAAGTTGCTGCGAAGCGTGGATTATCTGTAGAAGAAATTTTGGGGTAATCAGACATGGCAACGATTAAAGTAAAGCAAACTAAAAGTGCAATTGGCCGTCTGCCAAAGCACAAAGCTACGCTTAAAGGTTTAGGCCTTCGTAAAATCAACCATGTTCGTGAACTGGAAGATACCCCAGCCGTTCGTGGCATGATCAACCGTGTATATTACATGGTTGAGATAGTGGAGGAGTAAGACATGCGTTTAAATACAATTTCTCCAGCCGAAGGTTCAAAGCCTACTGGTAAGCGTTCTGGTCGTGGTATCGGCTCAGGTCTTGGTAAAACAGGTGGCGTAGGTCACAAAGGTCAAAAAAGCCGTTCAGGTGGCCGTGTTAAGCCAGGATTCGAAGGTGGTCAGATGCCTATCCAGCGTCGTCTTCCTAAGTTCGGTTTCACTTCACGCAAGAGCTTTGTTACTGATCAAGTAACTCTTGCTGAAATCGCGAAGATTGATGGTGATACTGCGTCTCTTGAGACTTTAAAAGCAGCTGGTATCGTTAAGAAAGAAATCCAGTTCGTTAAAGTTGTTAAGAGCGGTGAAGTTTCACGCGCTGTTACAGTAAGCGGGTTAAAGGTTACTAAAGGCGCTAAAGAAGCGATTGAAGCTGCTGGCGGTAAAGTAGAGGAATAAGCTAGATGGCTAAACCAGGATTGGATTCAGGCGCTAAAAGCGGCTTGAGTGAGCTTAAGGCAAGATTGTTGTTCGTACTTGGTGCGATTGTTGTATTCAGACTAGGTTCTTATGTTCCTATCCCTGGCATCGATCCAGCTGTACTTGCTGACTTGTTCGAGCAACAAAAAGGCACCATTGTAGAAATGTTTAACATGTTCTCTGGTGGTGCGCTTGAGCGTGCATCCGTTCTGGCTTTGGGCATTATGCCATACATTACTGCATCCATTATCATGCAGTTGCTCTCGGTGGTTCACCCACCGATGGTGGAGCTTAAAAAAGAAGGCGAAGCAGGCCGTCGTAAAATTAGTCAGTACACGCGTTATCTAACGCTTGTATTGGCTATCTTCCAATCAATTGGAATTTCGACTGGTTTGCCTAACCTGATTAATGGATTGGTGATAAACCCTGGCTTCGGATTCTACTTTACGGCAGTAGTGAGCCTAGTCACAGGAACTATGTTCCTTATGTGGTTGGGTGAGCAAATTACCGAACGAGGTATTGGTAACGGTATCTCTATATTGATTTTTGCTGGTATTGTTGCCGGTCTGCCAACAGCGATAGGTCAGACTGCGGAACAAGCAAGGCAGGGCGACATTAACTTGTTGTTCCTACTGTTGATTGGCGTGATTGTTATCGCTCTTACATACCTAGTTGTATTTGTAGAGCGCGGACAGCGCAGAATTGTGGTAAACTACGCAAAACGTCAGCAAGGCCGTCAGGTTTTTGCTGCGCAAAGCACCCATTTACCGCTGAAAGTCAACATTGCTGGTGTAATCCCACCAATCTTTGCTTCTAGCATTATTCTGTTCCCGGGTACCATCGCAGGATGGTTCGGACAGAATGAATCAACAGCGTGGTTGCAAGATGTAGCGCTTATGCTATCTCCTGGTCAACCGCTGTACGTGATGTTATACGCAGCTGCGATTATCTTCTTCTGCTTCTTCTACACGGCGTTGGTTTTCAACCCGCGTGATACAGCAGATAACTTGAAGAAGTCTGGCGCGTTCATCCCAGGCATCCGCCCGGGTGAGCAAACGTCACGATACATTGACAAGGTAATGACTCGCCTTACACTGGCTGGCGCACTGTACATAACCTTTATTTGTTTAGTGCCTGAATTCATGCTAATTGCTTGGAATGTGCCGTTCTACTTCGGTGGTACGTCGCTTCTCATTATCGTAGTAGTTATCATGGACTTTATGGCACAAGTACAGACACATTTGATGTCTAGTCAATATGAGTCTGTGCTGAAGAAAGCTAACCTTAAAGGCTACGGCCGATAAGTTAGCCCCTTAATATTGATAGAAAGGGGAAAGATGTAATGAAAGTTCGTGCATCAGTAAAAAAGATTTGCCGTAACTGTAAAGTTATCAAGCGCAACGGTGTTGTGCGTGTAATTTGCAGTTCTGACCCAAAGCATAAGCAGCGTCAGGGCTAATCTAAGCGGAACAAGATATTCGCAAAGCTAAGTAAGCAGAACCTAGATAGTACTTGTCTGGTTCTGCTAGTTTTGTTTTAAAGTATTTTGAACCTTAATTTGCAATTTAGTCGACGGGTAAGTATCCTATCGGGCTTTTTAGGTCGTCGACAAATAAACAAGAGGAGTGCTGTTAATGGCCCGTATCGCTGGCATTAACATTCCTGAGCACAAGCATGCTGTAATCGCTATCCAAGCGATCTATGGCGTTGGTCCCACACGTGCGAAAAGCATTTGTGCGGGTGCTGGTGTTGCAGAAAATACAAAAATCAAAGAGCTAGACGAAGCTACTATTGATAAGCTTCGTGACGAAGTGGCTAAATTCACCGTTGAAGGTGACCTACGCCGTGAAGTCTCTATGAGCATCAAACGTTTGATGGACCTGGGTTGCTTCCGTGGTATTCGCCACCGTCGTAGCTTGCCTCTACGTGGTCAGCGCACTAAAACTAATGCGCGTACCCGTAAAGGTCCTCGTAAGCCAATTAAGAAGTAAACGGGGAGTAAGTTATGGCTAAAGCACCAGCTCGTAGCACGCGTAAGCGCGCTAAACGTCAGGTTGCAGACGGTATGGCTCATATCCATGCGTCTTTCAACAACACAATTGTGACTATTACAGACCGTTCAGGCAATGCACTAGCATGGGCGACATCTGGTGGTTCAGGTTTCCGTGGTTCACGTAAATCTACCCCATTTGCTGCACAGGTAGCTGCTGAGCGTGCAGGTGTTGCTGCACAAGAATACGGTCTTAAGAACCTTGAAGTTTTCGTTAAAGGTCCAGGTCCAGGCCGTGAGTCTGCGATCCGTGCTCTTAACGCTACAGGTTATAAGATCACAAACATTACCGATGTGACCCCTATTCCTCACAACGGTTGTCGTCCACCGAAAAAACGTCGCGTTTAATCGACGGACAGTTGGAGAAAGATCATGGCAAGATATTTGGGTCCAAAACTCAAACTTAGCCGTCGCGAAGGAACAGACCTGTTCCTAAAAAGCGGCGTTCGCGCAATCGATTCTAAATGTAAAATCGATACAGCGCCTGGTCAGCACGGTGCCCGTCGTGGCCGTCTGTCTGACTACGGTGTTCAGCTGCGTGAAAAACAAAAAGTTCGTCGTATGTACGGCGTTCTGGAAAAGCAATTCCGCAACTACTATAAAGAAGCTGCACGTCTAAAAGGCAACACAGGTGAAAACTTGCTACAGCTTTTAGAACAGCGTCTTGATAACGTAGTTTACCGTATGGGTTTCGCTAGCACTCGTGCAGAAGCACGTCAGCTAGTTAGCCACAAGGCGATCATGGTAAATGGTCAAGTTGTGAACATCCCATCGTTTAACGTTTCTGCCGAAGACGTGGTTTCTGTTCGTGAAAAGGCTAAGAAGCAAGCGCGTATCGTTGCTGCTTTGGAACTGGCTGACCAACGTGAGAAGCCAACCTGGATTGAAGTAGACAGCAGCAAAATGGAAGGCACTTTCAAGCGCGTTCCTGAAAGAACTGACCTGTCTGCGGAAATTAACGAACAGTTGATCGTCGAACTTTACTCTAAGTAAAGCTAACTAAAGAGGAAGCATTGTGGGTTCTGTGACTGAATTCCTAAAACCGAGATTAGTTGAGATCGAAAACGTTTCTCCTACTCGTGCCAAAGTAACTTTGGAACCACTAGAGCGCGGCTTTGGCCATACTCTAGGTAACGCCCTACGTCGTATTTTACTGTCATCTATGCCAGGATGTGCAGTTACCGAGGTAGAAATTGACGGCGTTCTTCACGAGTACAGCACCAAAGAAGGTGTTCAGGAAGACGTAATTGAAATCTTGCTAAATCTTAAAGGTTTAGCGGTTCGCCTTGAAGGTAAAACTGAGGCAACCCTAACTCTAGTGAAATCTGGCGCTGGCCCTGTTGTTGCTGGTGATATTCAGCATGATGGCGACGTAGAAATTACAAACCCTGACCACGTTATTTGTACTTTAACTGGCGAAGCTGAAATCAGCATGCGCATTAAAGTAGAAATGGGTCGCGGTTATGTACCAGCTTCTACCCGTCGCTCCTCTGAAGAAGATGATCGTCCAATTGGTCGTTTGTTAGTAGACGCTTCATACAGCCCAGTTGAACGTATTGCTTACAGTGTAGAGTCTGCTCGTGTTGAACAACGCACAGACCTAGACAAACTAATCATCGACATGGAGACGAACGGTACTTTGGATCCTGAAGAAGCGATCCGCCGTTCTGCTACTATCCTAGCTGAACAGCTAGATGCATTCGTAGACCTACGTGATGTGTCTGAGCCAGAAGCGAAAGAAGAGAAGCCAGAATTCGATCCGATTCTGCTTCGTCCAGTAGATGACCTAGAGCTGACAGTACGTTCTGCAAACTGTTTGAAAGCAGAAGCTATCCAGTACATTGGTGACCTGGTACAGCGCACTGAGGTTGAGCTACTTAAAACGCCAAACCTTGGTAAGAAATCGCTAACTGAAATCAAAGATGTTCTAGCATCTCGTGGTCTTTCTCTAGGTATGCGCCTAGAAAACTGGCCGCCAGAGAGCATCGCTGAAAAAGATTAATCAGGTTTTTATCAAACTGATTTGTAGAGAAGGATAAAACTATGCGCCATCGTAAGAGTGGTCGTCAGTTGAATCGCAACAGCAGCCATCGTCAAGCTATGTTCAAAAACATGGCCGGTTCTTTGGTCAAGCACGAAGTGATCAAAACTACGTTACCAAAAGCGAAAGAATTACGTCGCGTAATCGAGCCTCTAATCACTATGGCAAAAGAAGACAGCGTTGCAAACCGCCGTCTAGCTTTCGCCCGCACTGGTGACAAAGAGGTTGTAGGTAAACTATTCAACGAGCTTGGTCCTCGTTACGAAGCTCGTCCAGGCGGTTACACTCGCATTCTTAAATGCGGTTTCCGTGCTGGCGACAATGCCCCAATGGCATATGTTGAGCTAGTTGACCGTCCAGTTGTAGAAGCTGAAGAAGAAGCAGTAGAAGCAACTGAAGAGTAATTAATACTCGATTAGAAAAAGGGGCATGAGTGAAAACTCAGGCCCCTTTTTTTGTGTCTGTTGTTTTGTTCTCAATATTATCTATTCGTACCGTAATCATCATTTATTTGGCATGCTTATTGTAAACATTTACTTAGGGCAAGAACTTATTCAAAGCTAAGTTTATATCTGTATTAAACAAGGCGAAGAGCGTTAAGGAAAAAACGTGCTATCGGTTACAGGAAACTACCAGTCTTTAGGTCTTTCAACTTTACAAAATACAGCGCTATCAACGCGTCTAGAGCGTTTGAGCTCGGGGTTAAGAATAAACAGCGCTGCCGACGACAGTGCTGGCCTTCAAATATCCAATAGACTTGCCTCAGAGAAAAGAGCCTATACGCAACTTAACCGTAACTTGAATGACGGTATAAGCTATGCACAAATTGCAGAGGGTGGACTGCAAGAATCTGCCGCTATACTGCAACGAATGCGGCAGCTGGCAATACAATCGCAAAACGGCGTAAATGCGGTAAATGACCGTGCAGCCCTGGACAAAGAATTCCAACAACTTAAAAATGCACTTAATGGCATTGCCTACAACACGGAAGCTTTTAACCACCTGCCGCTGGTAGGTGACACTGATTTGCTTTCAGCGAACGTACCCTCAATTAGTGACACGTTTACTAACGGTGTGGCTCAAAGTATGACAAGTGGACTGCGATCTATTGCATACATACCGGCTGGCTCTTCAAACATTCAAATAGATTTACATGACAATGGCGCTAACGACGATATTCAGGTGTTTACTGTAGACGGAAAGCACCTAGCGGGTACGCCGCTTTCGGCAGCAACGTGGGGGGCTTACGGCGTAGTGAATTCATCAGCCATTGAGGGGACATTCTTTCTTCCGACAAACGGCTATAGCCCTTCGGCATCCTACGACGATAGTGATTTATTAACAGTCGGAAGCGCTACTATAGATGGCAATACCATTTCATTCACTGGGGATCAGAACGCCAGCGGTAACCTGAATGAAAACCTAACAATTACGAGCAATGCACAACCGCTCATTATTTCTGTTATCGGCACAGGCTCTTTTAGTGTAACAGCCTCGTGGACATCGCTTGGGGACGGAGACAGTCAAAATTTCAGCTTAGGGCCCGTTGATATTACTTCAACCAATCAATTAGGTGTTGGTACTGACTTCATTGAACTTACCAAAACCCCCGCTACATTAACGGACCTCGGGCTAGACGGCACTTCGTTGCAAAGTGAAAGTGAAGCTGAAAACGCGCTAACACAAATAGATAGTGCGCTTGAGATAGTCGGAGAAAGTAGAGCTTTCTACGGTGCTAAAATTAATCAGATGTCATCCGCTATTAGAAACAACGCAATTGGCCTTGAGAATATAAGCAACGCTCACTCTCAAATAACTGACGCTGACTTCGCTTCAGAAACTGCATTACTTACTCAAGCACAAATAGTTGAACAGGCGAGCATTTCTGTTCGAGCTCAAGCTAAGTCTAGTGATGAGCAGGTATTGGGGTTGTTGGATGCAATTTAAGATTAACTGCTAGGTTTATCTCTTCCATAACGAAACTACCTGTAACAGAAATTGCCTGTATAGGGTGTAAATAAGAGGCAAATCCAAATATAATTAAACATCCATAACTTACATACCAAACTCCTCACATTTGACTATTTGTGATAGGGAATCTTTATCAAGGACACTTCTTTAGTATGGCTATTATATGTACTGTAGAGAATAATGAAATTTGGAGCTATATCTTAAATGCTTTAGATAGCAAGCGACCTAAAGCCATAGCGGCAAGTCAGACAGGAAGTCATAATTACACTATTTTAACTACTCCTCTACGAACTTCAGAACTATTAGACTTGTGCTCTTCCGATGAAGATAAAGACATTTATGCTCTTTTCTCACCTCCGAGTTTAGTCATTTCTTCTGATAACTTTACAAGATTAGAGCTAGAGAAAGTTATCATAGAACGTACAAACGTATCTGAAGAGTTATTAGATTTATATTATAAGTTTAAGCATAAGCTTAAGTTAATTAATTCAACGTTTGCATTCGATAATTCAAATCGAGATATAGGGTTAAATGATAACTCATTCGATTTGGGAAGCGTAACGTTTCCAATTGGTCATAGAGATTTATTTTCGTACTTAGCTTTCAACAATCAAATAGAAAAAGCTCATAAAATAGAGAAGTTACTGAATGATGTAAGTCATGTGGCAGGGGCTGAGATAGATTCGCTTGTGAGTTTAGCTAGCGACAAGCTTGAGCTAGAAGCAGAGCGAGTCCAAGCTGAGTTGGCAAAGAGTAAGGAAGAAACTACTAGGTTAGTTGAAGAGTTGACTAGTAAATCCAATAGCTTTGACGCCGCTAGCGAAGAGTTATCGGATATTCGCAACAAATATAAAATATTAGAAAGAGAAAGGGCTCTTGAAAAAGACCGGCTGGAATTTACAGTATATAGTTTACAGACTAGTTTAGAAGAAAACACTAAAAGGCATAAAGCAGAGGTACTAGCAAATACTGAAAAGAATAGGAAGAGTTTGGAAGAAGCAGCTTTGGTTTACGAAGGAAAAATTAATGTATTAGAGGAAAAGGTTGCCTTTCTTTCAGGTGAATTGTCCGGCAGAAATGACTTATGTGATACTTATAAAAAGAAAAATATAGAATTAGAAAATGAAAATTTAAAGCTAGAAGAGTCACTATTTGTTACGCAAAAAACACTTGAGAACCATGTGCGGAAGTATGAAGCTAAGATCCAAATACTTAGTGATGAAATTCAAAAGCTTTTAACGCTGAATGAGCAGGAAGTATATAAAAGGGAGCAAGTTGAATCTCAATCACTCAAAATAAAAAATGACTACGATGAGCGATTGAAGTCAGTAAAAACTGATAAGCTTGAGTTAGCAAAAAGTGCAGAG
The DNA here is from genome assembly GCF_947311905.1 of Alteromonas sp. CyTr2. Lineage (NCBI taxonomy): Bacteria > Pseudomonadati > Pseudomonadota > Gammaproteobacteria > Alteromonadales > Alteromonadaceae > Alteromonas > Alteromonas sp. CyTr2. Next base: position 30,272 of record NZ_CAMZMZ010000029.1, on the reverse strand, counting down.
CTTCAAGTTTCTGCGAAAAATAAAGAATTGGTAACGCTAAAGGTGACTAGCGAAAGAGCAATAGATAGGTTAGAGCGGGAAAACAAAAGTTTGCAAAAAGAATTAAAATCCTACCAAGCTCTTTACTATCAAATAAAAAATGACTTTGATGCGGTCAAAGAATCTACTACATGGAAGACGCTTAGTCCGGTCTTAAAGGTTAAAGATAAAGTCTTAGGGAAAAGTCAGAAACTTGACCAAGATGAGCTTATTTCAAATATCGGTTTGTTGTATACGAGTGATTTATTTGATGCTGATTGGTACTTGGCGACTTATAAAGATGTCGCTGAAAAAGGTTTAGACCCCGCAAAGCATTATTTATTACATGGGTTTAAGGAGGGAAGGCGTCCAAGCCTTAACTTCGACGGTAATTGGTATTTTAATTACTATAAGGATGTAAAGGCCGCTGGATTTAATCCTCTCGTACATTTCATTAAATATGGGAAAGCTGAAGGGCGTAAGACATCTCATAATCTTCTAATGAATTTAGATAGGTAAAGATATATGGATGAAAAACGTAAAGTTCTTTTATGGCTAGGTGGTTGTCAAGTAACAGAATTTAACATCAACTTTGAGAAATATGACGAAGTAGTTTTTATTGATGCACTCAAATATATTTGCTGGGAAGTAGAATCTTTTTTTTCACAAAAAGACATTAATGGGTTTGCTATAAACGCTGCAATTTCAGAAAACGCAATTACAGCAACTTTTAATGAAGCTTCTGATAGCGATTACTCATTTCTTGAAGGATATGAGGTAAAAAGGCCGAACAATATTAGCGTGGTCAATTCTTCCACAGTTCAAACTATGGGTTTTTCAGATGTGCTATCACTAGTTGACTTAGCCAGTTCTAGCCTATCTATTGTATGTGCTATTTCTAGTCTCTCTAGTATTCTCTGTGAGCATGTCTTATCCAACACTGATGATGGGAGTGTGGATGAATTCTATTTGTTGCAAAAAGATTATCAAACTAATGTTGCACTAGACGATGCGCTTTTTAAGCTGATGAGAAGCCGTTTTTACGTTCCGAAAGCACCTTTAAAATGCTCTAGCGGTAAGTATTTTTCCCATTACTTGTTTTCGAGCATTAAACTAAAAGCTGCGTTAAGAGATAAAGTTGAAGAAGCTCTCAAATTTGAAAACGAATCTCTAAAGAGCAAGCTCTCTCAAAAAGAAAAAGAGTATGAAATTCTGTCGACCAACTTTGAAAACTTTAAAAGTAAATTGACCTTGCAAATGGAGCGACTTCTTCAGCAAGCAGAGGTTATGCAAAGCACACAAGTCGATATTTTAACTAAGCTATCGGAAGAGTTTATTGAAAAAACTTCTTCTCTTGAGAGTCAAATCAATAAATTAGTTAAAGAGTCTAATACCTGCACTGAAGCAGCTATCGATGAGTTTATGACTAAAGTGTTAGAAAGGGTCGAGGTTGTGACGACGCAATTTAGCGACAATGTGATAAAGGCAGTAGATACTGCATCTTCACAATTGATAGACAAGCTAGATTCGACAGAAAAGAGAACAAAAGCATTAGTTAGCTCATCACATACTAATACAATTAAACAAATTGAAGATTATTCTTCTGTACGTAATTTTATCGATAGTGGCCAAAAACCTCTCAATTTTCATGGATGGCCTATTAGTCCTGATATAGCCGTTCGAATTGTGACAATGCTTTCCACAGCCCAGTATCATGGTGTTCTCGAGTTCGGAAGTGGTACCTCTACTGCCCTCATAGGACGAATTATAAAAAGACTGATACAGGACGGCGTTTATGAAAAAGCTATTCCGTTTTTCTCTTTCGACCACAATGAAATGTACTTTGAAAGAACAAAAGAGTTACTTAGGGCACATGAAGTTATGAAGTTCGTTACGCTCAATCACTGCGAGTTAGTTAAAGAGAAGTTTAATGATACGGATTTTCTTTACTACGATTGTCGTGACGTTATTAATAACTTTGGGCAATTGTTCAATAACATGAAGCCCAAATTATTAGTTTTGGTTGATGGGCCGCCAGGCTCAACAGATCCGCATGCAAGGTATCCAGCGTTCCCAATGATTTTACAGGAAATTAATCATAATGAATTTGACTTAGACTTTTTGGTCGACGATTACAACAGAAGAGAAGAGAAAGAAGTAGTCGAGAAATGGAAGCGGGATGCTGCGAATGCAGGGCTTAGTTCTGAAAATGAAGTGGTTACAAGTGAAAAAGGTTTTTCAATTTTTAGTGTTAGGTGTAAGAAATGAGTATTTTTAGTGAAGCAAGGAAGTTCTTTGAAAAAGGAGACTACACTAAAGCTTTAGAGCTATACGAAGAAGCGGGTAAAAGTTTTGGCAAAGAAGTTGTCAGCTATCATGTCCAAAGATGCAGAGAGCTGTTAGGCGACTCATATGGGCTAGATAAAATAACTCAAATACTTCTTTCTAACTCTGACAGCGACAAAAAAACATCTGATGAGCTTTTGGCCTTTTATAATGAGTTAACAAAACAAAAGTCGGAAGATGCGCAGGTTAAAACGGTAAAGCCTATTCCTGCTGCATGGCCAAGTGATTTATCTCTTGCTCCTTTGCCAGAATCAACGAATGACTTCGAATGGTATGGTGCAAAAAAAAATCATAATAGATATAAAGATGAAGACTACGGTCTTAGTATTATCATTCCTACTTTTAACAGGGCAAAGTTGCTAGACGTTACATTAGCTTGTTTAGTTAACCAAAAAACAAATTTTAATTTTGAAGTTATAGTCGCTGATGACGGAAGTAAAGAAGATCTTATTCCAACAATCAAGAACTTTGAAAGTCGCCTTCAAATAAAGTATGTACGTCAGCCAGACTATGGCTATCAGCTATGTGCCATTCGAAACCTAGGACTTCGTGCAGCGAAATATAAGTTCGTATCTATTTTAGATTGCGATATGGCACCAGATGTTACATGGGTCGAATCGTATCTGACAGAGTTAAAAAAGAACGATAATGTAGCGTTAATCGGGCCCAGGAAATATGTTGATACTTCGCATTTATCTTCTGAAGATATTTTAAATAACCCAACGCTAGTTGGTAGCCTACCAGAAGTTCTTACAACAGAAACATTAGGCCGTTCGAACACAGGTGAAAAATCTATAGATTGGCGACTTACTCACTTTGAAAAAACTGATTCTCTCAGGCTTTGTGACTCCCCATTTCGTTACTTTAGTGGTGGAAACGTTGCTTTTGCAAAGAAATGGTTAGATAAAGCTGGATGGTTTGATGAAGAGTTCACCCATTGGGGCGGAGAAGACAACGAATTTGGCTATAGACTCTACAGAGCTGGGTGCTTCTTTAAATCAGTAGATGGCGCACTAGCTTATCATCAAGAACCTCCTGGTGCTGAAAATGAAACGGATAGGGCTGCTGGAAAAGAAGTAACCATTAAAATAGTTCATCAAAAGGTGCCTTATTTCTATAGAAAATTGGAGCCTATTGAAAATGCAGTAATTAAACGAGTTCCTTTAGTTTCAATATACGTACCTGCCTATAATTGTGAAGACTCTATAGAACGATGTGTAAATAGTGCATTGAATCAAACTGTTACTGATCTAGAAGTTTGTATTTGTGATGACGGCTCGACAGACGGTACTTTAAATCTAATCCAAGAAAAATACGGTAAGAATCCGAGAGTTAGGTTTGTTACCCAGTCAAATGGTGGGATAGGTAAGGCCTCAAACACTGCGGTAAACTTGTGTAGGGGATACTATATTGGACAGCTTGACTCTGACGATTATTTGGAGCCCGATGCAGTTGAATTGTGTCTAACTGAGTTTTTCAAAAATAGGCAACTCGCGTGTGTTTACACTACTAACAGAAATGTAAACCCAGATGGCTCCTTAATACAAAATGGCTATAATTGGCCTGAGTACTCGCGAGAAATGTTAACAACAGCAATGATTTGCCATCATTTTAGAATGTTTACCATGAGAGCTTGGAATTTAGCTGGCGGGTTTGACGAGAAAATACTTAATGCGGTTGATTATGATATGTATCTAAAGTTAAGTGAAGTTGGACCGTTCAAGCATGTCAATAAAATTTCGTATAATCGCGTTCTCCATGGAGAAAATACTTCGATAAAAAAATTGAAAGAACAGAAGGAAAATCATTTTAAAGTCGTGAATAGCTCCTTATTTAGGCAAGGCATTGTTAGTCTTGAATACAAGGCTGCCGACAATGACGATTCTTCGAGAAAATATACGTTTATTAGAAAGGAAAAGTGATGGCTCTTAAATTTAGCGCAGTTATTAATTGTTTCAATGAAGAGGATTTCATTGAGTATGCAATCACCTCTATCAGTGAGCACTGCGATGAAATAGTCGTAGTTGACAATTGTTCAAAAGATAACACTGTCCTAAAAATTAAATCTTTATGTAAAAAAAATAAGAACATTAATGAAAAAGTTCAGCTGTTCGCCCTTAATAAGCCTAAACAACTTGCAGATGCGAGAAATTTCGGTATCGAACAAGCCACTAACGATTGGATTATTAAGTGGGATGGTGACTTTTGCGCCTACTCAGACTCAGATTCTATAAATGAAAAGATTAAACCATTTTCTGAGTTAATAAATTTGATAGAAAGAACCTACGAAAATTATGATATTTATCTGCTTCACTCACTAAATATATGTGGCGATTTATATCATTTTGATAAAACACGTAAATATTTAGGTTTGAGTGGTGATTCTTTCATTGGACGAAAAGACTGTATGTCTTATGGAGTAAACGAAAAATACGGAGATGTAGGAATTTTACGAAGGCCAGATGGCAGAACCCCAAGGTTCTTTAGACTTAACGATCCAGAGCGTGATCCAATGTTTTTCTTACATATTTATGGCGTCAAAAATGACGAATATCTTTTATATAGAAGGTTTTTGTCTGAATTCCAAGTATGGGTAGCTAATAACGCTCACATCGATTTTTGGGAATGGATGCGAGAGGTTAAAGATTACGATAAAGAATCAGGTGTAATCTACGTTCAAAAACAACTTCTTAGCAATATGGAAAAGCACGATTTACCACTCCCTAGTGTACTTGAACCTGCTATAGAATCTCCTAAGTATTTGATTGAGTATGATAACGGTATACCGGTCAATCGTCAGAGGTACATAAAGTGAGTAAACGTCTTATATTGGATATCGATGACACAATTTCATTTACCGCCTCTGGTGATTACAAAAATGCGTCTTTAAACCAAGAAATAGTTAATGTCATCAAACGCTATAAATCGCTTGGGTTCGAAATTGTATTCAGTACCGCCAGAAACATGCGTACATATAAAGGAAATGTAGGTAAAATAAATGCTAATACTCTACCGATAATAATTGACTGGCTAGAGGAAAATGGTATTCCCTACGATGAGGTTTACACAGGGAAGCCATGGTGCGGTTTTGAAGGCTTTTATGTAGATGATAAAGCAATTAGACCAAAAGAGTTTATTACAAATTCTTATGAAGAAATTATGGAATTACTTGAAAAGGATAAGTTGGAGCCAACCACGTGATTTTGATTAGTTCTGCGGCTTACGTCGAACAAGACTTAAGCGTTGAGGTTGGAAGGATACCTCCAGCTTTTTTACCAATAGGTAACAAGCGTCTTTATGAGTACCAGGTGGATTTACTTAAAAAATATGACTCAGAAATTTATTTGTCCCTGCCTGACACGTTTGAATTAGCAGCACATGATAAAAATGAACTAGAAGCTCTAGGTGTTCATTTAATTTTTGTACCAGAGGGGCTAACACTTGGTAATTCGATCGCTTTTAGTTGGTCATCCTCTGGCCGACAGTTTGATAACTTTACAATACTTCACGGCGACACTTTGTATCTTGAGCACAAACTACAACCTCTGGATTGTATTTTAGTTCATGAAAATGAAGGCGCTTACAGAAGAGGACAGGTCCAATTTGAAACTGCTTATGCTAACGAACATTATTCAAGCGATTTTGTTGATAATGAGAAGCTAGTTATTTCTGGTTTCTTTAGATTTAGCAATCCACCGAAGTTGATTCAAGGAATACTCGAAAACTCTGGTGATTTTGTGAAAGGCGTTCAGTCATATCACTCTACTGTCGGCTTAACGGACATTACTGACGGAGAGTGGCTCGATTTCGGCCATTTAAATAGCTTTTTCAACAGCCGCTCAAAAATGACTACACAGAGGTCTTTTAACGCTCTCCGTATTGATCCTAGGTGCGTGACTAAGCTTAGCGAAGATAAAGCTAAGATGCGGGCAGAATCAAATTGGTTTAACACTATTCCCATGCCAATGAGATTACATACGCCAGCTTTGATCTCTGACTATGAGGAAAAAAATGGCGTTGGACGCTATTCACTTGAATATTTGTATCTATTGCCGCTAAACGACTTAATGGTCTTCGGGCAACTACCTAATTCCACCTGGCGTAAAATAATAGAGTCTGCTGGCAAAATTATTGAGGACTTTTCGAATTATAAAACTTCTGAAATTAAACTAGAAGATCTCGATAATCTATATTTCGCCAAAACGAAGCAGCGTCTCACAGAAATTAATAGTTGGTCTTTTGTTAAGGTAAAGCCTGAACATTTTAACTTTGATAGTTCATTAGCTTTAGCAGAGCGAGCATCTTCATTCATTTCAAAGGTTAGTAGAAAGCAGGTGTGTATTGTTCATGGAGATTTTTGTTTTAGTAATTTGCTATATGATAGCCGTATACAATCTTTAAAATTAATCGATCCTAGAGGCTTAACTTTTGACCGGAAGTTGAGTATATACGGTGATAGAAGATATGATGTAGCGAAGTTTTTTCACTCTTTAGTTGCCAATTACGACTACATAATAGCGGGGAGATATGATCTTCAAGACGCAGAGTTAGTTTTTTTCAAAAATGAAAAGTCTGTATTTTTATATGAAGAATTCGAGCGTGTATTTTCTACAGAACTCGGTTTTGATATGAAGGAAATCATAGCAATAAATATTCACTTGTTTCTCTCAATGCTACCACTTCACTCAGATAGACCGGATAGACAGTGGGCGATGTTGTTAAATGCACATAGATTAGAAAAGCTTTATTTGAAGGATTAAAAATGATTGTTATACCTATGGCAGGGCTGTCCTCTCGATTTCGTAAAGCAGGCTTCGATAAACCAAAATACATGCTAGAAGCAAAAGGAATGACTCTTTTTGAGCATGCGCTTTTAAGCTTTAAGGAGTATTTTAAAAGCGAACCTTTTCTTTTTATCTTACTCGATGTTGAAGGTACCTTAGATTTCGTAAAGGCAAAAGCCAATTCTCTTGGGATTGGCAACATTGAAATTGTCACATTGGAAGCGCCAACAAGAGGACAGGCGGAAACGGTCTATCTGGGTCTCCAAGGCATAGAGATACTTGATGATTTATCTATTACAATTTTCAATATTGATACGTTTAGACCGGGATTTAAATATCCTACGTCGTTTAATACGAGCCAAGTTGATGGCTATCTAGAAACTTTTGTTGGCGAAGGAGCAAACTGGAGTAACGTACTTCCGGTGGAAGGTAGCACCGATAGAGTTGCACTGACTGCCGAAAAACAAGAGATCTCTCAATATTGCTGCACAGGTTTGTATTATTTTAAAAGCGCAGCCAAGTATATAAATCTTTTCGAAAAATATATCCAGCGTGATGTTGAAGAGTTGCAAGGTGGGGAGTTCTATATAGCGCCTATGTACAATGATTTGATTAATGCTGGTTTGGACATCAGATTCTCAGTTATTGATAAATCGGATGTTATATTTTGCGGTGTTCCTGATGAATATTATCAATTTATTGAATCTTAAATCATGAACGATAGAGAATATTGGTTCACTATTGCGAAAAATATAGTTGGTATACCATTTAATTCTTAAAAAAATGGATCATTCCTAGAGGGCTTACCCAGCATAAGTGAGCCCTCCGTTGAACGCTATAAAAGGACAACCTATTTAGAGTGTATTAGCCGAACTTTGGCGGTAGTTGCACCTTTAATTGAAGCTGGAAAATTTGAAGTTCTAGGTTTCAATAGCCATGCGCTAATCCAATCATTCAAAGCTCAATTCAACCCCATTTCTACGCTATACCTAAACTTCACAGAAGGTAATCAACCATAAGTTGACTATGCTTTTCTCCCCATGGCTTTTTTACGCGTCACCGCAAACGAACGTAAGCGTCCGCTAATCCCACCTAACGCTTAGCAAACTGCCATGGTAACAGTTGTTCGATGTTCGGTTCCGGTTTACTGAGTTCATTAAGGCAAGACATCACATACTCGAACACATTGAGGTCGTTGGCCTTTGCCGTTTCGATGATGCTATAGAGCACTGCACTGGCGCTTGCGCCCGTGGCGGTTTGACTAAACAGCCAGTTTTTTCTGCCTATGACGAACGGTTTAATCGCGCGCTCAGCGCGATTGTTATCGATACTTAGTTGGCCGTCGAGTGTATAGCTCTCGAGCTTTTCCCATTGGTTCAAGCAATATTGTATCGCTTCACCTAATTTGGTTTTCGGTAGCACTTGTTGTACTGATTTCATTAGCCATACGTGAAGCTGATTGAGCAACGGCAGGCTCTTTTCTTGTCTGGTAAGGTAGCGCACCTCCACCGTTTTATCTTTTAATTGAGTTTCGATGCGGTATAGCTTTTGGATATGGTTGAGCGCCCAATCCGCTTTGCCACTGCCTTTTTTACCTGCGCCTTTTTTGGCTTCCATGAACTTACGACGTGCATGTGCCCAACAACCAATGAGTGTCGCTTGCGTTTGCTCATAGCCTTGATAGCCATCTACTTGCAGGTAGCCGTTATAGCCTTGCAGGAACTCCACCGCACATTTCCCAGCCCGACTATTGTGATAGTCGTACAGCACGATATTAGGTATCTCTGCATCGGGTATATTACCGTTAGGAGAGTCTGCGCCACTGGCGTACAGCCACATATAGCTGTTCGCTTTTTCAGACTCAACCACTTTTAGCGTGGTTTCATCCGCCGCTAAAACAGGTTGCTTTAACAGGTGTTGATGAAGCTGCTCGTAAAGCGGTTTAAATAACTCAGCGCAGCGAATTATCCAATCAGCCATTGTCTTACGGCTTAATTCAATACCATGCTGTTTAAACATAGCCTCTTGACGATAAAGCGGTAAGCCATACTGATATTTGCTGGTAATGATTTGACTTAATAAGCTTGGCGTCGCATAACCTTTTGGGATAATGCTGTGAGGTACGGGCGCTTGTTTAATCGTGTTGCTGATACCGTCCTTTTCACAGGTACGGCACGCATATTTAGGGCGAATATGCTCAATCACTTTAACCTGGGCTGGGATAAACTGAAGCTTCTCTGACTTATCTTCACCTATGCGATGTAACTCACTGGCACAACAGTCACAGACTTTCTCTTCGTCGCTGATATCGTGAACAATAACTTCGCGAGGCAGGTCTTTCGGTAGCGGTTTACGTACAGGCTTTTTACGAGTGTAGCTAATCGCTTCTTCAGCTGTTTCAGTTTCAGCCTCAACAACCAGTTCTTCCGCTTCATTGAACAACTCACCTTGCCCAGGGTGGCCTTCGGTGCTTTTACCGAACTGCTTGTGCTGGGCAACGCGGAACTGTTCTTCTAAATAGGCTATCCGCGCGCTCTTCTCTTCAAGAAGCGCTTCAAGTTCAGCGATGCGGGATTGATATTCTTTCTCGTTCATACCATTATTATCCCGTATTAAGCCGCTGATTACCTTACATTATCAAGACTATTTCGTGATCGTTAATCGCTACTTATGATCACAGGTTATAAGCCCGATGCATTGTAGTGCAAGGGTTGATGACCTATAACATCGTAGCCCGATAACAGCCATTGTAGCTGTTGCTCACTAACGTGCAGCTGTTGCAATTCCGTTTCAACAGGCCACTTAAACCGATGCTTCTCGAGGCGCTTGTACCACAGTGCGAAGCCCGTTTTATCCCAATAGAGTATTTTGACCTTATCGCGCTTTTTGTTGCAGAAGACGAACAGTGCATCGCGAAACGGATTCAGGCCCATATCCTGCTCAACAACGACAATTAAACCATTAATCGATTTGCGGAAGTCGACGATATCCATGTACAGGTAAATGTCGGCAGGCTCTACGAACATTTTCATTCGGCCAATGCCTTTATCACAGTAGCAACCCAGTGAGGGTTAATAGTTGTTGGCACGGTAAGTTGAGCATTTCCAAGTTTCAGGAGAAGTTCGCCATCCATGGCTTCGGTGTACGATTCAACCTTCGTGACTTCACGTTTCACCTGAACGAACTTGCTACTTGTTCGCTGTAACCGAATATCACGACGCCTGGTGTAGTAAGTTTGAACATTAATCTGCTGTTGGCGACAAAACGCCACCGCGGTGAGTCCACTTTGCTTTTGTTGTTCAAATAGTTTGAGCCAGTCTTGGACGTCTCTTCGTTGATGTTGCTGCATGGTCATTCTCCTTAGCAAAAAAGAACACCATGCCGTAGCTAACTTATGAATTGAACGTGGGGATTACCGGACGGACACAAACGAACGGTATATGCGAGCGCTTCCACAAAACGATATTGAATGAGTTCTACCAAATTACGTTCCGTAAAAAGCTGTACACTTAGCTAGAAGAGCTTCAAAAAGATCTGGACGTGTGGATGGGTTACTACAACAATGAAAAGACTCATCAGGGTAAAATGTGATGTGGCTGAACGCCACTAGAAACATTAATCGATGGTAATCAGACTTGGGCGGATAAGAATCTAGCTCAAACCTAATCTGACAGCGGCACCTTGAAAATCGCGTAACTGTCATATCAAGTCTGAGCTAGTATATACCTTTGAAAATCACACTACTAAGCATTTTGAGCGCGTTCGTTTGTCAAACTAGAAGTGCAGAACTATACTCATCTAAATCGTTTTTTTCCCGACTCCAAGTTACATTAGTTCTGATGATTCGGGCCGGTGAGCCAACAACAACAACACTTTCTGGTATTACACCAGAAACAACGGAAGCTGTACCTGCTATAGATCCGTTGGCTATTTTGGTGCCAGCAACAAGGGTGCTACGTCGTCCCAACCAAACATGATCGCCAAGAGTCACTTCACTATAGTCTTGATTGATAATTTCGCCAGTGGTGAGATCAATAATTCCATGCTGGTCAGATGTTTGAATCAATACTTCACTAGAAAACATACAGTCCTTTCCACAGCTAAAGCCCGTATCATGAGTATAGATAGTAGTGCCATTTGAAGTGGTATTTTCACCAATTAAGATACTACTCTTACCCGTCATCCTTAGCACGTAGTGCCCTTTTGAGCCATCACCAAATTTGAGAGCTTGGTCATTACCGCCGCTAGAGATGTTTAATTCGCCTGATGTGGCGCCTATATAGGCACTGAACCTTTTTCGTGGTCGCCCTTTTCCATGTACCTTTAGCTTCACTATTAATGAGTTGTTTTCAATTGCTGATATCGCAGCCTCACTAAACTCAATGTAAGAGTCTTCGCAAAACTCACCTTTAACTCTTACAAACTTTTTGGCATTTTTTATGGTCAGTCTCATTCAAAACTTCTCTTGGTTATAGAATCTTTGCGGCAAGGTTTTTGTAATGGTGCCAAATTTTTATACTTGAAAGATTTTCGACTGGCTTTGAAGTTTCTAACCAAGGTTTTACTCCACCAGCATAGTGGATGATTGAGATATCTGCCAAGATATCTTTATATACTGAATCGCTTGCAAGACGGAGATAACTGTCTTGATAATTGTAACGAGATGAAGCCATACCAAGCATACTTTTGTTACTGGCAAAGTACTCACTTAATAACCCTTGTTCGTGAATTGAGACTCTCTCCGATGCGAACTTTGTAATTTCATCAAAAAACTCATCGTCTAGTAAATCGTTATTTACAAGCATCACGCCGGAGTTAATACGGTTCTTATGTTTATTATCGAACTCACCGTTAAGCATGTTTAGCAGTTGGGCATCGGTATTTTCAGTGCGAATAGATTGTTGAAATTGAGGGCATGTAACTAGAGATTTATCTGGAAACGCTTTTAAAAGGCCGTCCAGCGAATTCAGTGTTAGCATGTCTACATCTAAGAAAAGAAGTTTGCTCGTTTCTTGTTTTTCAAAAATGCACCACTTAAGAAACGTTCCTCTATTCCAGTCAGCCCGCTCTGGACGTTTAACATTGTCCTTAGCTAAAGTATAAAGACGACTCTTTCTTTCTCCTGAAAGTACACTAATTTTATCTGCAGCGGCTGCGATTATAGGGTCGTGTGTTAACTGTTCGTCGTCAGTGTAGATAACAATAGGGTTTTTACAGAGGACTCCGTTTTCAGCCATGCTAGCTAGCATAACTTTAAAACATTCCGCATAGCCACTGTCAAATGCAAAAGCAAGTGTTAGATCAGGTGAGACCGTTGAATGGCTTGTGTCCTTTATATCGAGAAGGCCTTTCTCCTGAAGGGAATTTATTGACATACTGTCCTACTTTTAAAATTATGGTTAGATGCGCCCTCAGCCCTATACGTTAAAGGACTGTATTGAGGGGATATTGCTCGCAATTTACCACTATAAGAGGTAATTTTCCAACTTAAGAGGCACGAATTAAATAGTTCCTTAAATAAGTTACTTTAACTAATAATTCTATTGTGAATCCCCCTTACTGAAAAGCTCGTCTACTTTACTTGCTAGAACCTCTGGAATAGTGGTTACAAAGCTTTCAGCAACTTGTTTAGCACGAGGAAATTTTTTTTCACCCGAAACTATATTAGCAACGTTGTAAAACTCTTCGAGTGGAAAATTCTCTATAAAAGAGTTTTTCTGCTCTGCACTATCCCATAATGATGGATGCCCTTCATCGAATGCAGCATCAATAAATTCCCTGTTGATTTTTAACCAGCTTTTAAAGTTTTCGTTTTCCGTTCTACCACTAATATATTTATTGGCGTAATTTTTTACTATAATTTGCGATACAGAAAGGCTTTGCCGTACTTTTTCTTCGTCAAAGCTAGCCTCTATATTAAAACCCATTTGTGTGAAAAAGTTCTGCACGAAGTTATCGCTATCGCGCAAGTTTTCATAGGTCAACACAATGACTGAACCAAAAACTTCTTTATAACGGAGTAAGTTCTCCGTGTACTTTAAATGGAATTTGGTTTTCGCCCAGTCAGTTAGATGCGGGAGTTGAGGAGCGGGTTTAGCAACAGTTTCTTTATAAAGGGACTCTATAAAGCTATCAGGTCTGCGAAAGACCAAAACTGGTATAATTTCAAAACCTTCAAAAAGGTTCTTAATACGTTGCAAATAGAGCTTTCTAGGGTCAGTTTCTTTTGATTTAATAAAGTGCCTGAAAATAGACTCGGCGCTGAATAGTATGTCGCAGTTCTTTCGTAGAGCGTCATCATGCCATTTTGATGATAATTTTTTACATTCATCAAAAGTTAATTGAGAATCTTTTCCTGCGACCGCATGAGTGAATTGCATGTGGCCATTTATTTTCATTTCCGCAAAAGGTTCATAGTTTGGGTAATATAACCGATGACTTTCCAAGATTTCTTTGTTATTTTTTGCCCATTTTTGAATGGCAGATGTCCCAGTTTTGTGCATACCTGCATGTAAATAAATCCGTGGTTGCATTTTTGTCCTTAAAACATTGTTTTTAACTGACGGTGAAAGCATATAGTAAATTACTAATCGCCATCTATCACTGCCTGTGAGTGCGTAACTCTATCCCACATCATAAATAGTGGTGATGTTTTGCTTGGGTTCCAATTGTCTTGGAACGAATTTGTCCACGCTTCATTGCTTTTCTGCTTCCCGTAATAAGATAACGCAATTTGGTAGCTTTGCTTATTGTTATGCGCGCCCTTGTAGTTCCCTTTTTTCAGTCCTTTAGGGTTATCTATTTCGCCTAAAAATAAACTTTTAAAGTGAAGTAAAATTGCTTCTAGTCTAGGCATACTTTCGTCATCAATTATAACGTCAAAGAGTATGTCTCCCTGATTTGAAGCTATTTCAGCCGTTTGGATGAGTCCAATTATTGTATATTGTGGATGCCAAGGGTCTGACAAGTAGTCTGCGTTCAAAGAGCCATCTTTATTTGACAAGGTTTTTAGATAGTAGGTGAAGTTTTGGACTTGTTGTTCATAAAGAGTTTCATTTTTAAGATACACCGCTAAAGACATTTCTGCCAGCATTGCAGATGTGCCCCAATTGTTATCTCTGTGAGCTTCTTTAGCATACGAATGAAGTTTTTTAATGAAACGCCTAAACTCACGTTCATCTGCAGATGTCCAATCTGTAAGGTCAATCTGAATCATATCTAAAGCGGAAATCCATATTGGTAAGATCCAAGCGCTCTCTAGGTACATCTGCGGTTTGTAACCTTTGACTACCTTAAAGTCTTCAAACGTTGAAGCCCAAGCCTTTATAATCTCAGCGCTCTTTTGTTTGTGGGCATCGTTGCGCGTAATGTGCCACATAAGAGCATGCGCTCTTGCTGCGTGAGCATCTCCCTTGAATTGCTCTTCGTGTAGGGTGCTTTCTCGCGCTGCGATTTCCACAATTTTATAAGCTTTAAATTTGCGTTCAAAACTTACATATTCAGAAGAAATAAGCTGATTTAGTGCTTTTTGTGTCGAGGCAGTTGTAGCCCTAGTTGTTCTATGCAAATGACGAAGCTCATCGCCTGTATTCATGATTGACGGACTGATGAAATTTTTGGCATCAGACTCGGTGGCGACGGTTAACGCAGCAATGGCCCATATCGCTAAAAATAGAAAAAATAAGTTCTTCATAATTTATTGAACATGTAGAGTCATAACGGGTAACTTGTTAGTATTACAAAAAATTAGTAAATGATATAGATAAATGGCACTTCACACATTTCTCGGAACGTTGAAACAAAAGTTTAGTTCGAACAGGCAATTAAAAAAGCATGAGCTTTTAATCCGTCGTAGTGGTAAATTCGATGAGAGCTTTTACATAAAAAGTTATCCACAAATTGGAAGTGAAGGCATCAAAAATCCAGTTAGGCATTACCTCATTGAGGGAGCTTCTCTTGGATATAACCCTACAACGTGGTTTAACTCTTCTTGGTATGTAGAGCAGTACGAAGACGTTAAAGAGCATCAGTTTAACCCTCTTGTGCACTATATAATGCATGGAAGACGTGAAGGCCGAAAACCAAACCCCAATCAGTTTGAATCAACATTAGAAAAGAAGATTGACCAATTAAAAAATGGCGTTGTAGAAAATTTGTGGGGCGGGTACTCGTCACCGGCTCTTGAAGAGCTATCGTCTATTTACACGAATTCATCTGCTGATGTTGATTTAAGATTTTTTGCCGCATGGCATGCTGCAAGGTGGTATTACTTTGTAGCGGACTATGTTAAGGCTCTGAGTATTTCTGAGTTGGTAAGGGATCTTAGTCCTGAATATCATTTAGATAAAACTGCAGTGTTGATGCACTCATTTTGTTTAATGAAATTAGGAGAAACTGAAAAGGCTAAACTACATCTTTACGAATATTTAGAAACTGTGCCAGATGACGCCGATGTACTCTTGTCGATGTCTAACATATGCAAGGAGCCTAGCGAGCGCTTGGCGTGGATAAATGAAGCATATGAACGTAACGGTTTTATGCCGATTGATTTTAACGAAGTAGAATTAACGCTTAGTTTTGAAAGTCTAATCGGGCAGGCCCCTTCTGTTGTAGACGAACGTTTGGTAAGCATTATCATCCCCACTTTTAATGCCGGAACTAGGTTAGCTGTAGCGATAAAATCCCTTTTGAATCAAAGCTGGCAAAATATTGAAGTAATAGTAGTTGACGACTGCAGCACGGATGAAACACCAGAGCTTGTCAAAGAATTGGCTACTGAAGATAGCAGGGTCAAATTAGTTCAACAGAAAGAAAATGGCGGCGCCTATAGAGCTAGAAATGCAGGTTTGCAGGTTGCTAAAGGTGACTTTATCACTACACATGATGGCGATGATTGGTCTCACCCTCAAAAAATTGAATCACAAATTGCTTACCTAGATTCAAAACCTACAGTGATGGGAGTTTCAACACATTGGATAAGAGCTACTAATGAGCTTCACTTTCAGCATAATTGGCGATTGAACCCAAGGCTGATTCATTGGTCGCACTCTTCTTTCTTATTCAGAAGAGAGGTGTTGGACGATTTAGGCTCCTGGGATAACGTGATTGCAGGCGGTGATACAGAGTTTATTTGGCGTGTTCAAGCGAAATATGGCAAGTGGGCTTTCAAAAAAATTCACAAAGAAGTACCTATGGCATTTGCGTTGGATGATGACGGTTCTCTTACTAGAAACAAAGCCACGCATATAAAAACAATGCACAACGGACTTCGTCATATTTATCGAAGTGCATGTCAGTGGTGGCACAAAACTAATCCAGATAATTTATTTAATGAGAACGGATTAGACAGGAATTTTCCTGCGCCGAAATCAATGGTCGTTCGTGGTGATAATTCCGCTAAGGCTGAGTTAATTTTTATTTCGGACTTCAGCCAGAAACGCTTCAAGCCTAGTGAAGTCGAAATAATTAAAATGCTGATAGCAGAAGGTCATCAGGTTGTGCTTTATCATATCCCTGAGTATGGGAAAATTACTCGCCCCATTTGTGATCAATTCTTTGAGTTGCTGATGAATGAGAATGTCACTGTCTGCGTTTACGGTATGGAAGTAACAGCTAAATATGCTGTAATCCTAAATCAAAGCTTACTTAAACACGTGCCAGATCAACTAGCCGAGATCAATGTTGAAAGTGTTTTTATAAAAAAGAACGGTAATAATGAGCCCATTCTAACGAACGTTGACTTTTTTGTTACCAGAGAACCAACTACGAAAGTTACTACCGTTAATAAGCTAGATTTACTTTCAACTATTACTAGTCTTTTCTTCAAATAAATTGACTAGCGAATTGAAGTGAGAAAATTAAAGTACTTTGACCCCTCTTGGTATCTTAGCCAATATCCAGATGTAGCGGCTGCGGGTATTGATCCTCGAGAGCATTTTGAAAAGCACGGTCGGCAAGAAGGAAGGTTGCCATGCTTTCTACCATCAATAGCAATAGAGAAGTCGTTGTGGGCAAGTGCTCATCGGCCATCTGTTTTCTTAAAAGCGTTAAATTGTGCTGTTAAACAGGGTGGATTTAATGGAGTTTATGCATCGAAAGTATTAGCAGACTTTCATTTATTTGAAGGCGCATATGATAAAGCTATTAGAGCCATAGACTATTTAATAGAGCATCAAACTAGTGCAGAAGAACTTTTCGACATAAATGAACTATTATTACTCCAATTCTCATCTTTTTTTTGGAACGATGATATAGCTAGCGCTTCCTCTCTTCTAGCGGACAAACGATGGCTAGAAAACTCCTCTAAACTCCTAGCTATGGATATGTTATCTGAGAAGTCAAACCGACTTATGGCTTTGAACCGTCTATTCAAAGTTAACGGACTTTCGCAGATAACTTTAAACAATCGAAATTCACTTCTAGATTCGTTGTGCGCCTCAAGGCCGAAAATTAAATTGACAGCTAGAGTTATTTCCCTCCTAAAGCCTACTACTGTGTCTGTTATCGTACCCTGCTACAACGCGGAAAGAACGATTGCTACTTGCCTAAAATCACTGAAGGACCAGACTTGGCCTTACATTGAAATTATCGTGGTGGATGATGGCTCTTCTGATAACTCGTTGATTGAATTAACTCGTTTAAAAGCCGATATGTGCAGGTTAAAAGTTGTTTCAAATAAATCTAATCGCGGCGCATATGCCACAAGAAATTTAGGAATATCCTTAGCTCGAGGTGACTTTCTTACCGTTATGGATGCCGATGATTGGGCTCATCCTCAGAAAATCGAAAAGCAAGTAACTCCGTTGCTCTTCAGTCATTCTTTAAAAGGGACAGTTTCTCACTGGGTTAGATGCACGGAGGACCTTAAATTTTCGAGGTTAAGGGCTGGTAACTCTTGGGTGCATAGAAATGTATCTTCTTTACTCGTTCGAAAAGATGTTGTTGCCGCTCTGGGTGATTGGGACGAGGTCAAAGTAAATGCTGATACTGAGTTTTATGAAAGGTGTATTGCTAAATTTGGGCAAGCCGCGATAAAAGAGGTGATGCCCGATGTTCCACTGTCTTTTGGAAGAACACATGCATCATCTCTTACGCAGAATGCAGAGACTCATTTGATCACTCAATATGGTGGCGTGCGAAAGCAGTACATGGATTGCGCTCGAGCATGGCACAAGAATAGCCCTAGTTTGAAGCTTTTAAGAAATGAACCGCGTCCTTTTCCTGTTCCTCCAAGTATGTTGTTGGCTTCTTCTAAACCTTCATTGGTAAAAGAAAACGCAGCGAGTTTTCACAAATGGAGAAAAGCACTCGACGAAAATTGGTACGCGCAAGTTTACGACGACGTGAGTTCTATGGGGCTAGATATCCATGATCATTTCTGGGATAAAGGGGAAAAGGAGGGACGGTACCCATCGCCTTTATTTAATCCCCAAGCGTATGCGTACGAGTTTCAATTACCAAACACGATATCACCTACATGGCATGCGCTAAATAACGATAGTTGGGACTTTTCTGCGCCTATATCAATCACAGGGTTTGCAAAGTGTAAAGGAATAATTCATGTCGCTCTCTTTGGGCATGCTGTCTCTGAAACAGTTTTCGGTGCAGAAAGAAGTCTAGTTGATATGGCTAAAGCAATGCACAGGGCGGATATAACGATAACATTATTTTTACCTACCTGTTCTAATATTGCTTATGTAGAGGAACTAAAACAATTCGTTAACAAGATAGTCTTTTTGCCTTTACCGTGGGCAAATGGGAGGGAAGAGCCGATAGAACCCATAGCGGAATATCTGGAATCAGATTTCCTACGCTTTGGATATAATTGTGTTTATGTGAACACAATTACACTAATAGAGCCTTTTAGTGCGGCCAAGAAGGCTAGTATCCCAACGGTTATGCATGTGCGAGAACTCGTTGAGTTTGATAATGATTTAGCGGAATTACTTCGAGAGTCACCGCGACAAACTCACGCAAGAATCATAGCTAGTAGCGACTATTTTATTGCCAACTCTGAAGAAACCGCTCGTTGGATAAATGAACCAGAGCGAACTACTGTTATATATAATTGTGTTGATTCCTCCCCTTCTCAAAATTCTATGCCTTCGGGCTCATTAAAAATATGCATGCTAAGTAGTAATGTTAAGAAAAAAGGTGTTGAAGACTTTTTTGAGGTAGCAAGCTTGTGTAAGGAGGCTAGTAATATCCAGTTTACGATTTACGGGCCAATTACTAATGAAGTTATCATGGCAGCGAAGCGATTTGGAGACGCAAATATTACTATTGCAGGCTATGTGGAAAAACCGAAAGAGGCCATGGCTGAACATAATATTGTGCTAGCGCTTTCTCACTTCAAAGAATCTTTTGGAAGAACTGTGGCGGAAGCTATGTCATTGGGACGAGTTGTAATTGGATACGATTGGGGGGCGGTTAGTGAACTTGTCGACAAGCAATCCGGTGTTTTAGTCGACTATAAAAGCACTACAAGCGTTGTAGATGCGATACTTGACTTGAATCGTAACCCTGAACTAGTGGCGTCAATGGGCAACTTTGCTGCTAAAAGAGCTTGCGAACTTTTCTCTCGCGATACCTTTGGTAAAAAGCTGGCAAGCCAGATAGTTAAGATTTCAAAGAAATCTGCTACACTTGTGCGCTTTTAGCTGGCAGCTTTTTGTGTTGTGTAAGCGTGTTGAACATTTCAGTTTGCTATCCTACATTTGACTTTTACATAAGTTAACGTGGAATAGCAGATTCAGTTGTAGAAGATTAGTCCCTATGTCATATAAAACCCATCCGTTTTGGCGTGTGGAGAAACTATTATCGCCGGACAAGAATTCCAAAAGCCGGCCCCATCCTAATGTTGCTGTTCTGTCTCACCACATTCCAAAAACTGCTGGAAGTTCTCTCAGGGTTGCATTTGAACAGGCTCTTGGTGCTAGGAGTGTTTACGGTGTTTACGCAAACACCGGGGCGAGTGCTATGTCGAAAGGTGATGAGATATGGTTACCATCGAAGGCTAGAGTACTTCATGGGCATTTCAAGCCGCATGCAAATCATACTCAAACCTTCCCAAATGCTATCAAGGCTGTTTGGGTTCGTGACCCACTAGAACGAATATGGTCTTTAGTAGGCCATCTTTTAGCGCTTAAAGAAAAGCATCCGCACTATATTTTATTGAAAGAAAAGTTGCCAGAATCTAGCTTAAAGTCACAAGAAAGCATAGTTAAGGAACTGCTTCTTAATAATACGATTGAGGCGTTTACAAATACCTATAGTAGGTTTTTCAATTCTGTGTCTATTGACGAATTTGGCTTTGTTGGATCGAAGCACAAATATGAAGAGCATTTACAGCAATTGTCAGATTTGACCGGGATACAGTTAAAAACGTTGCAGGTAAACAGGCGAACTAGCCAAACATATCAGCTACCAAGTAGTATTAAGCAGCTTGAATCACATATTCATCATGAATATGAAATTGTAGGCGACTTTTTATAAAGCCGTAAGAAAGGAACTTTAGTGGCAGTTTATTCAATAATTACCCAGCGAGTAGATAGCTCGAATGTTAGCGTCCCCCGTTGGCACTTGGACTATCCTAGTAATGGAAAAAGTGTCGACAATGCCGAACTTTCCAGAGACGGACTGTTATTTCAAGGTTGGGTGTTGAACGAAGAAAGCTCATCAGCTTCGTTAGTTATTCTAAATGGTAACGAAGTACTGCAAATACCAATTAGTCGGTCTCGCCCTGATGTTGTAAAAAGGGTATTAAAGGAAGAGCCAGAAAATCACCCTTTGCTTCACTGTGGATTTTCTGAGCGAGTTAAGCTCAAACATTCAGAGTTCACGTTAGGCCTGATTCAAGATGGCAAATTCGTAGAGTTAATGAATGGAAGTATCGAAGGTAAATTTCAGATCTTAGAGGGAAAAGATGGCTGGCTTTTTCTAGATAACGACACCAACAAGAGTATTGAGCAATATACTGGGAAACTAAAACTATCCCGCACAGCTCAAGCTGAATGGAAAGAATACTTGGTATCGCTAGATGGCTTTTCCCTCTCGTCTGGCACACCAGTCTGCTTACTTGTCGCGCCTTCTAAAGAAATGGTATACGAAGAGTATTATCCTTATAGTTTTTCAAAGAAAGCGCCGATTCAAAAGCTTAAAGAGTTGATACCCAAGTCGCTCAATTTTATTTTGCCCATAGAAG
Organism: Alteromonas sp. CyTr2; assembly: GCF_947311905.1. NCBI lineage: Bacteria > Pseudomonadati > Pseudomonadota > Gammaproteobacteria > Alteromonadales > Alteromonadaceae > Alteromonas > Alteromonas sp. CyTr2. Next base: position 8,921 of record NZ_CAMZMZ010000029.1, on the reverse strand, counting down.
AACTTAGAAATTTAGAGCAACGCTCATTTAGAGTGTGCGATACTCACTGGACTCTTCATGGTGCAAGGCTCGCAGCGCAGTTGGTTGCAAGTAAATTGTCGTTTAAAAGTATCGGCGAGCTTGATGTTTTCGCTAATGATATTTACCAAAACAGGGCGGTAAGTGGAGACCTTGGTTCGAAGTTATTTCCCCCACAACGTCACGAGGAGGACAACCTTACGAATTTCAATTACAGACGTTGTGTGGTTTTTGACAATAACATTGATAACTTTGGTCGTATAATAGTTATGTACCACCAACATGCTGTTATTGATGAGACCTTGCTAGTATTCGGTTCATCTTCCTCATATACCATGTTTCACTACCTTTGCCGGTTGTATACTTCCGTCGTTTTTATACATACGGCTGGTAACGTTGATCATAAGGTTATTGATGTAGTAAAACCAAACTGCATTTGTGTTCAAACTAATGCACGGTTTGTCGTAAAAGCCCCAAAGTTTAATGACACAGTCGTTAACTATATCGAGAAGAAAAAAGAACAAGGAAGACTAGATGCGCCGTTTACAGCTGAGGCACTACCTAGCGGAATTGCTAGATACATCGAGTACTTTAAGAAAATCTCGGTTTAACAAAAGATAAGCGCTGCTCTGCATGGCTATCAGTTTTTGGTTGTTAATAGCCAAATCAGTTACAGTAGAATAGCGCTAATGTCTTGATATTTGGCCATGGCTTTTTAAGTTGTGGCCTTTCGTTTTTTAGGAAGTAAGAATGTCTCAAAAATATTTTGGCACAGATGGAATTCGCGGGAAAGTTGGCGAGTTCCCAATGACATCAGATTTCGTTATGAAGCTAGGCTGGGCTGCAGGTGTAGTCTTGGCGGCAGACGGTACAAAAGAGGTACTAGTAGGAAAAGATACACGCGCCAGTGGGTACATGCTGGAATCTGCATTGGAAGCTGGTTTGTCGGCTGCTGGCGTAAACATTGCTCTAGCTGGGCCTATTCCTACTCCAGCAGTAGCCTATTTAGCTTCGACTTTTAGAGCTGATGCTGGCGTAGTCATAAGCGCATCTCACAACCCATATTACGACAACGGGATTAAATTTTTTGGCCGTAGCGGGGCTAAACTAGGCAGTGAACAGCAGCAGGCAATTGAAGAAAAACTCCAGTATGCACTAGAAAATGGTATCGATTGTGTTGACTCAGAACGTTTAGGCAAAGCACGAAGAGTTGAAGATGCCGCTGGTCGTTATATCGAGTTTTGTAAAGGTACCTTTTCGAGCGAGCTTAGTTTAGAAGGACTCACAATTGTTGTCGATAGTGCCAACGGAGCAGCATATAAAGTCGCACCTAGTGTATTTGAAGAACTGGGCGCAAAAGTAATTAAAATCGCCAATACGCCGAATGGCATAAATATTAATAATGATTGCGGTGCAACTTCCCTCAACTCGTTGAGTAAAGCAGTCACGACAAATAAAGCTGATCTAGGCATAGCCGTTGATGGCGACGCCGATAGAATCATGTTTGTCGACTCTCAAGGTGAAGTGGTTGATGGAGATGAGATTCTCTTTTTAATGGCTCGTGAAGCTAAGCAAGCTGGCTATAAAGGCGGTATTGTCGGCACACTAATGAGCAACCTAGGCCTTGAAATAGCGTTAAAAGAACTTGATATCCCGTTTGTTAGAACAAAAGTTGGGGATAGATATGTCGTCGAGAAACTTAAGGAAACTGGTTGGCGAATTGGGGGGGAAACCTCAGGGCATATTCTTAACTTAGATTATGCATTTACTGGAGACGCCATTATCGCTGCGCTACAAATTTTAACCGTAGTAGTAAAAAGTGAATACTCCTTAAGTGAACTAAAAGCAGGGATGACAAAGCTTCCTCAGTGTATGGTGAACGTTCGTCATAACGATCTAGATTCAGTGCTTGAATTAAATGTAGTAAAAGATGAGGTCAGTCGCGTAGAAGAGGCTTTAGGTAAGAATGGGCGACTTGTTCTTAGAAAGTCTGGAACAGAACCATTAATTCGTGTGATGATAGAAGCTAAAGACAGGGGGCTTGCTTCTGAGTTAGCCAATAGCTTGGCTGAAGTCATCAGAGAAAACTAAAAAGGAATAACTATGAAACGGAAGGGTATAATTTTAGCAGGTGGTTCTGGCACTCGATTGCACCCATTGACAAAAGTCGTGAGCAAGCAACTGATGCCGGTTTACGATAAACCGATGATATATTATCCCCTAGCTACGCTTATGATGTCTGGGATAAGGGATATTTTGATTATCACCACACCAGAAGAGCAAAGTCGTTTCATTGAGCTTATTGGCGATGGAAGTGAACTGGGAATTAATGTTCAATACGCAGTTCAGCCTTCACCCGATGGCTTGGCCCAAGCATTTCTTATAGGTGATAGTTTTATTGGTAATGATTGTTGCACGCTTATTCTTGGTGACAATATCTATTACGGACATGATTTAAAGCGCTCTCTGCAGAGCGCCTATAACCAGGAGCAGGGCGCTACTGTATTCGGTTACCATGTTAATGACCCAGAACGCTATGGTGTAGTTAGCTTCGATGATGATTGGAACGCGCTTTCTATTGAAGAGAAGCCTGCTGTTCCCAAATCTAATTACGCAGTTACAGGGCTCTACTACTACGACAACAGAGTTGTTGATTTCGCGAAAGAGGTAAAACCATCACCTCGTGGTGAGCTTGAGATTACCGATTTGAACAATCTTTATCTAAAAGATGGCTCTCTTAAGGTTGAGTTAATGGGACGGGGCTCAGCCTGGCTTGATACGGGCACTCTAGACTCTCTACTTGATGCAGCGAACTTTGTGGGCGCTATAGAGAAACGTCAGGGCTTAAAAGTATGTTGTCCGGAAGAAGTTGCGTTCAGAATGGGGTATATCAACGCTGAGCAGCTAGAAAAGCTGGCGGCTCCACTTAAGAAGAGCGGTTATGGTGATTACCTATTGAAAGTTCTTAAAGACAGAGTAAAAGTTTAACCTATATTCAAGTTATAGAAGGTGGCATTGCCACCTTTCTTCTTATATTCATTTGCACGTTAGGACGGAAAGTAAATGCAAGTAATCAAGACAGATATCCCTGACGTTAAAATTATTGAGCCGAAAGTGTTTGGCGATGAGCGCGGCTTCTTTCTAGAAACCTTTCGTACCGATTGGTTTAAAAAAGAATGCGCAGATGTAGAATTTGTTCAAGATAACCATTCTAAATCTCGCCAAGGTATTCTTCGTGGCCTTCATTACCAGATGGAGCAAACCCAAGGTAAGTTAGTACGAGTAGTGAGCGGCGAAGTGTACGATGTAGCCGTAGATATGCGTAAAGACTCACCAACTTATGGCAAGTGGGTTGGGGTAGTACTTTCTGCCGAAAACAAGCGCCAGCTTTGGGTGCCTGCCGGATTTGCTCATGGCTTTTATGTCACCAGTGAATCAGCAGAGTTCGTGTACAAGTGTACTGATTACTACCACCCAGAGTCTGAGGTGTCGGTTAAGTATGACGATCCTACATTAAATATCGCTTGGCCGTTGGTAAACGGCGAGAAACCTTCGCTCTCTGGTAAAGACGAAGCGGGTTTAGCATTTGTAGACGCTCCCACATTCTAATTGTTATTGGGGCTTTTTTGGGGTAATAGCAATTAATGAATATTGTAATTATAGGCAAGTCTGGTCAGCTAGCATTTGAGCTTTCTCGTGAACTAAAAAATAGCGATCATGAAGTTACACTGTTGGGGCGCGATGATATTGATATTACAAATAGCGATATCATTGAAACTTCATTAGCCCCTCTATCTCCCGATGTTTTGATTAACGCGTCAGCGTACACCGCTGTTGATAAAGCTGAAGAAGACACCGAAGCGTGTAATGCCATTAATAGCATTGCCGTTAAGAATTTGGCGAATTTCTGCAAATCACATGGCGCTTTTATGGTGCATGTATCTACCGACTATGTGTTTAACGGTCAAAAAGGTTCGCCTTATTTAACAGACGACCCTATTGAACCTCAGGGTGCTTATGGCAAATCAAAAGCAGAAGGCGAAAAAGCGCTGCTTGAAATACTGCCAGATGCTAGTTGTCTAATTCGCACAGCTTGGGTTTACTCGTCTCATGGTAATAACTTTGTGAAAACCATGCTGCGTTTGATGGCAGATAAACCTCAGTTGGGCGTAATAGATGATCAAATTGGAACGCCTACCTGGGCTAAAGGTTTAGCTGAAGTTTGTGTTACTGCCGCATTGAATAAAACCAGTGGTGTGTATCACTGGACTGATGAAGGCGTAGCAAGTTGGTACGACTTTGCTATAGCTATTCAAGAGCTTGGAATTGAAAAAGGGTTACTCAGTAGTGCTATTCCAGTATTACCAATTCCCTCTAGCCAGTACCCAACTCCAGCGAAGCGCCCACATTATAGTGTGTTGGATAAACAAACTGCGCGCGAAGCATTTACTTCGTGCAAGCCCACTCACTGGCGAAAGCAGTTGTCCGATATGCTTGATGAATTGAAAGCCTAGATGGTCTAAATAGAATTATATTTTTGGTTAAAAGAAAATGAGTAAAACAATTTTAGTAACAGGTGGTGCAGGCTTTATTGGCTCAGCCGTGGTTCGCCACCTTATAAACGATTCAGACCATACTGTAGTCAATTTGGATAAATTGACCTATGCGGGCAATTTAGAGTCATTAACATCAGTTTCAAATAGCGACCGCTATAGCTTTGAGCAAGTTGATATTTGTGATGCTGAAGAAGTAAAGCGCGTGTTCAATACGCACAAGCCCGATATTATTATGCACCTAGCGGCCGAGTCACATGTAGACCGTTCTATCGACGGGCCAGGCGAATTTATTCAGACCAATGTAGTTGGAACATACACTTTACTTGAGCAAGCAAGAGCGTATTGGTCTGCACTAGAAGGCGATAAAAAAGCAGGCTTTAAGTTCCATCATATTTCTACTGACGAAGTATACGGTGACCTGCCTCACCCAGATGAGGTTGAGCCAGGCACAGAGCTGCCATTATTTACTGAAACAACCCCATATGCGCCAAGCTCGCCTTATTCAGCAAGTAAAGCAAGCTCAGATCAGCTAGTGCGTTCGTGGCTTCGTACCTATAAGCTGCCTACGCTTGTTACCAATTGCTCTAACAATTATGGCCCTTACCACTTCCCAGAAAAGCTGATCCCGCTGGTTATTTTAAACGCGTTAGCTGGAAAGCCGCTGCCCGTATATGGCAAGGGTAACCAAATTCGTGATTGGTTATACGTAGAAGATCACGCACGAGCATTGGTGGTGGTGGCACTTAACGGCGAGATTGGCGAAACCTATAATATTGGTGGCCACAACGAAAAGCAGAACATTGAAGTGGTGCAAACCATTTGCGCTATCTTGGATGAGGTTAAGCCAAAAGATAGCAAGTACGCTGAGCAAATCACTTACGTTCAAGATCGCCCAGGCCACGACATGCGCTATGCAATTGACGCAAGCAAAATAGAGCGCGAACTTGGTTGGAAGCCGCAAGAAACGTTTGAAAGCGGTATTCGTAAAACCGTCGAATGGTATTTAGCGAATGAAGGCTGGTGGAAAGCGGTTCTTGACGGTAGTTACCAAGGCGAGCGTTTAGGTACCGGAAGCTGATACCCATACAAACCTACAAGTGTTAGACTAGAAAGCCGCTTTAAATAAAGCGGCTTTCTTTATTTTTGAGGCTCTAAATCGTCTACATGAAAAAAATAGTAATGCGGTCTGTTCGCGCCGCCCTTCAATTAATTCCCAAAACTCTGAAAGACAAGCTTAAACAAAACGAGCGTTTAACTGGTTTGTATGTAAGGTCGGTAAGAAAATCTGGGCTATTTTTTGATGCACCAACACCTAAGCAAACGCAGGCGCTATATAATCACTGGCTTGAAGTGAACGAATCTGCTTTCTCAAATTCGATAACTAATATTGGCGAGTGGCAAGCAGTAATATTTGGCACCGACAACCAGGGCGTGACAGAGGGAAACATTAAAACTCTTGGTGCGAAAGCTTGCTTAATAACGGGCGAATTGGCGCTGGGTGCAATAGAAAGGAAAATCTCACTGTTAGACGACAGGTTACCTACATTGTTGCTAAATGGTGGTGACCTATTAGAAAGCACTGCTATTTACCATCTTGTTGAAGCGTTAAAAGGTAATGATTTAGTCTATTGTGATACTGACGAACTTAGCAGTACTGGGACTAAAACGTCACCAAGGTTCTTACCAAGTTGGAACCCTGAGCTTCAATATTCTACGGGATATATCAATAGCGGGGTAATGATCAAAACTTCGCGGTTAAAGTCGCTACATATTTCTAATCAAACAACGATTGCTGAAGTAATTACTGAGCTTTCCTTATCCATCGATGACTTAGTGGTTAATCATATGCCGTTACCCTTGGTGCATCTTTCAGTCACAGAAAATAATGAAGCAAAATCGCTAGAGCGCGTTAAAACAGTGATAGAAAAACATACAAATGCGAAAGTCGAACTAGACGAGCAATTTAGCGTAAACCGCGTGTGCTGGCCCAATAGTAAACCCTTGGTAAGCTTGATCATTCCCACGAAAAACGGGAAAGCTTTGGTGAAAGCATGCATCGAGTCAATTCTAGAGAAAACTACCTACCAAAATTACGAAATATTGCTGATTGATAATGGCTCTGATGAACGGGAGAGTATTGAGTACTTTAGCTATTTAGACACATTGGAAAAAGTAAGAGTTATTCGTTATCCAGCGCCATTTAATTATTCGGCAATTAATAATTTCGGTGTTGAACATGCAAAAGGCTCCATCCTTGGGTTAGTTAATAACGATATCGAGGTTATATCGCCGGATTGGCTTACTTATATGGTTGGCCACGTAGAGCGCACAGATGTTGGCTGTGTTGGTGCAAAGTTGCTTTATTCTGATACACGGGTACAACACGCTGGCGTTGTTTTAGGCTACGGTGGTGGCGCTGGCCATGCTCATAAGAACTTTCCTCGCTTTCATACTGGTTACTTAAACAGGATCGTTGCTACAAACAACTATAGCGCCGTAACCGCAGCGTGTTTACTAGTTAAACGCACGCATTTTAATGCTGTAAACGGTTTAAATGAAAAGGACCTTTCCGTTGCCTTTAATGATGTAGATTTTTGTTTAAAGGTTAAAGGCTTGGGCGTTAATAACGTTTACTGTGCAGAAGCAGAGCTTTTCCATCATGAATCGGTCAGCAGAGGCTTAGACATTTCACCTGAAAAAGCGGCGCGTTTTAATCGCGAATTAGCTTACCTTCAAACAACGTGGAGTGACTTCATAGCAAACGACCCCGCTTATAATCCAAATCTTACTTTAAAGCGCGAGAACTTTTCGATTAGAAGCGCAGTAGAATTGAAAGAGTGACGCATGAGGCATAATTGATGCATAGTGCATCAAACAGAGCTTTGATACACTATTTAAAAAATTAGGCGAGTTAGCCGTAGTATTCATCATTGTTTAAAATTACTATGCAATGATAGTAATGAAGCTTTCGTAAATTATTTGTATAAAACTGGAGAGAATTTAAATGGATAGTACTATGCAGAAGCTTAAAATAGCTGTAGCAGGCACAGGCTATGTAGGGCTTTCAAATGCAGTGCTACTTGCACAACACAATGAAGTGAAAGCGGTCGACCTAGTCCCAGAAAAAGTCGAGATGCTTAATAATAAGAAGTCTCCAATTGAAGACAAAGAAATAGCCGAATATCTAACAACGAAAGAGTTGAACCTAGTTGCAACGCTGGACGCGCAAGAAGCGTATAAAGATGCTGACTATGTTGTAATCGCAACACCAACAGATTACGACCCGCAAACGAACTACTTTAATACAGGTAGTGTAGAAGCGGTTATCAAAACAGTAATGGAAATTAATCCTAGTGCGGTAATGATTGTTAAATCTACGGTTCCTGTTGGCTTCACCCGAGATGCAAAGGAGCGTTTCGGGTCAGAGAACATCATCTTTTCACCCGAATTTTTGCGTGAAGGTAAAGCGCTTTACGACAACCTTTATCCTAGTCGTATCATCGTTGGTGAGCGAACTGAGCGAGCTGAAATTTTTGCGAAGTTACTTCAGCAAGGTGCAATTAAAGAAGAAATTGATGTGTTGTTTACCGACAGCACTGAAGCTGAAGCCATTAAGCTTTTTGCTAATACCTATTTGGCAATGCGCGTTGCTTACTTCAATGAATTAGACAGCTATGCTGAAAGCCATGGGTTAGACTCAAAACAAATCATTGAAGGTGTAAGCTTAGACCCTCGCATCGGCAGCCACTACAATAACCCAAGCTTTGGCTATGGCGGTTACTGTCTTCCTAAAGATACTAAGCAACTTCTAGCTAATTACAGCGATGTACCTAATAACATGATTCAAGCGATTGTTGATGCGAATCGTACACGCAAAGACTTCATTGCCGACTCAATTGTTAGCCGCCAGCCGAAAATCGTAGGTATTTATCGCCTTATCATGAAGTCTGGTTCAGACAACTTCCGCGCAAGTGCAATTCAAGGCATCATGAAGCGCATCAAGGCGAAAGGTATCGAGGTGGTAGTTTACGAGCCAGTGCTTAAGGAAGAAGATTTCTTTAATTCACGCGTAGTAAACGACTTAAAAGAATTTAAGAAAATCTCTGACGTAATCGTAGCGAACCGTGTTACGGGCGATATCGAAGATGTACTAGATAAAGTATACAGCCGCGACTTGTTCAACGCTGATTAACCCAAGTTCGGGGTCAGAGTACATTTTTCCGTGTAAATTAAAAAAGCCAGGTTCATAACCTGGCTTTTCTTAGTTAGATGTCCCGTCCTAAAATACGTTGACATAAAGAGGATTTCTTTATGACAACTTCAAGTAATCAAAGGCCTAAGCGCACA
>NZ_CAMZMZ010000028.1:0-55819 GCF_947311905.1 Alteromonas sp. CyTr2 | reverse complement strand
GGTTCAAATTGCAAACCATCCTTGAAGGATATGAGCTAGCCATGTCTCTTGATATCGACTTGTGATCAAGAGACAGGCTCAATGAGCAGGCTTTTCATTATAACGTTACGCGTTCATTGGGCTCTAGCCTGTATTACGCATACCAATTGCAATACCCGCGATGGTAACCATCATGGCACGCTCTAGGCTGGTGTTTTGTGCATCGTCACCGGCTTTACGAATACGATCCAGAAGCTCAATTTGCAGGTAGTGGAGGGGCTGAAGATATCCTGCACGGATCTCCATAGACTCTTTACCCTGCGGGTCGTTCTTCATGATGTCGCCGTCACCGGTTATAGCCAGTAGCGACGAGATGCTTTCTTTAAGCTCGGCACGCAGAGCTTCACCAAAGTGTTTAAGCTCTTTGGGTACTAAGCGCTCATCATAAGCTTCACTGATACGCGGATCGGCTTTATGGAACACCATGTCTAGCATTGAAAGACGTGAACGATAGAACGGCCATTCGCTGAACATTTCGTTAACCACTTTTTCGTTTTCCGGGGTCTTCACGCTATCAATAGCACGCATAACGCCTAGCCAGCTTGGTAGCACCAAACGGGTTTGTGCCCAAGCAAATATCCATGGAATAGCGCGTAGGCTCTCAATACCGCCTTGTGGCTTACGCTTCGCTGGGCGACTACCTAGTGGGAGTTTGCCTAACTCTTGCTCTGGCGTTGCAACACGGAAGTAAGGTACGAACTCTTTATCGTGACGCACGGTTGCACGATAGTTGTCACGACCTTGGGCTGCCATTGCAGTTATAAGCTCTCGCCATTCTTCTTTTGGTGCCGGAGGCGGGAATAACATGGCTTCAATTATGGCGCTGGCGTAAATACCTAGGCTGCGTTTAGCCAGCTTAGGCATACCGAATTTATAGCGAATAGTTTCGCCTTGCTCAGTTACACGGAAGCCGCCGTCTAGCGAGCCAGGAGGCTGAGAGTAAATGGCAGCATGTGCTGGCAAGCCACCACGACCAATTGTACCGCCACGGCCGTGGAATAGCGTCAGGCTTACGTCAAACTCATCAGCAATCGCAACCAAGGCTTCTTGTGATTGGTATTGAGCCCAGCCCGCAGCAAGTGCACCTGCGTCTTTGGCTGAATCTGAATAACCAATCATAACGAATTGACGACCTTTAACGTAACCGCGATACCAGTCGATAGACAGAAGTTTGCGCATTACGTCAGGCGAGTTGTTCAAATCGTCTAGCGTCTCGAACAATGGCGCCACTGGCATTGGCCAATCTACACCACTTTCTTGAAGTAGCAGCTGAACGGCCATAACGTCCGATGGCTCACTGGCCATAGAGATAATATAGATACCAAAACCGTGTTTGCTGTGCTTCGCAATTACCTTACAGGTATCAAGCACTTCTTTCACGTCATCAGACGCATCCCATTGAGCAGGGAATAGCGGGCGTTTTGAGCCAAGCTCGCGCAATAAGAACGCTTGCTTGTCGGCTTCGCTCCACTGAGCATAATCACCAAGACCTAGGTAGCGTGTTAGTTCGCTGAAAACGTCTGCATGACGTTCAGAGTCCTGACGCACGTCAAGGCGCAGAAGGTGAATGCCAAATACACGAGCACGACGAATAGTGTCTAGCAGCAGACCGTTTGCTACAACTTGCATTCCGCAGTCTAACAGTGACTGGTAGCAAAGCATCAGTGGTTCAATTAGCTCATCATCACTTTCAACCCAGTTTGAAGTATCTGGGTTTTTACCTGCTAAGTAGTCGCTAATGCCATCGCGGGTTGCGATGAACTTGTCCACAAGTGGACGAAGAAGGGCGCGGTATGGCTCGTTGGCGTCGCCGACTTTTTCGCGTAACGCGTCGTTGCAGTCGTACATTGAAAGCTCAACTTGCAAGCGATCAAGATCAATCGCGAAAAGCTTGGCCGCACGTTTTCTAGCAAGTAATAATACTTGCTCAGTCACTTTTGACGTTACAAATGGGTTGCCGTCTCTGTCGCCGCCCATCCAAGAGCTAAACTGAACGGGAGACGCATCTAGTGGCAGTGATACTTCATAATCTTCGTTTAGGCGACCATCAAGCTCGCGCATAAAGTCTGGCACTGCTTCCCATAATGAGTTTTCAATAACAGAGAAGCCCCAGCGTGCCTCATCAACCGGTGTTGGACGTACTGAACGAATTTCTTCAGTGTGCCAAGCCTGTGCAATAAGGTCAGCAATACGGGTTTCAATTTTCTTACGCTCAACATCATTAAGCGACTCTTGGTGAATAGCCTGAAGGCAGTTCGCCAATTCTTTATGTTTGTGAATAAGTGTACGGCGCGTAACCTCAGTTGGGTGCGCGGTCAGTACAAGATCGATGTTCAGTTTTGCAACCGCATCCTGCACTTTTTCAGCTGTTAATTCAGCTTTATCTAGGTGTTTAAATAGTGCATCAATAGACGCATCAACATTCATTGCCGCATTGTATTCTTGCTCAGCAATGTTGCCCAAATTCAAGAATTGTGCGAATGCACGGCCAACAGTAAGCAAATCGCTGTCAGACATTGTTTTGAAAGTTTCTTTCAGTTCTTCGCTACATGTAGCGTCTCCCTGATAAGAAGCTCGGCCGCCTTTACGAATCTTTTCAATACGGTCTAGCCACTCTTGACCCAATTGATTTTTGATTGTTTCACCTAAGGTTTTACCTAGGTATCGAACGGTATCTTTCAGTTCAGCATCGTAGTGTGTTTGCATGCTATCCTCCTAAATATATGGCCTTAACCATACTGTGTCCTTTGCGACTTGTCTAACCACTTTCGGTTATAATTTACAACATTTTGATACTTTTGCACCCTAGTTAACATTGCTCAAAGCAAGATATTTTGTGGTGTGATACACTCTTGCACCGGAAAATGCAGAAACATTCTCGCGTTATGCGTTTTGTTTGAAATTTGTACTGCATTTGTAATTTAATTTCAGGAGTTCTTGTGACTGATACATTCAATACAGTAGAAACCCAAGCAAGTTACGGCATTGGTTTTCAAATGGGTCAACAATTACAATCAAATCCGTTTGACGGACTAGCGATTGACGCTGTTGTAGCTGGCCTAAAAGACGCCTTCGCAGGTCAAGCGCCTCAGGTTGATAACGACACACTACGTGATGCGTTCGGCGAAATTCACAAGCGTATGCAAGCGGCTAAAGAAGAAGCAAGCAAAGCGGTTATTGAAGAAGGCACAAAGTACCTTGAAGAAAATGCGAAGCGTGACGAAGTAACCGTTACTGAATCTGGTCTTCAGTATGAAGTTATTGCTGAAGGTGACGGTGAAACACCAGTTGCGGCTAGCACTGTACGTGTTCACTACCACGGTACACTTATTAACGGTACCACTTTTGACAGCTCTTACGAGCGCGGCCAGCCAGCTGAATTCCCAGTAGGCGGCGTTATTAAAGGTTGGACTGAAGCACTTCAACTTATGAAAGTAGGTGCTAAGTACCGTTTATACGTGCCACATGAGCTTGCTTACGGTGAGCAAGGTGCGGGTGCAGCTATTGCACCATACAGCACGCTTATCTTTGACGTAGAGCTTCTAGACGTTCTAGGTTAATGTGTTGTTCACAGGTGTGCAGTTCTGTACACCTGTGTTCCATTTTTTCTTATTCATAGTTCATAACGTTTTAAAAACTAGCCCGCACTTCGTTGAATTTAGCGATATGGCCTAATGTTTCTTTTTCCTATCTCTTTTCTTCTCTGTCTTTTCTCGTAAATACAAAGCAAAGCTAAATTTGGCACGTTGTTTCATTGGTGTCGCCTTGCGTTTGCGATATGCTAGGTTTCATCTGCTCCGAGTTGTTATCAGTGGCTTCGGCATTACAATAGCCCCACGCTCAAATAAGGAAAATTATTATGGTTATCAAGCCTAAAGTGAGAGGCTTCATTTGTACAAACGCGCACCCTGTTGGCTGTGCAACGGCGGTTGACGAACAAATTGCTTATGTAGAAGCAAAAGGCGACTTAGGCGAAGGCCCTAAAAATGTATTGATTATTGGTAGCTCTACGGGGTACGGCCTAGCATCACGCATTACTTCTGCGTTCGGCTATGGCGCTAAAACGCTGGGTGTGTGTTTTGAAAAAGCACCAACGGAACGTAAAACGGGTACTGCCGGTTGGTACAACACCGCTGCATTCCACGAAAAAGCCAAAGCAAAAGGCTTGTATGCAGAAACTATTAATGGCGATGCGTTTTCCGATGAAATCAAAAATGAAACCATCGAAAAAATCAAAGCTGAAATGGGCAAGGTTGATTTGGTCATTTATAGCCTTGCATCCCCGCGTAGAACCGACCCAGAAACAGGCGTAACGTATAAATCTACGCTTAAGCCTGTAGGGCAGGCGTACACTACGAAAACCTACGATACTGATAAAGACAAAGTGCATGAAGTATCGCTAGAGCCAGCCAACGACGAAGAAATCCTTAACACCATCAAAGTGATGGGCGGTGAAGATTGGGAACGTTGGATGGACTTTTTACGTGAAGCCGATGTGCTTGCTGAAGGCTGTAAAACCACCGCATATACCTATATCGGTAAAGAACTAACATGGCCTATTTATGGTCAAGCGACGATTGGTAAAGCGAAAGAAGACCTAGATCGCGCTGCCGCAGCCATTATTGGTAAAAACAGTGATTTGCTTGTGCAAGCCAATGTGAGCTCGTTGAAAGCACTGGTAACGCAGGCAAGCTCAGCCATTCCTGTAATGCCTCTGTATATTTCACTTATTTACAAAGTGATGAAAGAGGAAGGCACCCACGAAGGGTGCATTGAGCAGATTCATGGCTTGTTCACACAGTGCCTGTTCGGCAATACACCAACGTTAGATGAAGCAAATCGCTATCGCATGGATGGCAAAGAAACTAACGACGCAACACAGGCAAAAATTAAGGCGCTATGGGATCAAGTGACACAAGAGAACTTTCATGACTTAAGTGACTACAAAGGTTACAACCATGAGTTCTTAAAACTGTTCGGTTTTGACATTTCAAGTGTTGATTACGACAGTGAAGTTGACCCAATGGTTAATTGGTAAAACCTAAACTTACCATTAATTAACCTAATGCTTATATGCGCAAAAGCCGTCTGATTTGACGGCTTTTTTGTACCTGATTACAAGTTGATACGGCGTATGGATTCGCAAAATGTAAATGAATAAGACCAAAGGTTTACATTAAATTGTAGAAAAATTTGCCTTTATCTTGAAATAGCGTGGCACAAACGTATGGGTTAATGCTAAAATCCCGAAATTAAGTAGGGGTCTTTTCTGCCTCTACCAAAACAGCAGTAGCGATTGCAGCTACACAACAACAATAATAAGTGTAAATTTCTGCTGGTGGTCTATAAAGAAAGGGCGAATTAAGCGTCCGCAAAAGGAATTATGCGTTACGGCTTCATAACAGGCTGACCGTAGCAATTGCAGCAAGTTCCATCAATCAACAACGAAAAGGTGTTCTACACCTGTTAATAGTGCGCTTTTGCATGCTGACAGGCAGGTTTTCTGCGGTCATGCAAAAGGGTATTTCTATTAGAGTAGTGCGATTACATATGATAAAAATCAAGAAAGGTCTCGACCTCCCAATTGAGGGAGCGCCAAAGCAGGAGATTGCTGATGCATCTGCTGCAACGCGCGTTGCCATTCTGGGAGAAGAATATGTGGGTATGCGCCCTACCATGCACGTCCAAGTTGGCGATGTAGTGAAGAAAGGTCAGGTGCTTTTTGAAGACAAAAAGAACCCTGGCGTTAAATTCACTGCCCCAGCAGCGGGTGAAGTGGTAGAGGTTAACCGTGGTGCAAAACGTGTTCTTCAGTCTGTAGTTATCAAAGTGAACGGCAGCGATGCTGTAACTTTTGATAAAATTGCAGCTGACCAGATCGCGAGCGCTTCACGCGAGCAGCTTCAGTCAATCCTTGTAGAGTCAGGCATGTGGACAGCGTTCCGTACACGTCCATTTAGCAAATCTCCTAAGCTAGACTCTGTTCCAAGTTCAATTTTCGTTACAGCAATGGATACCAATCCACTAGCAGCAGATCCTGCAGTGATTATTGCTGAGCGCCAAGACGATTTCGTAAATGGTCTTAAAGCATTAACGCAATTGAGCGGTGGCAAGACTTACGTTTGTAAAGCGGCAGGTGCATCTGTTGCTACTGGCGATGCGGCAGTTGATGTTGAAGAATTTGGCGGTCCTCACCCTGCGGGCCTACCGGGTACTCACATCCACTTCCTTGATTCTGCTGGCATGAACAAAACGGTTTGGCACATCAACTACCAAGACGTTATGGCAATTGGTGCATTGCTGACCTCTGGCGAGCTAGATAACCGTCGTGTTATTTCACTTGCAGGTCCTGCAGCAACTAACCCACGCCTAGTGCGCACCGTAATGGGCGCAGACTTGACCGAGCTTACTGCTGACGAGCAAGTAGACGGTGAAGTACGTGTTATCTCTGGTTCTGTACTTAGCGGTACGACGGCGATGGGCGTTCACGGCT
The DNA here is from genome assembly GCF_947311905.1 of Alteromonas sp. CyTr2. Taxonomy (NCBI): domain Bacteria; kingdom Pseudomonadati; phylum Pseudomonadota; class Gammaproteobacteria; order Alteromonadales; family Alteromonadaceae; genus Alteromonas; species Alteromonas sp. CyTr2. The sequence goes on along the minus strand of NZ_CAMZMZ010000028.1, from coordinate 49,287 downwards.
TCCTTGGTCGTTTCCACACCCAAGTTTCACTACTAAAAGAAGGTCGCGAGAAGAAATTGTTCGGTTGGATCCTACCTGGTTCAAACCAACACTCAGTGACTCGTGCTTACTTAGGTCACCTAAGTGGCAGCAAGAAATTTGATATGACAACAACTACCAATGGTTCTGAACGTTCTATGGTTCCAATTGGTAATTACGAACGCGTTATGCCCCTAGATATCATTCCTACGCTTCTGCTTAGGGACCTGATTTCTGGTGATACTGACGGTGCTCAGACGTTGGGTTGCTTAGAGTTGGACGAAGAAGATTTGGCATTGTGTACTTATGTATGCCCTGGCAAATACAACTACGCTCCTATCTTACGCGACTGTTTGACCACGATAGAGAAAGAGGGTTAAGTCATGGGTTTAAAAGCGTATTTAGAAAAGATCGAACCAAACTTCGAACCAGGTGGTAAGCATGAAAAGTGGTATGCGCTTTACGAAGCTGCGGCGACCATTTTCTACACCCCAGGTAAAGTAAATAAAGCTAACACGCACGTGCGTGACAGCATTGACCTTAAGCGCATCATGATCATGGTATGGATGGCAACATTCCCAGCTATGTTCTTTGGTATGTATAACATTGGTTTCCAAGCGCAAGAAGCAATTGCTGCTGGCGCAGGAACACTACCTGATACGTGGCAAGCAGGCCTATTCGCTGCCCTTGGCGGTGACTTGGCAAATGCGGGTACACTAGGTCTATTCTTCTATGGCGCATGTTTCTGGCTGCCAATCTACGCGGTAACGTTCGCGGTAGGTGGTTTCTGGGAAGTATTGTTCGCGTCTGTGCGCAAGCACGAAGTTAACGAAGGTTTCTTCGTTACATCGGTACTATTCGCACTAACACTTCCAGCTACTATTCCTCTATGGCAAGTTGCACTAGGTATTACCTTCGGAGTTGTAATTGCTAAAGAAGTATTCGGTGGTACAGGTCGTAACTTCCTTAACCCAGCATTGTCTGGTCGTGCATTCCTTTACTTTGCGTATCCTGCGCAAATTTCAGGTGACCAAGTATGGGTAGCGGCAGATGGTTATTCTGGTGCAACGTCTCTAAGCCAAGCGGCTTCAGGCAACCTTGATTACGCGAACATGGATCAGTGGATGAACAGCTTCATCGGTACTATCTCAGGTTCAGCGGGTGAGGTGTCTACCCTTGCTATTATTCTTGGTGGCTTGTTCATCATGTACATGCGTATAGCAAGCTGGCGCATTGTTGCTGGTGTAGCAATTGGTGTGGCGTTCTTCGCAACCTTGCTAAACCTAATCGGCAGCGATACGAACCCTATGTTTGCAATGCCTGCTCATTGGCACTTTGTTGTTGGTGGTCTTGCTTTTGGTATGTTCTTTATGGCGACAGACCCAGTTTCTGCGTCGTTCACAAACCAAGGTAAGTGGGCTTACGGTATCTTCATTGGTTTCATGACGGTACTAATCCGCGTCCTAAACCCAGCCTTCCCTGAAGGTGTAATGCTAGCAATTCTATTTGCTAACTTGTGGGCGCCACTGTTCGACTATTTCGTCGCACAAAGCAATATCAAGCGGAGGGTAGCACGTGTCGGCTAAGAAAGAATCTTTAGGCAAAACGGTAGGTATTGTTGTTGCCGTATGTTTAGTTTGTTCAATTGTTGTGTCTGGTGCGGCTGTTGGCCTTCGCTCTCTACAACAAACAAACGCAGCTCTAGATAAAAAGAGCAACATTCTTAATGCTGCAGGCCTTTATGAAATGGGCATGAGCAATAGCGCAATTGAAAGCACGTACAGCGAGCGAGTAGAACAGCGTTTTGTTAATCTTGACGAAGGTACTTTCGTAGAAGCGCCTAAGCCAGATTACGATATGTATAAAGCAGCCAAAGAAACTGAGTACAGCACAAAGGTAACTAACAGCAATGTTGGTTTCCAACGCCGCCCTAACGTGGCAAGTGTTTACTTAGTTCGCGACGACGCAGGTGATGTATCTCGTATCATCCTTCCTGTTCACGGCAGCGGCCTTTGGGATCTTATGTACGGTTTCTTAGCGGTAGACGCAGACGGCCAAACGGTTCGCGAGCTTATTTACTATCAGCAAAAAGAAACGCCAGGACTAGGTGGTGAAGTGCAAAACCCTGCTTGGCAGGACAAATGGGACGGCAAAGAGCTTTACGAAAATGGCGAAGTTGCTATTCGCGTAGTGAAAAATGCTAACCCTAGCAATCCTCACACTATCGATGCGCTTTCAGGTGCAACCCTAACCAGCAACGGTGTTGAAAACACTATTCGTTACTGGGTAGGCGAGCAAGGCTTCGGCCAGTTCCTGAAGAACCAAGCATGGCGTTCATAAGGGAAGTCTCATGGCAGATACTAAAGAAATGAAAAAGGCCCTCTTTGGGCCAATCCTGGACAATAACCCGATCGCCCTACAGGTATTGGGTATCTGTTCAGCACTGGCAATTACCACTAAGCTGGAAACAGCATTGGTAATGTCGCTTGCGCTTACAAGCGTTGTAGCGTTCTCAAACTTGTTTATTTCACTAATTCGTAACCAGATCCCATCTAGCGTTCGAATTATTATCCAGATGACCATCATTGCATCGTTGGTAATCGTTGTTGACCAAATTCTGAAAGCGTATTCGTATGAAATATCGAAGCAGCTGTCGGTATTCGTTGGTCTGATTATTACTAACTGTATCGTAATGGGTCGTGCTGAAGCTTACGCCATGAAGAGCCCACCTCTGATGAGCTTCCTTGATGGTATTGGTAACGGCTTGGGTTACTCTTTCATTCTAATTGTTATTGGTACAATTAAAGAGCTATTTGGTTTCGGTACTATTTTAGGTTTCGAAATCCTTCCACTGGTTCAAAACGGTGGCTGGTATCAGGGTAACGGTTTGTTAATCCTACCATTCAGCTCATTCTTCTTAATCGGCGGCATGATTTGGTTTATCCGTACTATCCGTCCAGAGCAAGTAGAGCCTAAGGAGTAAGTCATGGAACATTATTTGTCGTTATTTGTTCGCTCAATTTTCGTTGAGAACATGGCGTTATCACTTTTCTTAGGTATGTGTACATTCCTAGCGGTATCTAAGAAAGTTAAAACTGCTATGGGTCTTGGTGTTGCAGTTATCGTGGTACTAGGTATCTCTGTACCCGTTAACCAAGTTATTTATGTAAACATTCTTGCTCCAGGCGCACTAGCATGGGCAGGTTTCCCAGAAGCTGACCTAAGCTTCCTTAACTTCCTAACGTTTATCGGTGTTATCGCGGCGTTGGTACAGATTCTAGAGATGAGCTTAGACAAGTTCTTCCCTGCGCTTTACAACGCACTAGGTATCTTCCTTCCGCTAATTACCGTTAACTGTGCAATCTTCGGTGGTGTGGCGTTTGCGGTACAGCGTGAATACAACTTCACTGAAAGCATCGTTTACGGCGTTGGTAGTGGTATGGGCTGGGCACTAGCAATTGTATTGCTAGCGGCAGTACGTGAAAAGCTGAAGTATGCTGATATGCCTGATGGTGTTCGTGGTCTTGGTTCTGTATTCATGATCGCTGGCCTAATGGCACTTGGCTTCCAGTCATTCACTGGTATTCAGCTGTAATAGAGCTCGGGAGCATATAAATGAATAACGTAGAAATATTTCTTGGCGTCGGCATGTTTATTGCCATCGTATTGGCGCTAGTATTTATCATTATGTTTGCCAAGTCTAAATTGGTACCAAGTGGTGATGTAACTATCACTATCAATGGTGATCCAGACAAGGCAATCAAAACTGCACCGGGTGGCAAGCTACTTGGTGCATTAGCTGACGCAGGTTACTTCGTATCGTCTGCTTGTGGTGGCGGTGGCTCATGTGGCCAGTGTCGTGTAGATGTACACTCAGGTGGTGGTGAGATCCTTCCAACTGAACTAGACCACATCACTAAAGGTGAAGCGCGCGAAGGCTGCCGTCTTTCATGTCAGGTTGCTATCAAGCAGGACATGGAAATTGAGCTGGAAGAGTCGGTATTTGGTGTTAAGAAGTGGGATTGTGAAGTTATCTCTAACGATAACAAAGCAACCTTTATCAAAGAACTTAAGCTTAAAATTCCTAACGGTGAAAGTGTACCTTTCCGTGCAGGTGGTTATATTCAGATTGAAGCGCCAGCGCACCACGTTAAGTACAAAGAGTTCGATATTCCTGAAGAATACCGCGGTGACTGGGAGCGTTTTGGCTTCTTCGACATCGAGTCTAAAGTAGACGAAGAGACTATTCGTGCTTACTCAATGGCGAACTACCCAGAAGAAGAAGGCATTATTATGTTGAACGTGCGTATCGCTACGCCGCCACCTAATAACTTAAGCCTACCTGCGGGTAAAATGTCATCGTACATTTGGAGCCTGAAAGAAGGTGACAAAGCGACTATCTCTGGTCCATTCGGTGAATTCTTCGCGAAAGAAACTGAAAACGAAATGGTATTCGTAGGTGGTGGTGCAGGTATGGCCCCAATGCGTTCTCACATCTTCGATCAGCTTCGTCGCCTTAAGTCTAAGCGTAAGATGAGCTTCTGGTACGGTGCACGTTCACTTCGTGAAATGTTCTATACAGAAGACTTCGACGAGCTAGCAGCAGAAAACGACAACTTTGAGTGGCATGTAGCACTTTCTGATCCTCAGCCAGAGGACAACTGGGAAGGTTACACTGGGTTTATCCACCAAGTACTTCTTGAGAACTACTTGAAAGATCACCCTGCACCAGAAGACTGTGAGTTCTACATGTGTGGACCACCTATGATGAACGCGGCCGTAATCAACATGCTTAAAGATTTAGGTGTTGAGGACGAAAACATCATGCTAGATGACTTCGGTGGCTAGGCGTTTAATTTAAGAGCTACTCGCTTAAAAGTTATTAAGCATATTAAAAGGGGCGTAAGCCCCTTTTTCGTTGAAGCAAAACGCAGAATGCACATAATAGCGATTGAATAATGTGCATATTAGCTAAGGACAACATCGTGATTCGATTTGCTATTCGAATTTTCCTCGCCTTTGTTGCGGTAGGTATTCTACTTCTCGCAAGCTGTAGCGACGAAAAAACGCCTGTAGTACACCTGCAAGGGCAGACAATGGGCACAACCTACAACGTTAAGTACCTTGTAGCGGAGACACCGGTAGAAGGCTTACAAGCTGAAATAGATGCCCGTCTTGTTGAGGTTAACAAGATGATGTCTACTTACGATCCAACGTCAGAACTATCAAGGTTCAATCAATATCGCTACACCGACAATTTTGCCGTATCACCAGATACGCTAACCGTAGTTAACGAGGCATTACGCTTGGCTAACCTTAGTGGCGGAGTACTTGATGTTACCGTTGGCCCATTGGTTAATTTATGGGGGTTTGGACCAACTAAGCGCCCTGAAAAAGTACCAAGCCAGACAGACATTGACGATATTCGCGAATATGTGGGTTATAAGAAGCTGTCAACCACGCCTACAGGCTTAAAGAAAAGTCACCCAATGCTTTATGTTGACCTGTCGACTATTGCAAAAGGCTTTGGCGTTGATGAAGTGGCGGAGATCCTTGAAAACCACAACATTGAAAACTACCTTGTAGAAATAGGTGGTGAAATGCGTGTGAAAGGTGAACGAGGCGACGGCAGTGAGTGGCTGATTGCCATTGAAAAGCCAGTTACCACTGAACGTGCTGTTCAAAAAGTTGTCTCAATAGGAGAAAACGCGGTTGCTACATCAGGTGACTATCGCAACTATTACGAAGAAGACGGCGTTCGTTATTCGCATCTAATCGACCCCACAACGGGCAAACCTATCTCACATAACCTGGTTTCGGTTACGGTAATTCATCCTTCTTCAATGACGTCTGATGGTTTGGCTACGGCGTTTAATGTAATGGGATGGGAACAAGCGATAGCGGTTGCTGAGCAAGAACAACTCGCTGTATTCCTCATTCGTCGCACAGAAGACGGATTTGAAGAGTATGCATCGCCAGAATTTGATAAACTGGTCACAGTTCATAATTAGGGGGTAGCAATGTCTACATTCATTCTTGCTTTTGGTTTCTTTCTAACAATGGTACTGGCTATGGCCGTAGGTTACCTTTTTCAGAAAAAATCAATCTCTGGAAGCTGTGGTGGCTTAGGTGCACTAGGTATTGAAAAAGCCTGTGACTGTCCAGAACCGTGTGACCGTAAAAAGTCGCGCATGGAAAAAGAAGAAGCCCGCCAGAAAAAACTAAACGAGTGGAAGCAGAACCAAATTTTGTAATGCTTAACCCATCGTTGGTTTAAGGTTTAAAAGCGCTGTTTGATACTAATCGACAGCGCTTTTTTGTTCTGTGAGTATATCTATCTAGCTCGTTAACGTTGAGTTCTATTGAAGTTGCCGAACGATATCCATTGATTGATGAAGAACCCTAATTATTCTGATACCGTATTTGAACTTTCTAAAAACGATCATATGTTTATTCACATAGCTAGAAAAACACCCCCATTTAATATCATTTCTCGGTATAGCTAACGCCGAGTTGGCATCGTTTGCAAGCTCGATAAATCTTGACTCAAGGTCATCTAAATAATTATTGCGTTGCTCCTTGCCCCAGTACTCTTCGGTATAAACACCGATCTCATATAGATCATTGGCAGCAGCTTTTGAAACGCGGAATTTAGTCACTATCTACTATCTAGCCGTTTCTTAAGAGAGTCCATTGAAAAATTAATGTCGTCTTCACTTTGTTCTCCTTCTTCAATCAAGAGCCTCAGCGCATTTAACTTTGACGATGCGTCTTGTTCTTGAAGCAGTCTCAATGCAGCGCGAATTACCTCGCTTTGATTGTTATAATTGCCTGAACTTACCATCGCTTCGATAAATTCGCTCATACTTCTACTTGGTTGAAATGTAATTGTTCTAGCCATATGACAAACCCTGTAAGTAAATTACTTACAATATAGCCGGATCGTCTCACACTCGCAATTACGCCTAAGTAAAAGTAAGTGTTATTAATGGGCTTATTTGTATTAATTCCTGTTCAACATTGCCTTGAATCATGCGTGTGAGGCATCAATCTTATCAAGAATCGACAACGACATAGTGTAATTAAACGCTATTGATAATATACTGTCTTTTTGTACAGTTTCGTGTGAGCACGTTAAGATCAAAGGCAGGTAATGCGAAAAATTATCCACGTCGACATGGATTGTTTTTACGCCGCAGTTGAAATGCGCGACAACCCAGCCTTGCGCGATATTCCCATTGCGATAGGCGGCAGTGCCGACCGTCGAGGGGTTATTTCTACCTGTAACTATCCCGCCCGAAAATTTGGTGTGCGCTCAGCTATGGCTACAGCGTATGCTTTAAAGCTATGCCCAAACTTGACCCTCGTAAAAGGGCGCATGGATGTGTACGCTGCCGAGTCGCAAAAAATACGTAAGATATTTGCTGATTATACCGACCTCATTGAGCCTTTATCATTAGATGAAGCCTACCTAGACGTGACTAACAGTGAATTTTGCGGTGGCAGCGCCACGTTAATTGCTGAAGAAATACGTGAACGCATTAAAAATGAACTTGGGCTTACAGCTTCAGCAGGTGTTGCGCCTTGTAAGTTTGTGGCAAAAGTGGCGAGCGATGAAAATAAGCCCGATGGAATTTGTGTTATTACTCCTGATAAGCTCGATGAGTTTGTACGCGAAATGCCACTAAAGAAAATACCGGGCGTAGGCAAAGTCACCATGCAAAAGCTTCAGCGTATGGGGCTTAATACCTGCGACGATGTTCGCCAATACCCTTTTGAGCGCATTCAAAAAGAGCTGGGTAAATTTGGCAGTGTGCTGTGGGAGCGAGCTCACGGTATTGATGAGCGTGAACTATCGGTATCTCGTGAGCGAAAGTCTATCGGCGTAGAGCGCACGCTAAGCGAAGACATTCACACCTTCGAGCAATGTATAGACTTTTTGCCACATTTATTTGAAAAGCTTCAAGAGCGAATGGAAAATCACAAGAAGCGAACGGGTAAGCCTGTACGTATTCGCACGCAGGGCGTTAAGCTTAAGTTTAACGACTTCCAACTAACCACGGTAGAACACCGCTGTGCCACGCTTGATGAAGCGTATTTTCGCACGTTAATGCAGGAAGCCTTTGAACGAGCAACAGGGCGGGGTATTCGTCTTGTTGGCGTTCACATAGGCCTTGCTGCCGACCAATCAACACAGCAATTGGTGTTGCCTTTTGAACCGATTTAGCCAATAAGCTCAGTACTTTTTAAGTACTAACATGCAGTAGCCTCAATCTAACCACTTGTTATACTTAACGCACTGATACTCTGCGATAGACTGACGCTTTTGTATTACCCGATAAAAGGCCAATCCCACAGAGTTTAGTTTCTAAGACCATTTAATCTTTGGCAAATGAAAGCGATTGGCTAACCCTTACTATTTTTTTCCACTTAAATGAAGGACGTTATGGACTCGAAAGAACTTAAAACCCCAGGTCGCTACAAACATTACAAAGGTAATTTATACGATGTATACGAAGTGGCGACGCATTCAGAAGATGAAAGTAAGCTAGTGGTATACCGCCCATGCTACGGCGAAAAAGCGCTTTGGGTTCGTCCACTAGATATGTTTGTTGAGTTGGTTGAAAAAGACGGAGAAACACTCCCCCGTTTTGCCTATGTTGGCAATATTCCAGATGATGAAAAAATGATCTAATTGTGAAATTAGGTCATAGTGTAAGAGGTCTTTAATAAACAGGCTTCTTACAAGGAAATAATAATGAAAACTGCACCTCGTTTTAGCGCACACATTTTGGCTGCGTTTATTGCTGCGAGCCCTTTGGTTTATTCAACGATTAATCCCGCAAATGCACAAGATAGATTTGCCGATGTCGAAGTTAAAGCGACAGCGATAAAAGGCTCAGTGCACATGCTTACAGGTGCAGGTGGAAATATCGGCGTATCTGCTGGGGAAGACGGTGTTTTGATCATCGACGATCAATTTGCGCCGCTTGCAGAAAAGATAGCGGCCCAGCTTGGTGAGCTCGGGAGTGACAAGCCAAAGTATGTGATAAACACGCACTATCACGGCGATCACACAGGCTCTAATGCGTTTTTCCACAGCCATAAAGGCGCGACCATTCTGGCGCACGAAAATGTGCGTGTTCGCCTAGCTAACGATGAAAAGATAAAACCGGAAGCGCTGCCAACTATCACCTATGAAGACGGCATAAAAATTTACTTCAATGGTGAAACCCTTCACGTGATGCACTTAGCGGTAGGCCACACCGACGGCGATAGCGTAGTGTGGTTCGAGCAACCCAACGTTATGCACACCGGCGACTTGTTCTTTAATGGTCGCTTTCCCTACATCGACCAAGGTGCTGGCGGTAATGTGGAAGGCTATATGGATTCAGTAAAACAGCTGCTTGCTAAAATAGACGATGAAACCGTTATTATTCCTGGCCACGGTGACATCAGTAATAAGCAAGAATACAGCGCATTTTTAGCTATGATCTTTGAAACGTTCAGCTACGTTAAGGCACTTAAGCAAAACGGCAAAACCCTCGATGAAGTTAAAGCGATGGGCTTAGACGATAAGTGGGCCGACTGGAGCTGGAATTTCATCAATGAAGAGAAGTGGATAACTACACTCTATACTGATGCCTAAATAGTATTGGTTACACTTTAATATCGAGCGAGTGTGCAGGGGAGTTTTCTTTACGACCCTGCAATTTCGTTAAAATGACTCTATCACTGGATTTTTGAGCACAAACTTCAAAGGCAATAGGTTAGGAAGCGCAGGTTTTCGAGCACCAAGTCTAGGGGCTAAAGCTGCCAAACGTCTACTAAGCGGTTTCTCGTATTTTAAGCTCAAAGGGTAGAACTTGGCTCGCTTGTTCAACGTCTTCGCCCTCTATTAGCGATATCAATGATTCAGCTGCCATTTCTGCCATCTTACGGCGCGGGACTGATACGGTTGTTAGGGCAGGGTAAATTGAGCGCGCAAAACTCAAGTCGTTGAAACCGCAGATATCGATATCCTTACCAGGCTTGATACCTCGTCTATTACATTCCATCACCGCGCCAGCAGCAAGCTCGTCACTCACAAAAAATAGCGCATCAGTGTCCGGCCATTTATGCAGTGTTTCTGAAAGAAGCTCAGCACCAGCTTGAAATGTGGCGTCGGCTCTAGAGGAAACATATCGCTCGGCGGACAACTCAGCATTGTCCAGTGCGGTTGCCCAGCCCTGCTTTCTCAATATTGCACGCCAATCTAAATACAATGAGCAAAAAGCAATGTTGCGACGCCCTTTGTCGATAAGATGCTGGGTCATAGACTGGGCTGCTAATTCGTTATTTACCCCGTAGTTAATATCAAAAGGCTCACTAGAAATATCCATAATTTCGGCTACAGGCGTCCCTGTGGCTAGCAGCATTTTTCTCGTTTCTTCAGTGTGGCGCGTAGAAGTAAGAATGAATCCACTCACGTTCTGTTGAATGTAAGATTCGACAGTACGCTCCTCGCCAAGCTCGGTATAGGTCGAGTCGCCAATCATCAACGCATAATTGGCTTTGTCGGCAACGGCCTTCACGCCTAACATCACATCGTTAAAAACGTTGTTTCCAAAAGACGGAAGCAATAACGCGATAGTTCTATTATTGTCTGAGCATAATGACTGGGCGGCGCGGTTCGGAATATAGTTTAGCTCTCGCGCTGCATTTTTGATCTTAAGGGCGAGTGATTTAGAAATGCCACTAGAATTATTAAGCGCACGAGATACGGTAGTTTTGTGAACCCCCAAATGATTGGCTACGTCTGATATTTTTGTGCGTGACTTTTTTACCTTACTCATTCTTCGATCTTTTTATATGCTGCTAGGTCCGCTAATCCGCGCGGAAGTGAGTGTTAATGTCGTGATGTTTAATTCGATATCAAAGGGCGTATAAAGTCTTCCGCCTGCTGAGAAACACACTCGAAAGTTTGTGTAACATCAATAATGAATGCGTTGTCTTTAGAAGGCAGCTCTAAGGCTGCAAACTGGCTTTCGAGCATAGCATCACCGTTAAAAAAATGCTCCCGTTGTTTTAATCGCGCACTAAGCACAGACTGTGACGCATGAAGGTAAATAAAGTGGCAGTGAGGCGCGATATCTTTGGTTAGCACGTCACGATAGGCTGAGCGCAGCGCTGAACAGCTTATAACCACGTTCCGGCCGGCGTGAATGTGTTGCTTGGCAATCATGTTTAACGTAATTAACCACTCCCATCTGTCTGCATCCTGCAGTGGTATACCTGAAGACATTTTCTCTACGTTTGCCTCGCTATGGTAACGATCTCCTTCTTCGAAAGGCATGTCAAAACGTTGGGCTAAATGCTGGCTCAATGTCGATTTTCCCGTTCCTGAAACTCCCGAAACGAAAAATACATGGCAATGGGTCATAAGCTTATCTCTCACATTAAAGTTCAGGAGTACATCAAAAGCGAGTTATTTGGTCTCTATTCTACTCATAAATATTAGTTTGGAAACCGGTTGCGTTCAAGGGGTGATTATAATAGTGTTACCAGATAGCTATCTTGTATTAATAAATATTTAACATTGACTGGGTTTTTCAACTTAGCTTGTAAAGGTAGCGGGTGATTTCCGTATTATGGCTTCGTCAACATGAAGACAATGTCACTAACAGGTACCAGAGAGCACGTATGACCGATACTTTTTCCCTTCTTTTTGTCGCCATTTGTAGCATTGTGCTTCTCACATATTTAGTTGTAGTTAGAAAAGTTCATGCTTTTATCGCTATTCTTGTGGCAGCAGCGTTTGTTGGCCTGGGTACGGGAATGCAAGCGGCCGACGTACTGGCTTCCATGCAGTCAGGCATGGGCAACACGCTGGGATTTGTAGCGACCATTGTTGGCCTTGGTGCTATGTTCGGGCAATTCTTAGAAGAATCCGGCGGCATTGATAGGCTTTCGCAAACTATCAACAATAAATTTGGTGATAAGAATAGTCAGTGGGCGGTTGTGTTAACGGGGTTTCTTGTTGCTATACCTGTCTTCTTTGAAGTGGGGCTTATCATATTAATGCCTCTTATTTATTCGTTAGCAAAGAAATCAGGAAAGTCGCTTATTTATTACGGAATCCCGCTCACAGCAGGACTCGCTGTCACTCACGCTTTTATTCCTCCAACACCAGGACCTGTAGCGGTAGCTTCAATTTTAGGGGCGGATATCGGCTTAGTCATTTTGTTCGGCTTTATCGTTGGTATTCCTTGCGCCTGTTTAGCCGGCCCAATTTACGCAACATTTTTAGCGAAACGCCTGCACGTACCTGTCCCAAACCATATCATTGAAGCTTCACATAAAAAGCCAAAGGAACTCCCCAGCTTTGGTTCAGTTGCGGCGCTACTGACATTTCCGCTAGTGGCTATTCTGGTGGGTACGTTGGCAAAGTTCACGCTTTCCGAAGGTGTCTTGAAGGAGGCGTTGCTATTTATTGGGCATCCCTTTATCGCCCTGACCATTGCAACCATTGCTTGTTTTAAAGTGCTAGGGAAGAAGCAAGGCTTATCAAGCGAACAAATTAGAAACATTGCATCAAGAGGGTTAGAACCGGTTGCCCTAGTCATACTGGTGACAGGCGCGGGTGGCATGTTTAAACAAGTGCTCATCGATTCTGGGGCGGGGCAGGCCTTCGCCGATGTTGTCGCATTATCGCCGCTCCCACCATTGGCAGCCGGGTTTCTTATCGCAATTTCAGTCAGAATTATTCAAGGCTCGGCAACGGTTGCCATGTTAACAGCTGCTGGTTTAATGGGCCCTGTAGTGCAGGAACTGGCGTTTTCACCATCAGTACTCGCCCTGATGACAATTGCTATAGCGGCAGGCGCTACGGCCATGTCTCATGTGAACGATACGGGGTTTTGGATCGTAAACCGTTATTTTGATATTTCTGTGAAAGACACGTTTGTGTCTTGGACGTGTATGGCCACCCTAATAGGTTTTATTGGGCTTTTTCTCGTACTAATGCTTGGTTTGTTTGTCTAATGTCCCAAGGGGCTCAGACCAACTTAAATTGTTTTTGTGGAAACCGGTTTCAAGCTTTGGCGGCTCAAATGGCTTTAAGATTCACCATTTGAGGCATTATTACTAAACGTCTGTATATAAAGCTGCTCTACTTTATCTCGCGCCCATTGGGTTTTTCTAAGAAACTTAAGTGACGATTTAATCGAAGGATCGTTATTAAAGCAGTTCACTTTGATGCGGTAATACAATCCATCCCATCCGTAACGCTCGTGAAGTTGTGTGACGATTTTCTCTAGCGTTAAGCCATGTAAGGGATTATTAGGTTGCTGATTCATAAAGTGCCGCTGCTTGTTCTAAATTAAGACCCTAGTCTAGCACGAACCCACTTGCTGCGTATCAATGCGCTAAGCTTTACTTTCAATTGTTTCACTCGTGGGTATTTGTTTTGTGTTCGGTATCAAAGGTTGGCTAGCATCGTTCGCTTTCGTTGAAGGACTTTGCACTACTTTAGGCTTTCGCGGTGTTTTATAAAGCGGCCAAATAAGCTGTTCTTTCCAGTTGGCGTAAAACATCCCCTCAATACCGTATTGTGCAGGATACTGCCTGGTGATCTTAGCGGTACCAAATAGCACATCCCAGAAGAACAACAGATTTCCATAATTACCTTTGTAGTTGGTCACGCCGTCATCGGCTTTTAATCCATGATGCGCACTATGTGTAGAAGGCGTTGATATCGTGCGCTCAATTACCCAGGCTACAGGATGTAACCACCGAATACTGTACAGTGTTTTGTCCCATTTCCACTCTGCGTGGGCGCCGGTGATAACGGTAAGTTTAACCACCAAGTAAAAGGCATAGGTCCAACCCAATCCTAGGTAGATTAGCGCGCCGGAAAACCATAGCGAAGGCATAAACAGGTAATAGAAAAAGTTATTTCTGTAAATAATGCGAACGCTCATGTACTTAGCGTTATGGTGGGCTCTATGTAAGTTGTAAAGAAATCGGGTGGAATGTGAGAGCCTATGCCACCAATATTGCATCATGTCATCGAAAATCAAAAGTAGCGCTATGTGCAAGAGAATAGGGGAATCTACAAGTATTCCCTGATATTGGGGAAATGCTAGTGCCATCATTGTTGCAGAACAAAATAGAACCAGTGGCTGGGTTACAATAAATAAGAGTAACGTACCTATCAGCTCTACTTTTCCATCATCGCTTACTTCTGTCGCTTTTTTAAATAGCTTACCATTCTTCGCTTCCAGCAAAGCAAACATGATAAAAACCGCTAAAATTGCCCATTGATAACCCATTGTAATGACTTCCACCAAGAGATTGTTGAGAGTGAATTTACATTGCGTTAACATGTAAGAATATATACTTGTATAGATTTGAATGTCATGTCTTACATTCACGGCAAGCAGCAAACCATTATGCCTGACGACTACGTCGAGCTTTGTTTGCCTTTTGGAACGCTAAGAACCTATGCGGCTACCTCGACAATTCACGATAGGGGAAGTAAAAACAAAGGGCTGTCTGTTGTGGTATCAGGAGAAGTAAAGGTTGGTAATTATGGCCTGGACGGCAGTTATCAAATTACTACTGTATTGCAACGAGGAGATACGTTTGGCGAGTTCACATTGTATGCATCACTTGCAAGAACGCATCACGCTGAAGCGCTAACGGAATGTAAGGTATTACAAATACCTGAACCTGCTTTTCGTTCTCTGACAAGCCAACATCCAGCGATTGCTGAATTCATCACCCGGTCACTGGCAATAAAGCTTCACTCGGCGCTGGAAAGGTTGGATGATATTCGACGCTTACCCACTCACGTCCAGTTAGCTAAGCTAATTTATCAATCGTATCTTACCTCTAAGCACGTCTTTATACCCTTAAGGCAAAGCGATTATGCTGAAAGATTGGGCGTTACCGTACTTACCGCACATAAATCATTAATGAAGCTGTATGATTTAAAGTTGATTGAAAAGCGCTACGGGGGCGTGGCAATTACCCAGGTCGAGCGACTGGAAGGTTTTTTGAAAGAAAGTTCGTCACTATTACCATTGTAAGAGTGGTTAATGTCCTCCACATGCGAGAGCGCCAAAAGACCCTCCCTCAAATTTATTCCACGCCCATGGCAACTCATGCATCAAGTATTACGCTGGCTTTAGCCCGCCTAAAATAATGTGCTGAATGTTGCTTAGCGTGCTTTCGAAGAAAGCGGGATCGCTTAAATCTTTACCGGTTACGGCTTTGATCTGCACGCTGAAATCGGCGTAATGCTGAGTAATGGCCCAAATGCTGAATATCAAGTGTATTGGGTCAACAGGCTTTAGCTTACCCGCTTCAATCCATTCGATAATGACGGCGCTTTTCGCGTCCAGCAGTGTTTTGAGCGGCGTTTCTAATTCCTTTATTAAAAGAGGGGCACCTTGTACCACCTCCATACAAAAAAGCTTAGATTCAGCTGGATTGTCCCTCGACATTTCAAGTTTTACTTTAATATAGTCGCTCAGGGTTTCTATAGGGTCTTGTTCTGCTGAAAAGCTCTGAAGGGGTGTTAACCACACATCTAAAAGGTGGGTAATAACCGATAAGTACAAACCCTCTTTACTTTTAAAGTAATACAGTAAATTACTTTTTGAGACATTCGCTAGTTCCGATACTTGCTCTACAGTGGTGCCACTCACGCCGTTCTTTGAGAACAAGGAAAGGGCAGCATCCATAATGCGAGTACGCTTTTCTAATAACGCTTTTTCTCTTCGCTTTTGCGTGGTCGGGCTAAATGCTCTCGCTGATTTCGTAATTGTTTGACCTTCAGATTTACTCACTACTTGTCTCTTCTTTACCGGAATTTCCGTGATCAGGCGCTTAGTTTACGTGGAGTTCTCGTCGCTATAAACCCATTTGCACAAATATGCACCAATTAAGTTCAATTGCACTGGACTTGGTGTTCCAAATTGAACCAATAAGTCCAATTTGGATTGTCGAATTTTGTAAGTAACTGAAATTTATGGGTTAAATAAATTGGCCTGCTTTATGCTGTTCACTAAGCATACCGCCACTTCAATGTTTTGAATTCGGCAACCTTAAAAAAAGCGGGATAAACCGCTTAAAACGCATACAAGCAGAGGTACAACATGGATATAGGTGTATTTATTCCGATTGGGAACAACGGCTGGCTAATTTCGAAAAATTCGCCTCAGTTCAAACCTTCCTTCGATCTCAACAAAGAGATTGTAATGAAGGCTGAAAAGTACGATATGGATTTTGCGCTCTCTATGATCAAACTGCGAGGGTTTGGCGGTGAAACCGAATTTTGGGACTACAACTTAGAGTCGTTTACGTTAATGGCAGGCCTTGCTGCTGTTACCTCAAAAATTCAACTATATGCCACGGCTGCCACACTAGTCTTGCCGCCTGCAATCATGGCGCGCATGGCCAGTACCATCGACTCTATCTCTAACGGACGTTTTGGCGTAAACCTAGTCACTGGCTGGCAACGCCCTGAATACTCGCAAATGGGTATGTGGCCGGGCGATGAATTTTTCGGTAACCGCTATGAGTATTTGGATGAATACATTCAGGTAGTCAAAGAATTATGGGAAACCGGAAAAAGCGATTTTAAAGGCGAGCATTTCCAAATGGATGATTGCCGAATGTTGCCCAAGCCACAGCGAAAAATTCCACTTATCTGTGCCGGTCAAAGCGCAGCAGGCATGGATTTCTCTGCCCGTCATGCCGACTATAATTTCTGCTTTGGTAAAGGCGTAAATACACCTACTGCTTTTGCACCAACCGCAGCGCGCTTAACTGAAGCGGCTGAAAAACACGGTCGCAGCGTAGGTTCAGCGGTACTTATCATGGTTATTGCCGATGAGACGGATGAAGCCGCCATGGCGAAATGGGAAAGCTATAAAGACGGCAAAGATCAGTCAGCGTTGGACTGGATGGCAACGCAAGGAGCCGCTGATAAGAAATCGGGTAAAGACACGAATATCCGCGATATGACCAACCCAACCTCAGCGGTAAACCTGAACATGGGAACGCTGGTGGGTTCTTATGAGTCGGTGGCCTCTATGCTTGATGAAATAGCCACAGTGCCGGGCTGTGAAGGTGTATTGCTGACCTTCGATGACTTCCTTAAAGGCATGGATGATTTCGGCACTAAAATTCAGCCGTTAATGAAATCCCGTCAGCATTTGCTTAGCACATCGGGAGCCGCCTAATGTCAGCCGGTGAAATATTTGAGGTCTCAGGGTGCTTTCAAGCGCGCCAGGAGGGGCAGCCCGTACTGCCAGCTAAGCCTGAACCATTGACGTTAAACCCTGCGGAAACTGCCGTTATTGTGGTGGATTTGCAAAACGCTTATGCCAGTAAAAACGGCTACTTAGACAAGGCGGGTTTTGATGTGTCCACTACGGCGCCAGTCATTGAAAACACCACTAAAGTGCTTGAAACAGCGCGGGCTGCAGGCATGCCTGTGGTGTTCTTACAAAATGGATGGGATGCCGACTACAAGGAGGCCGGCGGCCCTGGTTCGCCGAACTGGTATAAGTCTAATGCCCTTAAAACCATGCGCAAACAACCAGAGCTTAAGGGAAGTTTGCTGGCCAAGGGTACTTGGGATTACGCGCTTGTAGATGCGCTAAAGCCTCAAGATGGCGACATCATTATTCCTAAAACCCGTTACAGCGGTTTTTACAATACTAATTTAGACAGCATGCTGCGCGCACGCGGTATTCGCAACTTAGTGTTTACAGGCATTGCAACCAATGTCTGTGTGGAATCTACGCTGCGCGATGGCTTCCACCTGGAATATTTTGGTGTGGTGCTGGCCGATGCGGCATATCAAGCTGGCCCGCCAGACATTCACGAGGCCTCACTTTTCAACATTCAGACGTTTTTCGGGTGGGTGTCTACCACCGCGCAGTTCTGTGAAGTATTTGAAGGGACGAGTTAGGTGCTTTCTTCTTAGCATCTACTAGCCACGCAGACAGAAACAACACGATAAATCAGTTAGCACGACTTGAAGTAAATCATTTATAGGCGCTAGGCAGCAATGCATAGAAAGCGCAACGGAAAGGATAAGAACATGCCAAAGAAAGCCATTATTCCAGCAGGTACATCAACGCCAATAGCTCCTTTTGTTCCAGGCTCTATGGCTGACAATATTTTATATGTGTCAGGTACCTTACCGTTTGACGAAAACAACGACGTAGTCCACGTCGGCGACGCCGAAGCACAAACGCGCCACGTTCTAGAAACCATTAAAAGTGTCATCGAAGAAGCGGGCGGCACTATGGATGACGTCACCTTCAACTCAATTTTTATTACCGATTGGGATGACTACGCCGCGGTAAACAAGGTGTACGCCGAATACTTTCCAGGTGAAAAGCCAGCGCGCTACTGCATTAAGGTTGGGCTGGTAAAGCCTGAAGCCTTAATTGAAATTGCGTCTGTAGCACACATTGGGTAGGTGATTATGTTTGGACTTCCCGCGAACTGCGCCCACTGGTTTTATATAGGTGAGCTTTATGCATTCTGATGTGCAGGCAAGCTACGCCCACATTAGCGGCGAAATGAACGGCGAAATGCGTAACAAGTTACATTACGAAATACACGGTCTGACGTCGCCCGACGCACCTACGATTGTGTTTAGTTCAGGGCTGGGCGGGGCAGCTAAATTTTGGCAGCCGCAACTGGGTGACTTTGCCCAAGACTACAGAGTGATCACTTACGATCACTATGGCACCAACAAAAGTGTGGGTGACTTGCCAGCAAATTACAGCATTTCTAATATGGCGGATGAACTCGCTGCACTTCTTAAAAAACTTGAAGTGCAAGCGTGCCATTTCGTCGGTCACGCGCTGGGTGGTTTGGTGGGGCTTGAGCTTGCTTTGTCTAAACCTAAGCTTTTACAAAGTTTAGTGCTGGTAAATGCGTGGAGCAGTCCAAATCCGCACACATTGCGCTGCTTTAACATACGCAAAGCGTTATTGGCGGCAGGCAGAAAGGACATGTATTTGCAACTTCAGGCGCTGCTGCTGTTTCCGCCTGATTGGATAGCCGCGAATGCCGCTCACTTGGCAGAGGAAGAGGCGCACTTACTCAACCATTTCCCTAACGAGGAAAACCTGCTCGCCCGCATTGGTGCCCTTAGTACGTTCAATATTGATGAGAGTTTGCACGCCATCACCACACCAACGTTAGCGCTTGCCAACAAAGACGACACCTTGGTGCCGTGGCAGCGTTCACAGATGCTGGCTGAAGCTATGCCCAACGCCGAATTGTCGGTCATGGAATACGGCGGGCATGCATCAAGTATTACAAACACAATTGCGTTTAATGAACTGCTGCGCAGCTATTTAGGGCAAGTGGCCTAACGTGAACATGACACTGCATCAGGCTATGAGGTGTTTTATAGCTGATGAGGCGTATGCATTGTAAACAAGCTGCAAAGCTACAGCCTCAATGACGTAATGGCTAAAAAGCGCTAAGCGCAAAAACCGAGAGCATAGCGTAGCGCTTAAAAGATTTGATAAAACTGGAATGAATTTAAAATGACTGATACACAAAATACAGAGTTTAAAGCAACTAGCCCGCTTGACGAGGCTGGACTAGCCCAACTCTTTACCGATGCGCATACCCACACCAAATGGCACGACAAACCTATTTCAGAAGACGTGTTGAAACAGCTGTACGACTTAGTAAAAGTAGGCTCGACATCGGCAAATTGTAGTCCAGCGCGATTTGTTTTCATTACCTCAGATGAAGGGAGAGAAAAACTCAAACCTTGCCTTTCAAGCGGTAACGTTGAGCAAACCATGACTGCACCTTGTACGGTTATTGTCGCCTACGACGAAGAGTTCTACGAAGAGCTTCCTACCTTATTCCCTTATGCAGATGCGAAAAGCTGGTTTACTTCAAGCCCAGAAGCGGCCTATGAGACCGCCATGCGCAATAGCTCTATGCAAGGGGCTTACTTAATAAGCGCCGTTCGCGCCCTGGGCCTTGACGCTGGCGCCATGTCTGGTTTCAACCCCACATTACTTAACGAAACTTTCTTTTCAGATAGCACGTGGAAGGTAAATTTTTTACTGAACATTGGCTACGGCGATAAAGAGAAAGTACATAAACGCTTACCTCGCTTAAGTTTTGAGCAAGCCTGCCACATCGTGTAACGCCAACTTAAAGGATATTTGTATGACTATTACAGCAATAAAAAACGCAGTAACAGAAGTGCTTCCCCCGGTAACTCCCGAAGCTTATCGAGAAGGTATGTCGAGTTTAGCGGCAGCGGTAAACGTCGTTACAACCATTGGCCCAGAAGGGCGTGCAGGCTTTACGGCGACCGCCGTATGTAGCGTAAGTGATAACCCTGCAACCTTATTGGTTTGTTTAAATCGCGGTGCATCTGTACATCAGGTATTTAAAAACAGCACGCATTTGGTTATCAACACCCTTACTTCACAGCATCAGTTAATTTCAAACACATTCGGTGGTAAAGCGCCCATGAACGAACGCTTTGAAATTGGTGATTGGGTTGAATCGACGACTGGCTGCCCAAGGCTTGCAGATGCTGCAGTAAGCTTCGATTGCATTATTACAGACGTTAAAAGTGTGGCCACTCACGACGTTATTTTTTGCCAGGTGGTGGATATCAAGCAAGACCCAGAAGCCGACGCGCTTTTATATTATCAGCGCGGCTATCACAGCGCATGTAAAGACGCATAACTAAAGGATTAGACAAATAATGAAAGTAGTAGGCCACTTTATTAACGGTGAAACCTGTACCCCAAAGGGGCGCATGCAAGATGTTTATAACCCTGCAACGGGGGAAGCAGAGAAGCTGGTTTTACTGGCGTCAAAAGCGACGGTAAACGATGCTATCGTCAGCGCGCAAAATGCGTTTGTTGAGTGGCGCAATACGCCAGTGAGTAAGCGCGCTCGCGTTATGTTCAAATTTAAAAGCTTACTTGAAGAGCATGCCGATGAAATTATTGCGTTAATTGGTGCGGAGCACGGCAAGATAAGCCACGACGCGGCAGGCGAATTACAGCGCGGTATCGAAAATGTTGAGTTTGCCTGTGGTGCACCCCAGTTGTTAAAGGGCGAGCACAGTAAAAATGTTGGGCCAAGCATAGACTCTTGGAGCGAGTTTCAGCCTCTTGGCGTGGTGGCGGGAATTACACCATTTAACTTTCCGGCCATGGTGCCCCTTTGGATGTTTCCGCTTGCCATTGTATGCGGCAACACCTTTGTTTTAAAACCCTCTGAGCGAGATCCAAGCTGCGCTATTTTCCTAGCAAAGCTACTTAAAGAAGCAGGGCTACCCGACGGCGTTTTTAACGTTATAAATGGCGACAAAGAAGCGGTTGATCAAATACTAGATGACGAGCGCATTAAAGCAGTGAGTTTTGTGGGTTCAACGCCCATCGCCGAATACATCTATTCGAAAGCCAATGCTAATGGCAAGCGCTGCCAAGCATTAGGTGGAGCTAAAAACCACGCTATTGTGATGCCCGATGCCGACATCGACAACGCAGTGAATCAGCTTTTAGGTGCTGCTTTTGGCTCGTCAGGCGAGCGCTGCATGGCGTTGTCTGTCGTGGTTGCCGTAGGCGACAAAGTGGCGGATGAAATTGTAGATAAAATGCAATCAGCCATGGAAAGCTTAAAAGTAGGGGCTTTTGACGATGCGACTAACGATTTCGGACCGCTTATTACACTTCAGCACAAAGAGAAAGTAGAAGGCTACATAACCAGTGCGGCTGAGCAAGGGGCTGATGTAGTCGTTGATGGCAGAAACCCTAGCGTAAAAGGCTACGAGACGGGGTTCTTCTTAGGTGCAACACTTATCGACAAGGTTACGCCGGAAATGGCCAGCTACAAAGCTGAGATTTTTGGCCCTGTACTACAAGTTATGCGCGTTAAGAGCATGGAACAAGCTATGCAGCTCATTGACAGCCATGAATACGGCAATGGTACGTGTATTTTCACCCGAGATGGCGAGGCTGCCCGCTACTTCTCAGACAATATCCAAGTGGGCATGGTAGGCATAAACGTACCGCTGCCAGTGCCCGTGTCTTATCACAGCTTTGGTGGTTGGAAGCGCTCACTCTTTGGTGACCTTCACGCATACGGCCCGGATGGCGTTCGCTTTTACACCAAACGCAAAACCATTACTCAACGTTGGCCTTCAAGCGGCATTCGAGAAGGAGTGAGCTTTTCATTTCCAAGTTAATGTCATGGCGTACTGACCTTGATTAACCATAAATGACCATAAAAACTTTGCCCACGCACGGTAACTATTAAGCCTGTATGGCAAATAGTTGCTCGCAGCAGGTAAAAGAACAGAGATTTAGGCTCAGCCATGAGCCATCAATAATAACAATTTAAAACCGCAAGCCTTTGGCAGTTCCTCTCCAGTCCTGCCTTAGGTTTGCACCCCAGTGGCAATCGATATGCAGTTCACGTCGACCGTTACTCTTATAAAAATATCGGGACAACACCGCCGCAAGGCTTGTTAAAAAGAACTATAAACGAGAGTAAAACATGCATACGTTAAACACACACAAGCGTCTGCTGGCGTTAACCGTAGCTATGGCGTTAAGTACGCCAGCGGCCTTTGCTGCAGAGAATGTTTGGGAAAGTATTGAAGTTACCGCGCAAAAGCGCAACGAGAATATAAGCGATGTAGGGATCGCTATTACTGCGTTTTCTGGTAAACAATTAGAGGCACTTGGCCTTGAAAGCAGTACTGAGCTTATCGCGTTTACCCCTGGCGTATCGTTGGCCGGTGATATCGGTGGTCAGCGTGCTATTTTCAATATTCGAGGCGTGGTGCAAAATGATTACGCTGACTTGGCGGAAGCGCCGGTGGCCGTATACGTTGACGGTGGCTATTTAGCCAGTACCCAAGCACAAACCTTTGGTTTGTTCGATGTGGCTCGCATCGAAATTCTCAAAGGCCCACAGGGAACACTATTCGGAAGAAATGCCACAGGCGGACTGGTTAATACGATCACCGCCAAGCCCACTGCAGATACAGAAGGCTACGCGGAATTTACTGCCGCACGTTTCGAGCAATACCGCTTCGAAGGGGCGATATCAGGCGAACTAGCAGACGGCATTTATGGTCGCTTTTCTGGGTTTACCAATCGACAAGGTGAGATACTAGAGAATATTTATGAAGACGGTGCTGCACCCGATACCCGTTTAGGCTCTGTGGGAGGCGGGGAAGATGGGTACAACGATGATACTAAAGCGTTTCGTGCTCAGCTGCTGTTCGATATTGGTGAGCAAGGCTCGTTACTGCTAAGCGGAAACTGGTCAGATACAACCAAAAGTGAAGGCCCTTATCAGGTGGTGAATACCACCGAGATAAAAGATGCCGACGGCAATGTGATTGACGTTATTTACGCTGCTGACGACCCACTTGGCTGCGACACTATTCAGGCAGGCGTGTGCGTAGACGGCAACTTCAATGGCGATCCTTTCCGTCCTGTGCAAGGCGGCGACTTCAACGGTAACTTCGACCCTGATGGGTCGGGCAATAAAGTAAATAAAGACTTTGCCTTTGACGATCAAAACAAGATCAAGTCAAAAGGCCTCGCGGCAACACTAGACTATGCATTTGAAAGCTTCGATTTCTTCGCCATGTCTGATTACAAAGAGTTTAAACGTACCGTTGGCCTCGACTCCGACCAAACAGCGTCACCCGAACTTATTTTTCAATCTAACAGCACCATAGAGCAGTTCAGCCAAGAGTTTCGCTTCTCAGGTGAATCCGCAGACTTAAAGTGGGTTGGGGGGCTTTATTACCTCTCTATCGATACGGATTATAGCCAAGGCTTGGCGGGTTCACCCACCACCTTTTTCTTAGGCGGTGAAGAAAATAACACCCTGGTGTCTCTTGAAACCGAATCTTATTCTGTATTTGGGCAAATAGACTATAGCCTGAGTGACGATCTTGTTCTGGTTGGTGGGTTGCGTTACACCCGTGAAGACAAAGACTTTGTGGGTAATGTGTATCAAAACGAGAATACTAACGACCGAGTTATCGAAATTGACACCACAACGACGTCTTTAGAGACTTTGGTCGATTCTAACGATCAAAATCTGTGGTCGGCAAAGCTACAGCTGGAATACAGTGTGGGTAATAGCTTGTACTATGCAGGCATCAATCGGGGCGTAAAAGCGGGGAGTTTCAATGCCCCGCTTCAAGGAGGTTTCAGCTTATACGAACCCGAAGAACTTACTGCGTATGAAGCGGGTTTAAAGCATGCTTTTATGCACGGAAGCGGCGTCTTCAATGCCAATGTTTTTTACTATGACTACAGCGATTACCAGTCGTTTTCGTGGGTGAATAATGCGGGGGTGGTGTCAAACGAAGAAGCCTCATTTAGTGGCGTTGAATTAGAAGTGTTCTTAACCCCGACAGACAGCTTAGATGTAATGGTTAACTTTTCATATACCGATGCAGTGGTTGAAGACTTAGAAGTGGCTTCTGGGTACTTTGCTGATACAACGCCGCCATTTACCCCAGAGTATCAAGCATCTGCCATGCTTCGCTATAACTGGGACGCCTTCGACGGCAATATGGCAGCCCAACTGTCAGCCAATTATCAGTCGGAAACCTTTCACAATGCGCGGAATTTTACCGCTCATGAAATTGATAGCTATGCCACGGCTGATACTCGTTTAACCTGGGTAGACGCTGAGGATAAATGGCTAATAGCGGCTTATATAGATAACCTGTTTGACTCAGACCATGAACTTATTGGCTTTGACGTAACTGGTTTTTATGGAACCAGCCAGATTTCCTATGCGAAGCCTAGGACGTATGGCGTAACGGTAAGACGTAATTTCTAATTAGCGTAGTTGCGCTTTGTTTAACAAAATAAAGCGTATCACCTACTTCTAAAAAGAAACGTGCGTAGCTAACCTAAATACCGACGTAGCAAAACGGTATTTAGGTTTCGCGTTAACAAAGCGCGCGAAGCGGCAGTATTTTTGCTTTTCTTTTTTGCTAGGGGTTGTTGATCTTTGTTGTACACCAAAGATCAGCAGGCCCCAATAAAGGTTAGCAGCGAGCCTCTAATCTAATCGTTTCGCCGTTGAGAGTGCTGATGCATTTTTTAACCTACCGCTTTGCCGAGCATGACGCTGTGTAAAAAGAAGCAACAAGTAATAGCAAACCCAATAAGGAAATAGATCGTGGATAACACCAACAATCAGACCATGACAAAACCTTCCCATTACGATGGCGATTTATGGAATGAAGATTTAGCGCCAACCAACGCGGAAACCAGAACCTGGGTGTGGAAAGACTATGCGGCATTATGGGTTGCGATGGTGGTTTGTGTACCTACTTACCTCTTATCTGCCGGTCTGGTATCAGAAGGCATGAATTGGTACCAGGCAGTAATAACCGTGCTGTTGGGCAACATCATCGTGCTTGTACCTATGATGTTAATTGGTCATGCAGGTGCAAAATACGGCTTACCTTTTCCCGTATTATTACGTAGCGCATTTGGCACCAAAGGCGCGAAAATTCCTGCTTTGGCCCGTGGGCTTGTTGCATGTGGCTGGTTTGGAATTAACACATGGGTTGGCGGCAGTGCTATTTACGTTATTTTAAATAGCGTGAGCGGCGACGCATTTGTGGGGCAGGCACTACCATTTTTAGGTATCGATATCACACAAA
The DNA here is from genome assembly GCF_947311905.1 of Alteromonas sp. CyTr2. NCBI lineage: Bacteria > Pseudomonadati > Pseudomonadota > Gammaproteobacteria > Alteromonadales > Alteromonadaceae > Alteromonas > Alteromonas sp. CyTr2. The sequence continues at coordinate 23,555 of NZ_CAMZMZ010000028.1, read as the reverse complement.
CTCTGTGCTTCTTCGCTTTCTGGGCGATGCACTTGGTTTTTATAAAACACGGCACCGAATCTATTCGTTGGCTTGAAACTTTTGCTGCACCATTTTTGATCTTAATGGGCTTAGCGCTTCTTGGTTGGGCATACGCTAATGCTGGTGGGTTTGGCGAAATGTTGTCAACGCCGTCTCAGTTTGTTGAAGGTGGAGCCAAAGAAGGGCAGTTTTGGACAGCCTTCTTCGCGGGCTTAACCTCTATGGTGGGCTTCTGGGCAACCATGGCGTTGAACATTCCCGATTTCACGCGTTTTGCAAAATCACAAAAAGACCAAATGTTAGGCCAAGCTATCGGCTTGCCATTACCCATGGCGCTATTTGCCTTTATCGGTGTAGCGGTAACGTCAGCAACGGTCACCATTTATGGTGAGGCCATATGGGACCCTGTTGCGCTAGCCGGTCGAATGGGCGGCATGGGTGTTGTGTTGGCACTTGCTGCATTAGCACTCGCAACGTTAACCACAAATCTAGCCGCTAACATGGTAGCCCCAGCTTATGGCTTTTCGAATATGGCGCCTTCGAAAATAAGCTTCAAAATGGGCGGCTATATAACCGCTGGTATCGGCGTCGCTATTTTCCCCTGGAAGCTGCTTGAAACCGCGGGTGGCTATTTATTTACGTGGCTTACGGGATATTCTGCGCTGCTTGGCCCTATCGCGGGTATTCTAATTGCCGACTATTTTATCTTAAGAAAATCGACCTTAAACATAGATGCGCTATTTCAACACGCTGGCGAATATGGCGCGAACAACGGTTGGAACATGGCGGGTGTGACTGCGCTTGTTATAGGCATTTTACCCAATATCCCTGGCTTTATGCACGCGGCAGGATTTATAGAAAGCGTGCCTGCTATTTTCGATATGCTTTACGCCTATGCGTGGTTTGTAGGGTTAATCATCGCCAGCATGGTTTATCTGCTGCTCTCCAACAGAGCACCCGTCACCATACAGGCAAAAAGCGCCTCCCAATAATGGGGTCAGAGTACTTTTTTGAGTAGCAAAAAATGGGGTCGGAGTACTTTTTTATTTAATGTACTCTGACCCCCCAAATATACTTCGACAGGGTTATTTTCGCTTCATGTTTTCAAAAAGCGAGGGTTCCCAAGGCCGCATCGCCATTAAAAGACCAATGTGCTGGCGTTCTTCAATTGGTAGGGCATTATCTTCGCTGCTGAGTTTTGCTGCCTCTTGTCGCAGTTGTTCAAGACGGCGCTGAATAATCGAAACCGAGGTCTGAGAATAGCGGCCGCGTAAATAGAAACGGAACATCCATGGCTCGTTCTTCTTTGGGGCCATAAACTTCACCATTACTTCCTGCTCCATAAATTTTTCTAGCGGACCACCAGGGATCCAGCGAAAGTTTTGCGCAATAAGTAGCTTGTAGCGGTTATTCGGTAACAGCTCTATAAGCTTAAGTTTGTCTAAGGTTGTCATTAGCTTAATGCCCTCGACCTCAGAAATATTGTAGTGCTTGATGATTTCCGAGAATCGCCAGCCATCACGCACACATACGGCTGCAAGCAGTAGCTTGGGATTGGCAAGTAGCTCCATTTCTTGCTTCTCAGACAGCTGTGATATTTTTTCCTGCTGCTTTTGCGACAGGCTAAAAAGGTCGCTTAATGACAAATTTAGACATTCACAAATCTGTTCCAGCTTGTCGAGGCTGAAAGCCTGTAGAGAGAAATTTCGTTTTACGCTGGCCTCGCTTACGTTCAGTTTCTGTGCGATCTGTTTGTAGGTAAATCGCTGCTCTCGTAAACATTGTTTAAGCGTGTCGTAAACAAGGTTAATTTGGCTCATGGTATTAAATATTTATACTTGTGGTGTAATTTAATACTACATCAGCGATTGTGGTTTACGAAATTTATTCTTGGTTCTAGTGTAGAACATGTTCAGGCACATCTCGCCTTTACATACTAGGAGCAAGTGATATGAAAAATTCGCGTTCAACATTGATGTTAACTGCACTATTAAGTAGTGCGCTTCTTACCCATTCTGTAATGGCAGATGATTCCATCGACCACAGTGGCAAAGCCAGTAAACATAGCGCGCTTGCCGCATCTGAAGGCTTAGCAACGACGGCGTCAGTAGCGAGTGCAGTAGTTGCTGTCCCCGTGATACTAACCGGCAGTGCTGTAGTGGCAGGTAGCGCAGTAGCTGAAAGTGTTATTGACGAGAGTAGCCGCAGTATTCACGAAGCTAGTCATCAGTCCTCCGTTGATAATAACCAGCCGTTAGTGATTACCGAAACAATCATTACAGCAGACCCTGCACCAAACAAAGTCGTTGCGACCACTAACACCACAACGACTACGACAACTACTACCACAACTAAACGCTAACGGTGATTAATTGCTAGCGCTTTGGAGTGCGACTGGAAGCTATAAAAATTGCTGTAGCTTGGTAAAAAACTGCTACAGCGAAGCGTTGTGCATCTAGTACTTCATAAAAATTAGTGAGCGCTTTAAGTGGGTCTTATTCAGTGCAAGTCGAGAAAATCTAAGCAGGGAAGAGTATGAAAACGTTTTTGTATTCAATGGCTGTGGCTTTGGTACTACTTACTGCCAACGCTAATCTAGCTTTGGCAGGTAGTCAGCAGCACGGAAAACCTTCGTTTTCACCAGAAGCCATTGCCATTTTTTCTAAAGAAGTAGAAAAGTATGCGGCAAGCCAAGGAGCTCGTGCTTTCATTATTGCAAGGCGAGGTAGACCGATTGAAGACATGCCGGAGGGCATTCGCTTCACGCACACTGCTATTGCTATCTACTCAAGCATTCAGTTGGATAATGGTGAGACAGCCAAAAGCTATGCAATCCATAATTTGTATCAAGATGCTGATGAACAAGACGTGAGTCATTTAGTTACCGATTATCCGGTAGATTTTTTCTGGAGTGCTTATGCGCTCGAAGCAGGCCTCATTATCCCATCGGCTGCCGTGCAGCAAGCGCTTATAAGTATGTACAGCGAAGATAAAGCAAAATTGTTGCATAACCCACGCTATTCAGTGGTTGCTAACCCATTCAACAGTGAACGACAAAACTGTACCGAGTACACCTTAGATGTGCTGAATGCTGCGGTGTACTCCACCACAGATATAGCCCAGCTAAAAGCTAATGCAAAGGCATATTTTACGCCGCAAAAAGTAAACATGAGCCGCGCCAAACTTGGCTTGGCGAGTATGTTCAGCGACGGCGTGACGCTGTCCGATCACGGTCGTAAGGTGGAAACAACTACATTTGGAAGCCTTGCTCGTTACATGCAGAAATACGATTTATCGGAAAAGGCAGTTATTTTTGCGAGCAACGGTGAGACAACTATTATCGAGGAATTTAACAATGCAGACTCAGAATAAACCAACGAAAGCATTTCGAATAGCTTCACTGGCAGCCCTAGTTGTGGGTGTAGCCGCTTATTTTATCGGCCTTTACAATGCCCCAATGGCGCTTAATGAAAAAGGTTATTACTTCACCATTATGTTATTTGGCTTGTTTTCTGTGGTGAGCTTACAAAAAACGGTACGCGATAAAATGGAAGGTGTGCCAACTACCAAAGCGTACTTCCTTGCATCAGCCGTAGCCACCGCATCAGCCATCGTATTGTTAGTGGTTGGCTTATTAAATGCTGAGCTTTTATTGAGTGAAAAAGGCTTCTTCGGCATGGCCTTCATATTAAGCCTTTTCGCCGCTATTACGGTGCAGAAGAACGTACGCGATAGCCAAACTACAGACGAGTTACGCAACACAAAAAGCGATACTCAAAGCAGCGCTACTGAGCACGAAGACTCTCCCAAAGTAAAAGCCGCTTAAAAAATGGGGTCAGAGTACATTAAATTAATGGGGTCGGAGTACATTTCTAAGTAATGTACTCTGACCCCATTAGTTTTACGATTTACGCTTTTGGTTTCGGCGCATTTTCAGTATGGTAGGTGTAACGCTGGTTCGGCATTCAGCCAGCTTGTTTAACGCATCAGGGATGAATTATGCGCAAACCCGTTAAATACCGGATAGCTTTTCTAATAGTTGCTGCTGCCTGCTTTTATGTGGGCACATTATTTTTACCTGAAACCCTTCCTGACATAACCTTCTCCTTTGAAAGTATTTGGGCTAATACACAGTGGCGTAATACCTTGCTGGTCACGTTGGCATATTTTGTCTTTTTGCCTGTACTTTACTATTTCTGGATCATTCGAATTGGCAAACAGGCGCTGTGGAAATTATTGTTAGTTCTTTCTTTAAGTAGTTTGGTCGCACGCTATAACTATCCAGAGCAGTTAGCCTATTACTTTGAATTCATTACCTACCTTAAATACCCGGTTATTGCAGTATTGATGGTGATAGAAATTCTCCTTCTGGTAACGATAGTTAAAGCGTTGTGGGGGGCTCGAAAGCTCTCTGGCGATCCGCGAATTCATATGCTGGAACAATATGAAGGCGATAACATTTATGAAAAAGGATCAAAGGAAGCAAAGAAGTTAGAGTTGGCACTTATGTTTGCTCATGAGCCCGCCAGTTGGTACTACGCCATACCTCGTTTTAGTAGAAACCATGTTCCCGCCATAGCCAATCTGCGTTTATGGTCCGCACAGTGGTGGCATGTGTCACTGGTTTGTGTAGCGCTTGTAGTTGCGACGTATGCAAGTTATCTCGCCATAGCACTTTGGAGTGAAACGGTTGCCATTGTGGTGGCAACCTTGGTTTTTTACCTCATAGTGATGTTTATTGCTAACTACAGAGTCAGCAAGTATTACTCTGTTTACCTTATAAAAGATAAGCTTATGGTGAATAATTCGTGGTGGGGAATGACTGTTATTCCACTTTCCAATATTAAACAAGTAGAAACAGGCAGTTGGATGGCTGCTTCAATAAAAGAACAGTTCCATTTCGGTAGAGGCAACGCAAACGTTAAGCTTACCTTTGTGTCAGAACAAAAGTATTACTCGGGTTTAGCGACTTTTATTGAGCCGATGGACACACTTTATCTCAGTGTCGACGCCCCTTCAGCACTACATGAGATTTGTCAGCCCCAATAACGCACCGAATAAATGGGGTCAGAGTACATTACTAAAAAAGTACTCTGACCCCATAATTTCGTATTGCTAGTCGGTTTCGGCTTGCCATTCAGCTAATTGCTTAGCGATTTGTGCTGAGACTCGTTCGTCAACTATTGCGGCGCGCCGATTCATTTCGTGGTGCCATTGGCTGTTTTGTTTAATATGTGAAGGCACTGGCGCATGACGGTTCAAAGGACCCGGGTAATAGTATGCGTCAGCAACGTTTGAAAGCTTTTGATTTGTGCCGTCTGCAAATCGTGCTGAAACGCTGGATAAAGGGGAGTTCAATTCATTCTTTTCGTTAAGCAAAACGAGCGTAGGAGTAGAAATGTCAGGTATTGTCGATGTAGAAAAATGGGTCCATATTGTCGCAATATTTAGGTCCTTAAGTTTAGAAATAAAGGGCACAAATTCATTGACTGCTTCTCCCCGCTTTAACGATACAGGCTGCTTTAATGTATGCATTGCGCCAAACAGAAGAATCGCTTTATCGTTTTGTTCAGCTACCTGCTTCACAGTTTTCTCATAGTTCACAATGCGTATTTTGGTGAGAGACTGCCATTGCTCTTTGCTCAATCCTTCCCATTTAAACTCTGGTTCAGCTAGAGCTATGCGCACTTTATGGTTTGACGATGCATTGAGTAACCTTAGTGTCTGTACGAAATGTCGGTAATGCTTATATTGCCACGCCATGAAATAAATACTGTCCTGCCACAAAGGCTCTAACTCTTGCAGTGAAACCTTTGTATTGGGGTTAAGCAGATAATCATCCAACTCGGGCTGGTAATGGCTATTACCGAACTCAGTCACAATAACGTCGACACTCTCAAAGATATCACGATCAGACAGAGCGTTGATTAAGAGCTCTGTCGGTGCTGCGGAGCCGTGTATATCACCAATTGCCACGATTTAATGTTCGCTTAATAAATGCTTAAAGGTTTGATTTACCTTGTTGTTCCCAGTATTAGCGATATGAGTTGAAGGCGAAACCTCGTTAGCAAAAGAAGTGTAAGGTAATAACACCGAACACATAACAATGACGAAAAGCGAATAAATCGAGAAAGAGTGGTAGCGCATCATATATATGAAAGAATAGTTTTTTTGTAATTGATTATCATTATTATTTATTGTAAATGAAAGGGGAGGTAAACATAAAACGGACGTTTTTACGCAATTCAATTAAAATAAAGTGGTATGAAGGTCATTGGGTTTAAAAAGGTGAATGAGTTGTAAAGTCTGCCGCTTCTCCTTTATTACGGACCAATGTCGAATTGATTCGGCTCGAGTGCTTGCGTATTCTCGACATACTTAATGAAATAACTGCTATAGGTGACAAACGTTGTGTGTGAACTTTTAGGCATGAGTGCGAACACTCCTACTGACCTATGTTTTAGTTTTACCGGGCTGACTCGCCGCGGTGGTGAAACAGGGCCGCATAAAGACGGCTGGGGCGTTGCTTTTTATGAAGGGAAGGGCGTGCGTATGTTTCACGATCCCGAGCCTTGCGCCACATCACCCATCGCAGACTTTGTTTCGAAGTTGCCTATAAAAAGCAAGAATGCGATTTGCCATATTCGTCAGGCTAATGTGGGTAACATTAACTTAGCTAACACGCATCCCTTTACTCGCGAACTGTGGGGGCGATACTGGGTGTTTGCGCACAACGGACAACTACCTAATTTCTCGCGCCGGACGGGTGTTTACGAAGCAGTTGGGGATACCGATAGCGAAGAGCTTTTCTGCGATATTATGAATAACGTTAGGCAAAATCTCCCCCGAGACGCTATGCCTGAGCAGTTAGCTGAAACGTTAGTTTCACTTGCAAAGGAGTACGCTCAGCAAGGTGTATTCAATTGCTTGCTGAGCAATGGCGACTGGTTGTTTACGTTCTGTAGTACAAAGTTAGCTAGCATTACCCGCAGAGCACCTTTTGGCCCCGCTTGTTTGAGTGATGTAGAGGTGGAAATTGATTTTGCAGCTGAAACCACGCCAAAAGATGTAGTGAGCATTATTGCTACTGAACCGCTAACAAACGATGAACAGTGGGATATCTATGAACGGGGTGAGTGGAAGCTATGGCAGGAAGGCGAAGTCATAGCCTCGGGTAAAGTGGATGTCCCTGAACACAAAAAAGAAGCCGATATGGTTGCACCAGATCCATCGCTTCACGACTAATCACGAATTATGGGGTCAGAGTAACTTTAATTGCGCCGCTCTCAAAAAGCTCGGCGCTTAGTTAGTAACCCAGAATAACTTAAATGGCCCCACTCTCTAAAAGCTTAGCGCTTGGTTGGTAACCTAGCGGAATAATGTACTCTGACCCCAATACTCAGGTTAGCTAGATCGATAATGTACTCTGACCCCAATTTTTAACCCAATACTTGCCTGATGGCTTGTTTCACTACTTGGTAGCGGGCGGGTAGAGCGCTGTGGGGTGTTTGAACACTGTATAGGGGCTCGGTTACTTCATTTTTAGCTTTGTAGACGGTAAGTTTGTCGGCAAAAGACACAAAGTCTAGTGTGCTGGTGGGCAGCACGGTGTAACCCAACCCTTCGCTTACCGGCAGTAGAATTTGCGAAAGTTGGTTGATGTAGCCGGTATGAGGTAGCTTATTCGGATTAATGTTGGCTAACTCAGCTTCTCCGCAATCGTTAAAATAGCGCTGCAAGTAGTGCATGGCATCAGGGTGATTAATAAGCCCTAGATGCTTGATGACGGCTTTTAATGTTCTACCACCATCAGTTTTACTCTTTGCTTTTCCAGATACGCTTGCTACTTTTGCTACCGAACCCGAACCCGAACCCGAACCCGAACCCGAACCCGAACCCGAACCCGAACCCGAACCCGAACCCGAACCCGAATTAGAGATACAACCCTGCGTATTATCAGATAACTCAGGAATCTGCGCAGCAAGCGCGTCAGGTAGGCTACGCGGTAGAATAAGCCCCAATGCTTCTTCGCCTAAATACTCACTATGTATATCTTCGCTCTCTGGCTGGTTTGTCACAATGCCAAGCTCCAGCGTATTGTTCGCAATGCCTGACAAAATAGTACGACGAGGTGCGACTTCCACGTGAATATTAAGCGCGCTATGCTGTTTTTGCAGTGCCAGCAGAGCAGGGTAAATACGCTGAGCAATCGCACCCGAGCAGGCCACTACACACTTACCTTCAAAAGGGGCGTCAAACTTTAAGCTGGCAATAAAATCTTGCTCTTTTTCCTGCTGCTCCTTGGCATAGTGGTACACACGCTGGCCCTGTTCAGTTAGCTGAATCCCCTTGCCTAAACGGATGACTAGTTCACACTGACATGCCTCTTCCAGTTTCTTAAGGTGCTGACTTACGCCCGGCTGCGTCATAAACCGTTGCTCTGCGGTGCGCGTAAAGTTCCCCGTTTCTACTAACGTGATGAAGGTGTCTAGCCAAGTAGGGTTTATCATTTTCTATAATTTAAAATTATTAAATTTAGAAAATATCATAATTTCATGTTTCATCTTTGTCTAGCTACTATGTATGCACATTCACTTAAGCGGTGTTCGAGTTGGCCTTCTTGACGAGGCGGCCGCTTAAGCCATTTCGATAACTTGCACTACATAGGAGTAAGTGATGACTGAAGCAGTAAAAACACCATATCCACGTACGTTTTCTCATATTGGAATTTCGGTACCTGACTTAGAAGCTGCCGTGAAATTTTATACTGAAGTACTTGGCTGGTACCTCATCATGAAGCCAACCGAGATTGTTGAAGATGACTCGGCCATTGGCGAAATGTGTACCGATGTATTTGGTCCAGGTTGGGGGAAATTCCGCATTGCGCACCTTTCAACAGGTGATCGTGTCGGCGTTGAAATTTTTGAGTTCAGCAACCAAGAGAACCCAGAAAACAACTTTGAATATTGGAAAACCGGTATCTTTCATTTCTGTGTTCAAGACCCAGATGTAGAAGGCTTGGCTGAAAAAATTGTCGCTGCTGGTGGTAAAAAGCGAATGAAGGCGCCGCGTTATTACTATCCGGGTGAAAAGCCTTACCGCATGATTTACATGGAAGACCCGTTTGGCAACATCCTTGAAATTTATAGCCACAGCTATGAGTTGCATTATGCTAGCGGTGCATACGAATAAGCGTTAGTTAATAACGCTTTATAGACATTGCGCTAAGCGAATGCATAGCAAGCTTTAAATAAGCGAAAGGCGAGGGCGAAACAAGCAAAAGCTTGTTCAACGCACCTCGCCTTTTTGTTCTTTCACTGCTTATAAAACGTGAGGTTTTATCCGAATTGACTCGAAACATAAGGATTCGTGGCCTTTTCGGTTGCAACCGTAGTGGTTGGCCCATGACCCGGGTAAATCGTCATATTATCCGGCAGCACCATAATTTTCTGTTTAATCGAGTCGATTAATTGCTGATGATTACCTTGTGGGAAATCAGTTCTGCCAATAGAGCCTGCGAAAATTACATCACCCACAATAACGCGATTACTTGAGCGTTCTACCAGCACCACATGACCAGGTGTATGACCCGGGCAATGCAGCACTTCTAGCGTTAAATTGCCCACTGAAATGGTATCGTTGTCGTTTAACCACTCGTTGGGAGCAAAAGGCTGGGCGGGTGGAAAGCCAAACATCTGGCTTTGCTGCATAAGTGCATCTAGCCAGAATTTATCGCCAATATGCGGCCCTACAATGGGGACACCGTAATGTTCAGCAATGGCGACAGTGCCGCCCACATGATCTAAGTGCCCATGAGTGAGTATAATTTTCTCTATACTCACGCCTTTATTCGATGCAGCTACAATCAACTTTTCAACGTCGCCGCCTGGGTCGACAAACGCGCCTTTGTTAGTGGATGAATCCCAAATTAATGAACAGTTTTGGGCAAAGGGCGTAACGGGTATAACTTGAATTTCCACGGTTTAACCTTTTGATTCTTTGTTGCTTGGAGCGAAATAAAAAAAATAAAGCAGTGCGCCAACCACTAATTCACCCAGTAAAAATAGCCACGCGTTGGTTGACGACTGTGCAATAGACCATGCGCAAACCGCTAGTGCGACAAAGGGTATCAGACGTCGAAACAGGTTTACAGGGCTGGCAAATGCGCCTGCAGAGCCGTTAAAATAAGCGTCATTCTCAGAATTATCTTGCTGCATGCTGCTTTGTGAAGAAGCGCTCTGCAAGGTAGCACCTTGCAATGAAGCCCGCTGTGCTTTCATCAACACCACTACACACACGGCGTAAACCACAAGCCGGGCAAGCACACTGGAAATAGCTAACCACACAAAGCTACCGCTAAGTGCCATAGTACCGGCAAACATTCCCAGTATTAATATGGAAACTGCTGGGGTAGCAAAGGGCGCATGAATCTCGCCTAACTTCTGTCCCAGTTTACCTGGAATAAGTGACTGCTGGGCCATAGAAAACGTCAGCCGAGACGTAGAAATCATATTTGCCAGTAAGTTACCGGCAACCGACACCACGGCGGTTAGCGTCATTATAAGCGCCCCAGTTTCGCCAAATATCATATTGGCGAGTGCAATAAGTGGTGCGCTATCCGGCTTTGCAGGCCCTACAGTGTGCCAATAAAGCCACTGCACGCAAAAGTAAAATATGGCGATACCTGAAACTGTAAGCATTAAAGCCCGAGGTATGGTCTTTTTTGGTGAACTGGTCTCGCCGCTCGTGACCACTACCGTTTCAAAACCAATAAAGGCGTAAAGCGTAAGTAGGGCACCGGCAGAAAAGGTGTCAAACGCAGGTACAACGGTTTCCGAAGAACGTGTTAGCGCAGTAGAAAAATCGAGCTGCCAGTAACCAACCGCAATAAGCGCCACGAAAGGCAGCAGTTTTAGCACCGAGATAGTATCAAGTGAACGCATGGCGGCCTTAAGGCCAACAATATTCACTACGATTAGTGCTGTGGTAAGCGCAATAATAGCGAATGACTTGCCTATTCCCGCATTCAGTTCGGGCCACACATAGCCGGCGTACAGCAATAACACGTGCATGTTGGCGGCAATCGCGGTTGCGCGAGCTAAATAGTAAATAAAGCCAGTTTGAAACGCCGCTGCGTCGCCGAAGCCTTTCTGGGCGTACACCACAGGTCCACCGGTTTCTTGGTACAGCGCCGCTAGCTGCCCAAAACACCACACTATGGCCAGCATTAGCGTGCCAAAAATCAAAAAGATGTAAGGGCTGAAAGCGCCGAGCTCAGCGGCCATTTTAGCGGGCAGAGCAAAAATGCCCGCCCCAATAAGGCCATTTAACACCAAAAGGGCAGCGCCAATGCCGCCAATCCCTTTGGTTAACAGGCTTTTGTTTTCGCTACTCATTTAGAAAAAACTTCTTCTCCAGCCACATAAGTTGCGTGTACTTCGGTTTTCCAAATGTCTTTGGCATCAATGGTAAAAATATCTTGGTCGACCAAGATAAAGTCTGCCCATTTTCCTGGCGTCAGTGTGCCCAAGGTATCTTCCATGTGCCCTGCGTAGGCAGCATCTAATGTAAACCCTTTAAAGGCTTGTTCAATGGTTAACGCTTCGTGGGCATACCAACCTTTTACGGGTTGATTGTTTCTGTCTTGTCGCGTAACCGCAGCGTGAAGCCCGTAAAATGGGTTAGCAAGCTCAACAGGGAAATCAGAGCCTAAGGGCAGTGCAATGCCCGAATCGAGTAGCGTTTTCCACGCGTAAGCGCCTTTCATACGATCTTTGCCAAGGCGATCTTCCGCCATGTTCTTATCGCTGGTGGCGTGAGTAGGCTGCATGGAAGGTAAGACCTTCAGCGAAGCAAAGCGGGCTAGGTCGTCAGGCGCAATCACCTGTGCATGCTCAATGCGGTTGCGCAGTTCGCTGCCGCCAATACTCTTAAACGTGGTTTCAAACTCGTTCAGTGCAACATGGTTAGCCTTATCACCAATGGCATGGTAGTTAAGCTGGAAGCCCGCACCAATTACCGTAGTAAACAGTTGGGTCATATCTTCTGGTTGAGTTAACAGCAAACCATGTTGATGCGGTGCATCTGAATAAGGTTCAAGCAATGCTGCGCCTCGGCTACCTAGTGCACCGTCGCCATAGGCTTTTACCGAACGAATATATAAAAAGTCGTCTTGGTCGCGAATAGTACCATTGCCCAGCATGGTGCTGAGATCAGGATCTGTAGCACTCACCATGGCATAAATACGCACGGGCAAGTCACCTTCTACCGATTCTTTTAAATAGAAATCGTAAACGTCTCTGCCTACGCCAGCATCGTGCATTGACGTAACGCCATTTGCTAGTAAGTGCTCACCTGCTGCATGTAATTGTTGCTCGTAAATAGCGCTGCTTGCTTTAGGCAAATGCGCTTCAATTAATTGAGATGCATTATCAATGAAAACACCGGTAGGATTACCGTCAGCGTCCTTAATGATTTCGCCCCCTGCGGGCGATTGGGTGTTTTTAGTTATACCCGCGATTTCCATCGCTTTACTGTTCACCCAGGTAGCGTGGCTGTCTACACGAGCTAGCGCCACAGGTCGGTCAGAAATGACTTTATCTAGATCAGCCGCTGTTGGAAACGCTCTGTCAGACCACAATTCCTGGTTCCAACCGCGCCCGGTAATCCAAGCTTGTTGTCCATTCGCAAAAGCGTATTCGGCAACCATCTTGGCAGCGTCTTTCGCACTTTTACTTTCACGTAAGTCAACTTCTAGTAAGTTTGCCCCTAGACCGAGAAGGTGACCGTGAGCGTCGATAAGGCCGGGAAGCATGACTTTGCCTTCGCCGTCTATGGTGTCATCAACAGAGGTTTTGCCTTTCTCTATGTCTAGTGCTACTACCTTACCTTCGTCCAAAAGAAGATTTTTAAAAGTAGTGAGTTCACCCTTTTCATTTAAGGTATAGCCTTTTACGTTCTCGACTAGCGTTGCAGCATCCACCGTAAGCGAGGTGGTCATAGCGCCTAACGTTGCCGCTGTTGCAAACGTTGCGGTTAGCAATTTTGAAAGCGAGTGCTTTTTAAATGTCAGTGCCGACAATGTAGAGTTCATAGTGAGTTTCTGCCTTTTTTATTTCTGTTTTATTCTTTGTTTTTTAGTTTTTATACCGAGCTGCTCAAGTTTCAATAGCTGCGCACTAACGCAACGCTATGCCTCGGCACGCTCGGTGTCTTCAAATTCGTCTTCGTCATCAAGTTCAAGAATGGGAGGCTGCAGCAAAAAATCTCTCTCCCAAATCTTAGCCATACTCGACTGGCTAATGTTGCCACCACTCAATATAACAAGAGCGGTTTGCCCAGGTGGAGTGTTGGCAGCCCAAGCCGCTACTGCAGCCATGGTCATCGCGCTCGTGGGCTCAATATGAAGCTTTAGTAAATGATGTAGCCATTGGGTCCAATAAGCAATTTGCAGCTCATCCACTTCGTAGAAATCATCTATTTCTTGCAGTATAGGAAACGTTACATCGCCAACAGAAGGCGTGGCTGCACCGTCTGCTAAGGTATTTGGAGCATAGTCTAAAGCAATGATCTCACCAGCTTGCAACGACATAGAGGCATCATTGGCTTCGGCAGGCTCAGCGCCAATGACCAATGCATTTGGCTGTAGTGCGCGAGTTGCTAGTAATGAGCCCGACAATAACCCTCCGCCACCACACGGCGCAAAGACAGCATCTACCTCACCAATTTCGTTAAGCGCTTCTAACGTTGCCGTGCCTTGTCCTGCCACAATATCTTTGTGGTTAAACGGCGGTATCCAGACTGTGTCTGGCGCTTTTGATGCTTGCTCGACAGCCGCGTCTGCTTCTGGACGGGTAGGGAATAGTTTTAATTCAGCACCATAGCTTTGCGTAGCGGCAGCTTTAATTGGCGATATAGTTTCGCTTGCGAAAATTGTGGCGCTACAGCCGAAATGTGCTGCCGCATAAGCAACCGCTTGTGCATGATTTCCAGAGCTATTGGCTACCACATGTTGTGGTAATCTTCCTTCCTCTTTTAACCGTGCTAAAAAATTCATCGCACCACGAATTTTGAATGCCCCGATGGTCTGTAAGCACTCTGCTTTGAACAAAATGCGGTTGCCCATCCACTTGTTGAGCAACGAAGATTCAACAATTGGCGTTTTCTTTACGTCGCCTTTTATACGTTCATAGGCTTGTTTTATATCTTCGAAATTTGGAGAAATACTCATTAAGTAACGCTCTTTTCATTTTGGTTTTTTTGTGGGGTAGCGCCGACAAGGGCCTTTACGCACTAAAAGGAAATCGAAAGCCTTACAGTGCCAGATACTATTAGATAACGCCAGAGCCTATACCACATAAGACAATTCATATTTATTTAATAATTCTACTTTAGTATACCGGCGCTAGTTACCGGAGACAGGCACATGTTAAGCAAACACAACCATCGTATTTACGCCTTACCTACGGTTTTGTTTCTTTTTCTCACCTTTTTATTTGTTTCTGCTGGTGTTTTTATTCAAAACGATGAACGCGCAGCACGTATTTCTAAGGCGCAGTCGGTTGCCGAGCAGGTAAAAATTAGTCTTGAAGTTTTCTCAAGCGAACGTATTCAAGCGCTGCACAACCTGATGCGAAACTGGCCCACCTTTGAGCCAAACCAAGTAGACTGGTTTAATGCGCAAGCCCTGTCATTGATGGGCATGCAGCGAGGCTTTTCATCGTTGGTATTTGTCGATGCGAGCGGTGAGATAGCGTGGGTGGCAACACCATCTTCCGGTATCAAAACCCGTATAGACAACAGCCTCATTGGCCGCCCTATGGATGCATTGGGCTTAAACATATCGCGTTTGTCCGAGGATTTGGAAAGCACACTTTTGTATTCAGATGCCGCTCAACATCACTTTATCCTTGTAGGCAGAGCCATAAGCCCTCAAGAGCCTGAGCACGGATTTTTGGTGGCGGGGTTCGACGTACAGACTATATTAACCGTGATGTTAGGCGAGTTAGTGGGGCCGCAGTTTAACTTTCAGCTTCAGGGTGACAACGAAATATTATTTCAAAGCGGTGAGTTACTGAACGATGGTTCCATAGTAAGGCTTGAGCCATTCACGTTTTTAGAGCGAGAGTTCTATCTTACTATGCAGTCTCAACTTAGCCCCTATAATGCGGGTTTGTTGATAATCATAATTGGGCTACTGATGTCGGCTTTGGTGAGCTATGTACTGCACAAGCAGCTTAAAGGTGCAGTTAATTTATCAGTAAGTCAACAGCGTTACCTCACGGCTAGCGAGGCATCTCTTGACGCACTACTTATTTATCAACCTGCAGATGGTGACTTCTCGCTTGTGGAAGCAAACTCCTACAGCCGCTATTTATTCCGTGGTGCCTGTGACGCACTGCGAGCGATGAGTTTGGCAGAGCAAACCCGCTTTTTAGGTATGTACGATCAATTTGAAAACGCAAAGAACGTGGCCATAAATGGCGTACCTTATGAAGCGCATGTTCAAGTAGTTAGCGATAAAATTTGGCCAGAATGGATTAAAATACAAGTGGTTAAAGCCGGCGAAAATATCGCGATTACGGTAAGGGATATTACCGAGCGTTTTCGTGCTCAGCACGATCTTAAGCGTAGCGAAGAAAAGTATCGCCGCTTAGTTGACGGTATGCACCGCCATTTTGTTTACACCAAGACCGTTGAGCACAACTTTATGTATGTGAGCGCGGGTATTGAAAAGATTTTAGGGTTTAGCGCAGAAGACTTCTGTGCGAACGAGTCGAAGTACGTTCGCCAAGTACCTGACGAGACGTTTGAGATACGCCAAACCATTGCCCGTGGCGAAAAGCCCGAGCCTTATATTGTGCATTATCAAGGCAAGGTCGGCGAGCCGTTAGCGATTGAATTTTCAGACACGCCCATTGTCGACGAGCAAGGATTACTGGTTGCCGTTGAAGGCATAGCTCGCGATGTGACGAAAGAGCTGGCGCTGCAGGAAGAAGTGTATTTTCAAGCTAACCATGACCAGTTAACCGGGCTGTTTAATCGCTATGCATTTGATGAGAAACTGCGAGCGATCCTTGATGAAACGCATAAAGCGGCTGGTCAGCAGGGCGAGAGCAAGACTTTAAACCACGTTGATTTTGAAAAAGTGGCGAGTATCAATTCGCCTCGCGCTTACCACAAGCAAAGCGTGATGTGCTTTATCGATATGGATCGATTCAAGTTAGTAAACGACAGCTGTGGTCATCCAGCCGGCGATAAGCTACTAAAAGAAATCTCCACCATATTTAGGCAATACGTGAATGGGCAAGATCTGCTTGCCCGAATAGGGGGAGACGAGTTCTGCATTATATTTCGCAATCAAAGTTTGGATGAGGTGACCAAGCGCCTAGACAAGCTTTTATTGGCGATTTCAAATTATCGTTTTGTTTATGACGACAAGTTGTTCTTTGTAGGGGCAAGCATTGGCGTTATTGAAATAAACGAGAGTACACAAAGTGCAGAAGCGTTAATTAAAGCTGCTGACAACGCGTGTTACAAAGCCAAACACTTGGGTCGAAACCGTTACTTTGTGTTTCATGATAATGACTCGCAAATGGCCATTGATGACAGTGAAAACCAGGTGTTACATGCCTTGCATCACGCATTACAAAACGACGGGTTTGAGTTGTATAGCCAAGCTATCATGCCGCTTAACGTGCCCAACCAAGAAAAGGCCGCCCAACTTCAGCATTACGAGATTTTGCTTCGTCTAAATGCAAAAGACAGTGGTCTTATAAGCCCGGGGCTTTTCATCCCGTTGGCAGAACGTCACGGTTTAATGAACAAAGTGGATATGTGGGTGGTAGATAACACCCTTAAAACCCTTGAACGTAACCCCGCTCACATCGATAACGTGGGCAAAGTCGCGATTAATTTATCGGGTATTACATTGGGTGATGAAATGGCGCTGCATAAGATTGCCAAGCGTATGCAAAGTACTTCTGTACCTGCTGAGAAAATTTGTTTTGAGATTACAGAAACAACAGCGGTAACTAACTTAAGCGCTGCTAAACATTTCATTTCTACACTACGCGATTTGGGGTGTAGCTTTGCCTTAGACGACTTTGGTGCTGGTATGTCCTCGTTCACCTACCTGAAAAACCTAGATGTTGATTACGTTAAGATCGACGGCTCATTTGTGCGAAATATCGTTCACGATCCTATCGATCATGCTACAGTAACTGCGATAAATAATATCGCGCACAGTATGGGTAAACAGACCGTAGCCGAGTTTGTGGTCGATAACGCGACCGCCGAGGTTTTACGAGATCTTAAAGTAGATTTCGGTCAAGGCTTTGCTTTAGATAAACCCAAGCCACTGGCGCATAGAGTTCAATGGCGAGTTAAACTTGCCTCTGCTTAAAAGGAAATGTCATGGGTTTATTTGATACCATCATGGGGAATGCAAGCGAGACTAGCGCTTCAGATGTTCAAGAAGAGCTTACGCCTATACTTGCTGCTAACGAAACCGTTACCTCTGCGTTTAAGCTAGTGCGCGATTTAAGTGTATTCACCAACAAGCGCCTAATCCTTATAGATAAGCAAGGCCTTACCGGGCGCAAAGTGAACTATCACTCCATTCCTTATAAATCTATCACGCAGTTTATCGTTGAGACGGCAGGGCATTTTGATACTGACGCCGAGCTTAAAATTTGGCTGTCGGGCAAAGCCGATCCTATTGAGATTGAACTAAGTGCATCGTCTGCTCAGGCGGTACAGCAAAACCTAGCAACCCAGATGTTTAGCTAGTTTCTGCATTTGTCATATTTGATTGATGCTTTGAAGTAGCAAGTAGCAAGTAGCAAGTAGCAAGTAAAGAAAGTCTAATCACCCTGCAAGTGCACAAAGCGCTACAACGCAAACATGTACAAAATAAGCGTTAATTAAACTGACCAAACAAAAAAGCGATGCCTTCATAAGCATCGCTTTTTGCTTTTTACTACTTTCTAGGGCTTGTCGAGCTTGGATGTACAGTAGAGATCAACAGGCCCTAGGCTCTAACCGTATTAGTCTTTCAAGTTACGGTTAAAGAAGTTAGTAATAGTTTTGTATAAATGAATGCCCGTTTGCTTGCCTCGAATGCTGTGCTTCTTGCCCGGGTAATCCATAGTTTCAAATGGAATTGCCAAGTCTTGAAGGTGCTTGTAGAGCATTGTTGAATGGGTAAACAACACGTTGTCATCTGCCATGCCGTGGTAAATCAAAAGGTCGCCCTTCAGATCTTTTGCGTACGGGAATACTGAAGACGCAGTGTAAGCATCATCATCTGTATTTGGGTTGCCCATGTAGCGTTCAGTGTAGTGGGTATCGTATAGGCGCCAGTCAGTTACCGGCGCACCTGACACGCCCGCTGCAAAATAATCGCCCGCTTTGAACATGGTCATTAGCGTCATGTAGCCGCCATAGCTGTGGCCATGAACACCAATACGTTCAGCGTCCACGTAGTCAAGCGTACGCAAGAACTCCACGCCTGCAACCTGATCGTCCACTTCAATAAAGCCCATTTTTTTATAAATAGGATCTTCAAAGCCTTTACCGCGATAGTTAGAGCCGCGGTTATCTAGCGTAAATACCACATAACCTTGGTCAACCCAGTGTTGGAAAAGCAAGCCACGGTTACCCGCCCAGCTGTTTGTTACCACTTGTGCGTGCGGGCCGCCGTAAAGGTAAACAATAACAGGGTGCTTCTGTTTAGGGTTTTGCTTGGCAGTGTCAGGCGTGTAAATTCGATACTTAAGAGTTGCGCCATCTTTTGTGGAGATGTCACCAAACTCAGGTGCCGTCCAGCTATCCATGTAAGCGTGCAGAGGGTGGCCTTCTTCAACTTTATTTTCTTCAAGCCAGGTAATTCGCTCGCCGGTGGCGCTATTTAGGCTAACTTGTGCAGGAGAGTTAATCGTTGAGAAACGGTCAATAAAGATAGAGGCATCTTTGCTAAATGCCGCGCTGTGATACGCGCCTAGTTCAGTGATACGTGAAATCTCGCCGCCATCTAAAGGCACGCTGTAAACATGGCTTTCTAGTGGAGTGTCTTTGCGGCCAGAGAAGTACAAACGGTTGTTCGCTGTATCAATAGCTTCAACACTGTCTACAACCCAATCACCTTTGGTTAATTGCTTAACCAGCTTGCCGCTGTTGTCGAATAGGTAAAGGTGTTTAAAACCGTCGCGCTCAGACGCCCAAATAAATTGGCCTTTGTCTTTTAGGAAGTAAAGGTCGTTGTGCAGGTTTACCCACGTGTTGCTTGATTCTGTAAGCAGCACGTTTTCTTTTTTGCTGTTAAGGTCGAACGCACGCAGCTCTAACGTCTGCTGATCCCGTGTCTGCCATTGGTATGTGAAGGTGGTGTTGTTTGGCATCCACTTACCGCGAGCAAAATAAATGTCTTTATCTTCACCTAAATCAACCCAAGTGCGATCGCCAGAGTTGATGTCTTGAATAGCAAGTTCCACCAAGACGTTTGGCGTGCCCGCTTTCGGGTATTTTTGTTCGATAAGCTTGATGTCGTCAGCATAGATTTCAGAACGCGTGATCACATCTACCGGGCTTTCATCAACCTTGGTAAAGGCAATTTTAGTCTCATCTGGCGACCACCAGTATCCGGTCATACGGCCCATTTCTTCTTGCGCCACAAATTCGGCCATACCAAATTTAATGTTGTCGCCACCTTCTTTGGTAATTGCCGTTTCTTTACCCGATTCAATGTGTTTTACATAAAGGTTCTGGTCGCGAATGAAGGAAATGTAGTTACCTTTTGGTGATAATTTAATATCAGTTTCAAAAGCGTCAGTATCTAAAAGTTGCTTCGCCCCTTTTTCGCCCAGCTTGTGATAAAACACATCGCCACCTAATGGGAAAAGTAATGCTTTACCATCGTCCGACCACTGGTAGCTTACAATACCGCTGCCAGATAAACGCATACGCTCGCGTCGCGCTTTCTCTTCATCAGAAAGCACTTCTTCGCCGCTTTGTAGGTCGTTTGAGTCGAAAAGCATGCGAGTTTGGCCACTTTCAATATGGTATTCCCATAGATCTAGGCGCTCGTAGTCGGTTTGCTTACCTTTAAGAAATGTTACCCGTTGACCGTCAGGTGATACTTTTAACGAACGGGGTGCGTTGCCATCGAGTGAAGGAGAAGAGAAAATACGCTCAATAGTGAGCGTTTCAGCGTTTAAAGCAGTAGAGAGCATAGCGGCTCCAATTAAAAGGGCTTTTTTCATTTTTATCTGCATATTTGACTGTCGAAGGTTTGATTGTAGTTATATCAATTTATGATACAAGGTGCGACATATGAAATCCGCAATGGTGCTAGGAGCGACAGGTTTAGTGGGACGAACGCTTGTAAATATGCTGTTACAGGATAGACGGTACAATGAGGTAACCTGCTTAGTCAGAAAACCGCTCTCCTCCAGTATGTTTAACGACCCTCACAATCGCCTAAAGCCCGTGGTTATCGACTTCGACAATCTACAGGACTATCAAGGCTACTTTAGCGTAAATCATGTGTACTGTTGTCTGGGCACCACGCTTAAAAAGGCGGGATCGAAACAAGCGTTTCGCCGCGTTGATTTTGAATATGTTCATGTTGCCGCACAGCTGACCCGAGCTCAGCGCGCGGACAGTTTTGTATGGATATCATCGGTAGGCGCTGATGCTAAAAGCAGTAACTTTTATTTACGAGTAAAAGGCGAGCTAGAAAACGCGATTATGCGAATGCCTCAGTTACCCCATGCCTCTGCCGTACGCCCTTCGTTATTGTTAGGCAATCGCGACGAGTCGCGGACGCTAGAAGATATAGCGCAGAAAACGGCGCCCATATGGCAAAGCATAATGAAAGGCCCGTTAAAGAAATACCGACCCGTTCATGCCGTTGACGTTGCCAGAAATATGATGTCGCTGCAGCGCTGGAAATAAGCGCTCACAGTAAATGTCACAACCTTAACGTGAAGCACAACCCGACTTGATATAGAATGCGCGCCTTTTAACGCACTAGGTAATACGACTTCCTTATGTTCCGCTGTAAACAATTCACCGTAGCACAGGACAAATGCGCGATGAAAGTGAATACCGACAGTCTGATTTTAGGAAGTTGGGCACAGTTTCGCGCAAACCTCAGCCATGCCCCACGCATCTTGGATATCGGCACCGGCAGTGGCATTTTAGCGTTGATGATGGCCCAAAAAGCAGCGCACTTTTGCAATCCGAACGGTGAAGAGCAGAATGTTCAAAGCAGTTCAATTGACATCAGCTCGTTCGATAATGGCGCAGCCAGAATTGACGCGATAGAAATAGATGAGCAAGCCGCAGCGCAGGCCGCTACCAACTTTAAAAATGCAAAATGGGCCAAACAGCTGTTTATTTACTGCTGTGATGTAACTGGCTACACCTCCCCCCACTTGTATGACCTAGTGATTTCTAATCCACCTTACTTTAACACGCCAGCTACACTTTCAAATGCGTACAGCAAGCAAAGCCAATCTCGCTCCGTGGCAAGGCAAACGTCTGCATTGGGCCCAGATGAACTTTTTAGTGCAAGCAGCAAGTTGTTAATAGAACAAGGGCAAATGTACTGTGTGTACCCAGCGTCGATGGAAGCCTCGGTTATCGAAACGGCTGAAGGTTATGGCCTATCGCTGGCAGATATTCTTTATGTAAAGCATACATCTAACAAATCGCCTTATCTTTGCGCGTTCCACTTTAAAAAAGTAATGGAGGGCGCAAGTGATAATCTTAAAAACGTTACTGCACATCGGGAATGGCCGAGCTTAATAGCGAAAAATGCAATCAAAAATGAGCTGATAATTAGGGATCAAAAGGGCGAATATACCAGTGAATACAAA
Organism: Alteromonas sp. CyTr2; assembly: GCF_947311905.1. Taxonomy (NCBI): domain Bacteria; kingdom Pseudomonadati; phylum Pseudomonadota; class Gammaproteobacteria; order Alteromonadales; family Alteromonadaceae; genus Alteromonas; species Alteromonas sp. CyTr2. The sequence continues at coordinate 1,653 of NZ_CAMZMZ010000028.1, read as the reverse complement.
GCCCTTTGTCAGCCTTTCTACCTTAAATTTTAATGAGCTTATATTAATGAACATAGTTGCAGAAGGCTTTGGCGCAATAGCCGTTGTTTTAAATTTTATTGGGTATCGCCAAACTAACGTAGACAAGTATTTGCTTATTTCTGCGTTTGCCTTAAGTGCACTTAGCATGCATTTTTTTATGCTAGATGCCATGGCCGCAGGCATTGGAACACTGCTTGCCAGCGTTCGTAACTTTATTGCCATTAAACATAGAAGCAATGCCATTTTATTTTTCTTTGTTGCGGTGAATCTAGGCTTCCTCGCTTATGAGTGGTTTGTGCTAGAGCACAGCTGGATAATCTTCATTGCCTATGCGTCTTCACTTATTTTTACAGTGGGATCTTTGGTTATCCGCAATACGCACACTATTAGAAAGGTTTTTCTTGTTGCTGAAACTTTGGGGCTGTTATATGCCATTTCCGTGGGCAGTATTTTTGGAACGGTATTTAATGTAAGTAACTTGATCAGTATTTTAAGTAAGCTGCGCAAGCCCTAACGCTTTAGCAATAAAACTCACCTTATCAATTAGTCTAATTTGCCCACGTTAATCCCGTTTAGTCGGGCTGCTTTTCTGCGACTTACGCTACCTGCTATATGGCTTTTCATATAGTCTTCACACCCTTGTAGGCCTTGCCCTACATGACTTATACCAAAGTTCAATGAGCTAAAGTTCAATATCAATTTGCGTATGTAAGCGTATCGTTATTAATCAGTAAGTATGGTTTCAGCAATTTTTCCTCTGAATGTACGGAAGTAGACTCAGTGTGTAGTAATGAGGGGAGTGTGCGCAGTGAAATTAGTAGATAACTCACAACAATTTGACCAATCACCTACGCTTGAACAATCGTTTCAGAGCGCTATTAATGAAGGCGCTGCGGTAAACGTGTTTGCGCTTGCTCAACAGTTTAAAAATACCAATCCTGCTTTTAAAAAACCTCAACTGGTTGAAGAACGCACGAGTTTAGAGACAGAGCAGCTGTGGAAGAAGCGTCTTTCGATGCTGCTTGATGCAGAAAATAAACTTATGAAAGTTATACGTTTTCGCAAAATTACTGGTATATTTACCGTTGCAAGTATGGCTATGTTTTTATTTTCCCTGTACATAGCGCCAACAATGTCGCCAGTATTGTTCTATGGCCTTATTGTTGTAGCTGCATTTGGAATGGCAACGTATCCGGCGTGGTTGTTAGCGTCTAAAAGCAATAAAAAGCAGAGAGATGACATTTCTCGTTTGTTTTATAAAAGTAATCACGAGATTGAAATGTCGGACGGTAAAATTACGTTAATTAACAGGGCGAACTATGCAAGTGTAACGCAAATACACGTATTGGATCGCAAACTTGGACTATTCGCAAACTCGTAGACAACACTACACCTCTCAGTTCATTATTGTTCTGTTAGTAGCATCCTTTATTCTTGGGGTGCTACTGCTGGCACCCATGGATGCATTGGGCCAGCTTCTCTCTTCAATCGTTATCCTCATTGCAATATCCTTGTGCAGCAAAGAAGCGCGACACACGCAAAAATACCAGCATTTATACCAATTGCATTAATTAATTGACCAACTTTATCCACTCTCTCCAACAGAGATTTTTGACTCGTTCAACATCCGCA